>DUDC01000116.1:8057-27522 GCA_012959465.1 Planctomycetaceae bacterium
GAAGACGGTCTTTGCCTCAGAGTGCCCCAAGTAGCTTTACGCGATCGTAGCGGTTCACACTCGTTCCAACTGGGGGTCGTGTCGAATTTTTTCAGCGAACCAGCCCGCGCGCATATCTTCAGCCTTTGGATCAGGTCAAGATGTCCGTAATTACGGTCCCGTGCACGTCCGTCAAGCGGCGGTTGAGTCCGTTGTGGTACCATGTGAGTCCGGTGTGGTTAAAGCCGAGAAGGTGCAACACCGTGGCATAGTAGTCCCAGACCGTGGTTGGATTTACTTCAGCGCGACGACCGAATGCATCCGTCGCCCCGTAAGTGGTTCCACCCTTAACACCAGCTCCCATCATCCAGCAGGTGAAGCCATCCGCGTTGTGGTCGCGTCCTGCTGTATCCAATTGATGCGTCGGCATGCGGCCGAATTCCGTGGTCCAGAGCACGAGCGTCTCTTCAAGCAAGCCGGATTGTTTCAAGTCGTTGAGCAGCGCGGAGGTCGGACCGTCAAAGATTGGGCAGTGGCGCTCGTAATCGGCCTTAAGAGTTTTGTGAGCATCCCAGTTCAACAGCCCATCGACTCCCGATGCCCGTGACGCACAGTACAGGTTGACATAGCGAACGCCGCGCTCGAGCAGTCGCCGCGCGAGAAGACAGTTGCGACCATACCCGGCCTTCAAGGCATTCTTGTCACCAGTTCCGTATTTGTCGTGTGTCGCTTGGGACTCACGCGATAGATCGGAAACTTCGGGCGCGGAGAGCTGCATTTTTGCCGCTAGCGCGTAGGCGTCCACACGCGCCTGTAGATCGGTTTCGGCAGGATTGGCATCGGCAAACTTACGGTTCAGTCGCTCGAGCAGCTGCTTCGTGGCCGTCTCTTGAGATTCCGTGATCTCGGCCGGACGGGACAGATTTCGTATCGGTTGTTGATCGCTCATCATGATCGCTTGATGCCGCGCGGGCAGAAAGCCGTTCGACCAATTCGCTTTGCCATTTGGTGGTTCGCCGCGAATGTCGGGAATCGCCACATACGTCGGCAAGTTGTCGTTCTCACTACCCAATGCATAACCGAGCCACGCACCAGCACTTGGGAATCCCTCCGTCGGATGACCGGTGTTCATGAACACACATGCTGGGCCGTGCGTGTTCGACGCGTTGCTCATCGAGTGGATAAATGCGATATCGTCAACGTGCTCCGCCATATGTGGCAACAACGAGCTGATCTTGTTGCCGCTCTGACCGGCGGCGGCGAATGGCCAGGGACTCTTCATCAGATTTCCGTTTTTGCCCTGGAACGACAGAAACTCCTCTTCGCCCGGTAATGGCTTGCCATGCCATTTATCTAATGACGGTTTGTGTTCCCAAAGGTCCACATGTGAAGCGGCTCCAGGACAGAAAATTTGCAAGACGCGTTTTGCCTTGGGCGAGTGATGTGTTTTCCCTCGGCCAGGTTCCCATTCGGTCTCGGCAGCCGTTCCACACTCCGTGAGAAGTTGCATGAGCCCAACGCCAGCAAGGCCCGTATAGACGTTGCCCAGCAGCTGACGTCGCGTCAGTATTTGCAGGGAGGAGTCGTCCGATGGCATGGTATCTGTCCTGACGGTGATATTTTTTGGTCTGCCCGTTTTATCACGACGCTATCGTACGAAAATCAGCTCGCTCGTATTGAGAAGGACACGACAGAGGGTCTCTAGTGAATGTTCTCGGATCAGTTTTATGCACGGTCCAATTTCATCTGCCGCCGCCTCGCGTCCGTAGCACAACAAGTAAACTCGCTGCACCTGAGCGGAAGGTCGTGGTCCCGCGTCCTGTGCTGCCCGTGCAGCCAAGGAACGGGACATATCGAGTGTAAAATTGTGATTGAGCATCGTAAGCGCCTGTAACGGCGTGGTTGTTTCAGCTCGACGTGGTGTCGAAAACGCGCAATCAGGCTGATCGAAATCGGTCATCAAATCGACTACCGAAGCTCGGGCATTTTGATGGTAAACGGCCCGGCGATAAGTGTCGGGAGCGTGATTGTCGAGCGGCGCATAGGTAGAGACATTGTCCTGCATGAAATGATAGAGTCGGAACCCCGGACCGCCCCCTCGCGTGTCCAGCTTTCCAGCAACGACCAGGATCGTGTCACGGATTTCTTCGGCCGACAGCCGCCGCGGTGGAAACCGCCACAGCAGGCGAGAGCCAACATCGATGTTCGCCGAATTCTCGTGGTGGGCGCTGGATTGACGGTAGGTCTGCGACATCATGATCAGCTTGTGCATGGGCTTCAAGCGCCACCCGTGCTGTAAAACCTGCCAGGCCAACCAGTCGAGCAGTTCGGGATGGGTCGGTCGGCCTCCCATGTAACCGAAATCACTTGGCGTATCGACGATGCCCGTTCCAAAGTGGTAATGCCAGAGGCGATTGGCGAGCACACGCGGCGTGAGTGGGTTGCCCTTGTCCACCACCCAGTCGGCCAAAGCCCGCCGCCGCTCGCTCTCTGGGGCCGCAGGATCTAAAGCGTATGCAGGAACAACCTTGTCCAGTACGCCAAGGCTGGCGGGAACGACCGTTTCTCCCTTCCGCTGAGGACTTCCTCCGACAAATATGTGGAAAGGACCGGCGGCGTCCTCGGCAACGCGTGTCCCGACCCAAACCGTAGGCAGTTTAGGAATCGCTGCGACGTCTCGACGCACCTTTGCAAGCTGACGGCCCAGCTGAGCCAGTTCTGTTTTCTCGGCGTCGTTACTCTCAAGGTCGAACAGTCGCTTCTTGCGATGATCATCATTAACAGGCTTCCGGTCATGGGAATTGGCGACCTCTTTCCAAAACTCTCTGTCAGTCGATACTTCGATACGATACTCGCCAACAAACACGAATTTTCGTTGGTCGGACTTGGTCTGCCCACGAGCACTCGAAAAGTAAACTCGCTGAATTTTCGTCCGTTTCGCCAGTTCTATGGTCAATTGTCCGCCGGTGGCCAAGAAGCGTGCGCCGGTCTTGCCGTCGATAGCGAGTTGCGGTCCGTAGGCATCGGGAAAGTCTTCGATTTTCCGGCTGGCGCCACTAGCTCGGCCGCCGTTGGAGGCCAACGCTACATTGCGAGGATTCGGTCCTGTTGACCAGACATCGAACTCATCGATGCCGAACCGTTTCGTATCGTCAATGTTGGCGTCTTGTCCTTCAGAGATCAGGCGGATGAACTTTGCATCGATCGGCTCGAAAGTCTCCTCCGTTCCCTCGCGGTTGCATGGTTCGCGGGTCCACGTCTTTTCATGCGTGGCCAAGTTTTGCTCGCCTCGAGTCGCGATTGCATGGGTGACCGCGTCGCGCTGAGCTACCAATCCGGCTCGCACTGCTTCCAACGGCTTGATCTTGGCGGCGTGGGCCGCTCGATCCTTCGGTGTCGCCACGACGCGGCTACCATGTCGCACGCCCGCGAAAGTGGCATATAAAGCGTAGTAGTCGCGTTGTTGGATCGGATCGAACTTGTGGTTGTGGCAGCGGGCGCAACCGATCGTCATGCCAAGGAATGCTTCAGCTGTCGCGCGAATCATCTCATCAATCGTGTTGGCGCGAATCTGAGCCACCTGCACTGGGTCCTGGTTGCCGACATCGTCATACGGGCCAGCAACGAGAAACGCGGAACCGATCTCTCGGTCCGGGTCGTCCTTGCCAATGACATCGCCGGCCAAGTGTTCACGAATGAACTGATCGAAAGGTATGTCTGCATTCAAGGAACGAATCACGTAGTCTCGAAAGGGCCACAGGTCGTTGATTAGGACGTTGCGTTCGAACCCGTTGCTCTCACCAAAACGCACGACGTCGAGCCAGTGACGACCCCAACGCTCGCCGTAATGAGACGACTCAAGCAGGCGATCGATCAGCTGCTCGTAAGCGTTCGGATCCGAGCTTGCGACAAAATCACTCACCTCTTCGGGTGTTGGGGGCAGTCCAATCAAATCGTAGGTGACACGGCGGATCAGCGTGTGACGGTCTGCTGGCGGATTCATCGGCAAGTGGTTCGCCTTCAACCCAGCCAAGATAAAGTCGTCAATGCTGTTGAGATCGCCTTTCTGCTCGGGAAGACTCAATGGCTGCAGCGACCACCATGTGTGGTCGGCTTTCGATGGCTCGAGAATTGTCACGTCCTGAGGCCAATTCGCCCCTTCATCGATCCAGCGGCGAATCAACTCAATTTGTTTGTCCGACAACGGCTCGCCGTCCTTCGGCATTTCCGGCCGCTTGCCGTCCACGGCTGTCAACACATCCAGCAAGTGACTTGAATCTGGATCACCCGCGACAACCAAATCGTTTTCTTTCAGGTCATCGCCAGTCGCCAGCGAAATCTCACCCTTCTTGTTGTTCGGTGAGTGACAGCGGAGACAGCGAGTGGCGAAAATTGGGGCAATGTCTCGCTCAAACTCGATTGGCTCTTTCGCTGCCTGGCAGACGGCCGATGGCCCCACCGTAAAGAGTACGCCGAGGAGCAGACCAAAGAATCGGCGATCCTCGATTCGCAAAAGGAACAGTAAGAGTGAAACTCGGTGCATGAGTTTTGGGCCCGGTCGAAATGCCGAAATCCGAAACCACTAGTATATCGTCTGAGTGATTAGAACAACGTGATGGACGTTTTTTCAGTTATCAATCCGCCGTATTGACTGAGGAGTGAGATGATGAATGGTCGATTGCCGCAATGTGTTTCACCGACCGCCGTTCTGGGCAGCCTGGCATTGATTTCGACCGTATATGGCCAAGCCATTGACCCGATCGAGGCGATCCGGGGTGCCTTTCCGGCCAAACCGAGTGTCTATCTGGCTACCAAGGGAAGGTCGCCAATTGTCGTTCGCTCGGCAAGGGAATTGGCCAAACACATTTCCGAAGAACAGCTCGCCAAGTTCCAGGACAAACTGGATTGGCAGAAACAGCAAGTCTTGATTTTTGCCTGGCGTGGGTCTGGGCAGGACCGCTTGGAATTCGACGTCCTCGAGTCCTTTCCAGAGCAGATTGTGTTTCGCTACCTACCAGGGCGCACGCGAGACCTGCGTCCACATCTCCATCTTTTTGTCCTTCGATCGAACGTAAAGTGGCGGCTCAACGATCCAACGGCCCGCAAACCAAAACCAGTGAAGGATCAATATGTCAAATTGGAAGTTCGCGGAAAGCTAAACAGCCAGGTCCTTGCCATCGGCGGTGAAACAACCGGCGTGACGATCGCGGCAAACGGTGTCACCTTGGAACTTGAATTCGCAGAGCGGATGGAACTCTGGCAACTCGCCAAGAAATGGCACGACAAAACGGTCGTCGTCACCGGCCAGTTGCATGTAAAACGTGGGGTCGAAATCCGCCAGCGATGGATCGTCGATGTCGAAGCTCTCAGGCTGGCACGGTAGTAAGCGGTCAATTGAAAGACTGGGGCATTGTATTGCTGGCTCGTCAAGATGTTAAAGAAATGACGGAACAATACTGAGGATTTGAGCCGAGGGCGCTAGCCTCGGGTTTTGCATTATCAGGCGGCCATCGAATCGTGTGCGCGAAATGTGCTAAAATCCGCCAATGCCCAAGCCCGAACCGAAACCAATCGATCCCCAGGAACTGGTCCAAATTGCACTGGATGTGTTGGCAAACGATCGTTTCCCCTACCTGGCATCGCTGGACGGAGACCAACCTCGGTTGAGACCCGTATCGCCGGTCAGGACGGAGGGGTTCACTGTGTACGTTGCCAATCTCCGAGGATATCACAAGACCGTCGAGATTGCGGCCAACCCCAAAGTTGAATTGTGCTATTTGGACAGCGAACACAATCAAGTACGCATCACCGCCATCGCGCACATCGTTGACGATCGAGCGGTGCTCGAGGATATCTGGGAGAGCAACCCGTTGATGCGGCAATACCTCGGCAACTTGGACAACCCCGATTTGATCGTCTATCGAATGGAACCGAACCAAGTGCGATACATGCGAGAATGGGCGCTTGAATACTACGATGTAAGCTTGGACGGGCGTTAAGCGAGAGTTGCACATTGCGAGAACTATTTCGAACTCTACCATTGATGTGTGTGGTACTGCTGATACCGATCATCCCGTTTTTGTTTTTTGGCGGTCAGTTCGAAGAGTGGTTGAAGAAGTTCTCCGAGGAACCTCCAGCAGACGGCGCCACCGCGGCGGTAGTGATCGGCCTTCTTTCGACCGACATCCTATTACCGATTCCATCAAGTGTCATCAGCACGCTGAGTGGTTGGCAATTGGGTTGGTGGCGGGGGACCTTGTCGACATGGGTCGGCATGAATCTGGGTGCCGTGATTGGTTTTGCATTGGCGCGACGTTGGGGACAGCCGTTTGCTCGTTGGTTCTCTAAACCAGAAGACATGGAACGGATGCAGGAGGTCAGCGACCGTTACGGTCCTTTCGTATTGGTACTGACACGAGCGATGCCCGTTTTTGCCGAAGCGAGTGTCCTGATCGCTGGAATCCATCGCCTGGCATGGAGGCGATTCCTACCCGCGATATTGCTGAGTAATCTCGGAATTGCCCTTGGCTATGCAGCGTTCGGCGACTTTGCCGAACAGCATCAGTGGTTACCATTAGCCCTGGGTGTTTCCGTCGCTATTCCCGTGTTGGTTGCCGCCGCGGCAAAACGTTTCATCCCAAACCAACGTTCGCCCAATAGTGTCCGGTAGGCAAACGCAACGGGACGTTGTCCATTCGTTGCGCTGGATTTGAGCCATAGGCGCTAGCCTCGGGTTTTGTAAATTCACACGGCGAATCCAAAAAGACCCGAGGCTTGCGAGTTCGTCTCACACAAGACACTGACAGATTTAATAGCAACAACACTGGCAAAGCCAGTGGCACGCATGATTGGGCTAGTTGTTGCGAACTAGTCATGGTGCTAACCTGAGGCGAGTTACAAAAATTCCTCATCGATGCTTGAGATTAAAGAACGTGGTATGACGGTAAACAGAATTATTTACACAAAAACGGACGAAGCTCCCGCCCTGGCGACCCACTCTTTGCTGCCTATCATTCGGGCCTTCACGAAGTCATCTGGAATCGTCTTCGATAAGAAGGACATTTCTTTGGCGAGCCGAATCATCGCCAATTTTCCAGAGAGTCTGTCTGACGATCAAAAGCAGGGCAACGTGTTGAACGAGTTGGGCGAGCTGGCAAAAACGCCGGACGCCAACATTATCAAGCTTCCCAATATTAGTGCCTCCATTCCTCAACTATCCGCCGCGATCAAAGAGCTGCAGGACCACGGTTACGACATCCCGGATTTCCCATCGGAGCCTGAGTCGGAAGACGAACATGCGATTCGGGACCGCTACGCGCGAGTACTTGGCAGCGCAGTCAATCCGGTCCTTCGCGAAGGCAACTCCGACCGCCGTGTCGCCGGGCCGGTCAAAGAGTATGCACAGAAGAACCCTCATTCGATGGGGGATTGGAGCTCCGATTCCAAGACGTATGTCGCTTACATGACCGATGGCGATTTCTTTTCCAGTGAACAATCACACGTAATGGAATCGGCCGGCAACGTGGCGATCGAACTCGTCGCCGTTGACGGCGGGACCGAAGTTCTCAAAGAGTCCCTAGATTTGCAGGAGGGAGAGGTAATTGATGCGGCCGTGATGAGCTGTCAGGCGCTGCAAGAGTTCTTCACCCGTACGATCGACGAGGCAAAATCCAACAATCTGTTGCTGTCACTGCATCTGAAGGCGACCATGATGAAAGTCTCTGACCCCATCATGTTCGGGCATGCGGTGAGTGTGTTCTTTCACGACGTCTTCGAGAAACACGCGGCCGTCTTCAACGATTTAGGAGTCGATCCGAACAACGGCCTGGGTGATGTCTACGCGAAGATCACCGCATTGCCAGAGGAACAGCAAGCTGTAATCAAGGCCGACATCGATGCCGTCTACGCCGACCGGCCGCAGCTAGCAATGGTCGATTCCGATCGAGGAATCACCAACTTGCACGTGCCTAGTGACGTGATTATCGATGCGTCGATGCCCGCGGCGATTCGTTTGTCAGGAAAAATGTGGGGCCCCAATGGTCAGTTGCACGATACCGTCGCGATGATTCCCGACCGTTGTTACGCAGGTGTGTACGCCGAGGTGATCAACTTCTGTAAGGAAAACGGTGCCTTCGATGTCACCACCATGGGAAACATCTCAAACGTCGGGTTGATGGCGCAAAAGGCCGAAGAATATGGATCACACGACAAGACGTTCGAGATCCCACGAGCTGGCACGGTCCGAGTTGTCGACAACACGGGCCAAGTGCTCATGGAACACAGCGTCGAGCAAGGCGACATATGGCGAATGTGCCAAACGAAGGATGCTCCGATTCGCGACTGGGTCAAACTGGCCGTTGCTCGCGCTCGTGCGACCGGCGTCCCGGCGATTTTTTGGTTGGGCGGAGATCGAGCGCACGACAACAAACTGATCGACAAAATAGAACGCTACTTGTGCGAGTACGACACGGAGGGGCTTGATATTCAGATCTTGCCGGCTGTGGAAGCGGCGCGATTGACGTGCCAAAGAGCGATGGACGGAAAGGACACCGTCTCGGTTACTGGCAACGTGTTGCGAGACTATCTGACGGACCTGTTTCCAATCCTCGAATTGGGCACCAGCGCAAAAATGCTCTCTATCGTTCCACTATTAGCCGGTGGCGGACTGTTCGAAACGGGAGCCGGCGGATCGGCGCCCAAGCATGTCCAGCAGTTTCTGGCCGAGGGACACTTGCGGTGGGATTCGCTCGGTGAATTCTTGGCGTTGGCCGTTTCCCTTGAGAGTATGGCGGAGAAAACTGGAGATGAACGAGTTGCCGTCCTGGCGGAAACACTCACTCGGGCCACGGGCAGATTTCTCGATGAAAAAAAGTCCCCCTCTCGCACGGTCCATGAACTCGACACGCGAGGCAGCCACTTCTATCTGACGCTTTTTTGGGCCCAGGAATTGGCGTCACAATCGAAAAATCAAATGTTACAGGACCAGTTTCGCGACTTCGCGCAACAGCTCGCCCAAAACGAATCGCAGGTCATTGATCAGCTCAACAGCGCTCAAGGTGGCGCTGTCGAAATCGGCGGCTATTATCAACCCGACGAGACGAAAGCGGAAGCAGCAATGCGTCCGAGCGCCATTTTTAATGACGCGTTGGACGTGTTGGCTGCCCATTGATCTTCATCGAACAAATCGGCATCCGGTATCAGCTGCGGAAGGAGCCGACCTTGCCGATCGCCTCGGTGGCAACTGTCAGGCACTGTCGCATGTCGTCAATCGGGTTTTGAGGATTTGCTTCGTACTCGAGCGAGATCGAGCCGTCGGCGGGGAAATCGATTTTCTTTAACGCTTTGAACAGTCCCACAACATCCAGGTGCCCGGTACCGATGACAACATTGTGCGACCTCTTCTCCTGCTTCGCTTCGTCCTTGATGTGCAGTGCAAAGACGCGTTTTCCCAAGTCGTGTACGGCCTGAACCGGATCCTCCTTGCTGCGGATAAAGTGTCCCGTGTCAACACAGGCGCCGATCAGAGCATGGTGGTCCTTGACGGCATCTACAACACTCTGAATCGAATCATAGATTGCTCCTGGACCATGGTTGTGGATGCAAATGCGGATGTTGTATTCGGCAACCAACTTGTCCAGGCTGTCGAATGAGTCAAGCTGTGGGTTCGCCGTGATATTCTTCAGGCCAGCCCGCTTGGCAAACTCGAAGATTTTCCGATTGGCCTCGTGGTTCTTGCTGAATCCGTTGACGCCGTGGGCACTCAATTGGATCTCCGCACGCTTGAGTACCGAGCGGACCGAGGCGATGTCCTTTGTCGTCGCGGTCACCGGTAGATGTTTGCTGTACAGTTCTACAAAGTGCAGGCCCAGACCCTGTAAATGACGAACGGTTTGGGCAAAATCAAAATTCCGCAGCGAGTAGCTCTGAGCTCCGATTGGCCACCCGCGAAACGGGTCGTCCTCTTTGGCGGTCGCATGGACGGAATTATTGGGCAAGAAAACGGTGCTCACGGCCGCTGATGAAGCGGCTAGCCAGCGGCGACGGTTCCATTGCATTGAGTGCATTGGTGACTCCAAACGGTGAACTTGAGAAGGTGAACATGGGGAATAATTGGGCCATGGTAGCTACGCCATTATTTCACGTTTCGAGGTAGATCTCCATTGCCAGGCGACGAGAAATTGCCCATTCGATTGACCAAAACCGAGTTTTTCGGTCGAGCAAGTCCAAGATTTCGCCCCTGAATCGCGAATGCAAGCATGTCGGTGGTTTTTTCGACATCCCTCTTGGAATGCAACGGCGGCGGAGAATCTTCAATGGAACTTACCTGTACTGGTTGCCAACAGAAACTGCGTATTGGTGAGGAGGCCGTTGGCAAACGTGTGCGGTGTCCCCAATGCAACCAGATTCAGTATGTTCCTGTTGAACAGCGAACGGCCGCCGCAGCGGAAACCTGGCGTCTCAAGGGCCCTCGCGGCGACGAGTACGGACCGGTCGATCGAGCAGAACTCGACCGCTGGGTAAACCAAGGTCGGGTGACGGCCACGTCGCAGTTGATGTGTTCCACCAGTGGACGTTGGGTGTGGGCTGGAGACGTCTACCCAGTATTGCGGCCGGCATCATCGACGGTGCCCCCCGTAACAGGGGGCAGCATGGCGGGTGGTCGGCTCGGTGCAGGGCAGCGGAACTACTACAGCGACAAATCGAAGATTGTCGCCGGTGTTCTCGGCTTGTTCCTCGGCTATTTTGGCATCCAACGTTTTTACCTCGGCTACCCATTCATTGGCATTCTCATGCTCTGCACGGGTGGTGGTTGCGGAGTTTGGTCGTTTATCGACAGCATCCTCATTCTTGTCGGCAGCGTGCCTGACGCCGACGGCCGCCCCTTGCGAGACTGACAAGTTCCCGGCGCAACTTAGTCTCGACCTCGATTCAGTTGGTTGACCACCCAAGCCGTCGCACTTACAGTAGGAAACTGGGTAGAAACCCCAAGTCTTTTTGCTTATCCCCTTTGTTGGGGGTTTCCTCGCGACCGTTGCTGGATGTTAGCCAAACGAGTAATTCCTTGTCTTGATGTCGATCGTGGGCGTGTCGTCAAAGGCACGCGATTTGTCAATCTGCGCGATGCTGGTGACCCGGTTGAAGTGGCGGCCCGGTATGAGCGTGAAGGTGCCGACGAACTGGTGTTCTTGGACATCACTGCCAGCCACGAGGGCCGGGACATCATGATTGATGTGGTACGTCGTACGGCCGAACAGATTTTCATGCCCTTAACGGTTGGTGGTGGCATAAGAAGTTTGGACGACATACGGTCGTTGTTAAATGCGGGGTGCGACAAGGTATCGATCAACTCGGCGGCGTGCGAGGACCCCGAATTCGTTCGCCGAGCTGCGCGTCGCTTCGGCAGTCAATGCATCGTAGTGAACATTGATCCAAAGCGAGTGTATCACGAAGAGGAAGAAGTTTGGGAAGTGCATATTCACGGCGGCCGAACTCCAACGGGATTGGAGGCGGTTGCCTGGGCTGGCGAAGTGGAACGACTTGGTGCCGGCGAAATTGTCCTGACCAGTATGGACTGTGATGGCACCAAGGACGGTTACGACTTGGAGGTAACGGCGGCGGTGAGCGGCGCTGTGACCGTTCCAGTGGTGGCGAGTGGTGGAGCGGGACACCCAGACCATTTAGCGGACGCGATTTTAAAAGGGAAAGCGGACGCTGCCTTGGCGGCAAGTATTTTTCACTTTGGTGAGTTTTCGATACGCGAAACAAAACGGATCATGGCTGAACGAGGAATCCCTGTTCGGCAGACCGAGGAGAATTGAATATGGCGACGGAGGGGACTGCGGACCCAGGCGATGATCTACGTGCCCGCTTTGTAGAAACGAAAGAGGACTTAGAGGTCGATCGGTATTTTCGCGCGTTGGTCAAGTTGGAAGGTAGCGACTTGCACATGAAAGTCGGTCGACCACCGATCGTTCGCGTTGACGGCGTCTTAAAAGAGCTGAATCGTGGACCAGTCGATTCCGAAGAAATGGTGAATCTGCTGTTTCCGATGATGAACAAGCGGTCGCGGAAGACGTTTGACGTCGACGGTGGCTGCGACTTTGCCCACAAGATGGATGTTGACGGGACGAGTTGGCGATTCCGTGTGAACATGCTGCAGCAGTTGGGCAACATCGGTCTAGTGGCTCGTCGAATTAGCAATTGGATCCCTGACTTTGCCGGACTCAACCTGCCGCCCGTGATGGAGAGTTTGTGTAAGTACGACCAGGGAATGGTCTTGTTGGCCGGAGTGACGGGATCGGGAAAAACAACCACCATCGCTTCGATGCTCAACTGGATCAACCAAAACTACAGTAAGCACATTTTGACTCTGGAAGATCCGATCGAATTTGTGTTTACCGAAGAGAAGTGCCTGATCAACCAGCGCGAAGTTGGCGACGATGTGAAGGACTTTTCCATCGCCATGAAGCATGCTGTGCGGGAAGACCCGGACGTGATTCTGGTGGGCGAAATGCGAGACGAGGAGACGTTCATGACGGCGATCCACGCCGCCGAAACGGGCCATCTGGTGTTCGGAACGATCCACGCATCCAGTTCTGCGACCACCATCGGTCGTATCCTCGACCTTTTCCCCGAAGAAATGCACAGCGCGCTGCGTTCAGCGATCGCATTCAACATGAAAGGCATTGTGGCGCAGAAGCTGCTCAAGTCGATCAAACCGGGAGTGGGCCGAGTGCCGACATGCGAAGTCATGACGTTTACTGCGATGATTCGTAAACTGGTTTTGGAAAGCCAAGATGAGAAACTGCCGGACGCAATTCGAATCGGTTACCAAGAGGGCATGCAAGACTTCACGCTGAGCTTGAAGCAGCTGATCGACGAAGGATTGATCGATCGTCCAACTGCTTTCGCTGTAGCGCCGAACCAGGACGCACTAAAGATGGCGCTAAAAGGTATCAATGTATCCGAACCTGGAATTCTTTGATGAAACGCACCTTGAGTTTTATGCTGGCAAATCTGCTCTTGCTGGCAACCACGAGCCCACTGATGGCTCAGAGCTGGACGCCTGAAGAACGCGGTGAAGGGTTCTACATTTCCTGGTGGAAACTACCGTTGTTCTGGATTCTCTTCCTGTTGTGGGTCAAAGCTTCGGCCTGGGTCAACAAGGCCGGTACGCGGCTCACGCGTACCACGGATTTCAACCATCTGATGGCCAACACAACTTTTGCGTTGTCATTTGCCGTCAGCATGTTGATTTTCATCTTTGTGCTGCCCATCCCAGGGATTGCCGGCTTTGCCGTGAGTTTTTCTGTTTTGTTGATTGGCTACATCGTGGCCGTCATGATGTTTGCCAGTCACTACAACAAGCTGGTCTTGGAAACAGAGAAGGTCTTTACGGCGGACCATATCAAGTTCTGGTTCAGCAATATGGGCAAAAAGACCAAAGACGAACGCGAAGTGTTACACACGTACGAGTTGGGAGCCGCCGTCGAATTTTCCGCAACGGCGTCGGAAGACAAAAACAAGCAGCAATCGTTCTTGATCGCATCGAGACAGTCCATTGGTTATGTCCAGGCCAAAGAAATCGTTGCCGGCGCCATTGACCGCAGAGCCGAGCGGCTCATGTTGGACTATTCAGCGCAAGGTGTCTCGACTCGTTACGAGATCGACGGCTTGTGGGTCAACGGAGAATCAGTGGATCGGGAAGCAATGGACGCGGGATTGGAAGCCCTCAAACTGCTTTGTGGTCTCAATCCGCAGGACCGTCGTTCCAAACAGGAAGCATCTTTTGCTTTGAAGTACAAGGACCAGAAATTCGAGGGAGTTCTGGCAACTCAGGGTACCAAAACCGGTGAGCGAGTTGTCGTGACACTCGAGGGACCGAAAGCGAATCTGTCGACATTGGCAGCGCTTGGCATGCGCGACAAAATGATTGAGCAGCTTCAGGAAGTGCTTCGCTCGCCCGGATTCGTACTAGTCTCCTCGATGCCGCGAAACGGCTTGTCCACGACGTGGTTGGCAACACTCAAGTCTACCGATCGTATGTTGCGCGACTTTGTCTCGCTTGAAGACGAAGCAAAGCCGACATCGTATGTCGAAAACGTCGAAGTCATCACTTTTAATGGGTCCGCTGGCGAGACACCTGCCACGCTGATTCCGAAACAGATGTTACGGCAACCCGATGCGGTTGTAGTGCCGGACTTGACGGACGGCCAAACGGTATCGCTGCTGGCCGATGAGGCATTGAATGAGGAGCGGTTGGTGATTTGTGGCGTTCGGGCTAAGGAGTCGGTCGAAGCGCTACTACGAGTCTTGCTGCTCAAACCAGAGAACGTCAGTGATTTCGTCAAGAGCGTGAAGGCCGTGCTCAATGTTCGGTTGGTACGGCGGCTGTGCGATACGTGCAAGGTTGGTTACGCGCCTCCTCCACAATTGGTGCAACAACTGGGGATCCCTGCCGGACGTGTACACGAGTTGTATCGAGAATGGCAACCGAACCCGGAAGAACAGAACAAGAAAGTACCGCCGGACACGTGTGAATTCTGTGGACTCGAAGGCCCCACGTGTAATGGCCTAGCCTACTTGGGACGTGTGGCGATTTTTGAGTTGTTGTTAGTTGACGACAAACTTCGTGAGGCGTTGTTGAAACAGCCCAAGCTGGACGTTCTTCGCAAGGTTGCCCGTCAGTCGGGTCACCGTACGTCGAAGGATGAAGGTGTGTTGATGGTCGCTCGCGGAATCACTTCGCTGAACGAATTGCAACGTGTTCTTAAGCAATAGCACGACGATAACTGAGGTAGAGAATAATGCTCACCGCATTAATTGGTTTAGTTTTCTTGGCGGCCGCAGGTTTACTGTGGCTTCAAGGAGCTTGGTCAAATCTTATCACGTTTTTCAACTTGATTTTCGCGGCCCTCGTCGCCTCGTCATTCTTCGAGCCGCTGAGTACCCTTCTTGAAGACAACCGAATGACACGCTGGCGATTTCTGACGGAATTCCTCTTCATTTGGCTGCTTTTTTCCTTGACCTTCCTTGTCATGCGGTTGGTTACGGACATCATTTCGAAAGAGCGCGTCGAGTTCTTGCCGGCGGTCGAGCATTCTGTATGCGGCGTAATGTCCGTCGTGAATGCCTGGGTTCTTGTCTGCTTCATCACCATGACGCTACATCTTGCACCATTGGGATCGACTCCATTCAAAGGTGCGTTCCCCAGTCCACAGGAGGCGTCTTTTCTCGGCTTGTCACCTGATGGAATGTGGCTTGGATTTGTTCGCCATCAATCAAAGACCATCATGTCCGGCCGTGAAGAGTTCAACGCCGGCGGCGATTTCCGCGATCTGCAGGCCCGTCGTCGCGAGGAGTTTGAAAAGACCGCCGGCTACTTAGATTGAGCTACAGTTTTGCTGGAATTCATTCAAATGAACCAGATCGAAATTGGCGTCGTATTGGTATTAGCACGGGTGTAGATATTTCGTTCCTTGAGTCTGGAAATTCGTTTCAATGGCAGAACAACTTTTCGCCGAAGACTCCTCAGTAGATCAGTTTCGCGAATACAAACCGTTGTGCAAGACAGCCGTCGCCGCCTTCGGATGCGCATTGATTGGATGCTTGGCCGCCATCACTCCGATGTTGATTGCTTTTGAGTTTGTGGCGATTGTCTTGGCGTTCGTCGCCTTGGGCGTCATCAAACAACAGGCGCGGTCGGGAAAAACCCTGGCCGTGCTGGCGCTGCTTTCAAGTGGGCTGGTCATCGGGTTCATTCCGTCGCGAGAGATCAAACGACGCCACGACTATGCGGTAACAGCTCGTGAGCATGCGACTTCGTGGGTCAATTTGATTCAAGAGGGACGATTTCAGGAAGCTCATCAGCTGACATACTACTTTACGGAACGACGAGCTCCGGGAGTTGCCTGGGCAGAGCATTATCGTGAGTCGACGATCGATGAATCGATGACGGACGAAGGGCTGCCGCCTGATATGGATGCGCACGATGCGTTCACCGATTATTTCTCACATTCACCGGGGTCCTGGCTGAGGTCGGAACACAAAAAACTCAAATTCAGTCTTATCGGCATCACGTCGATTGTCCGCAAGCCAGATTGCATTCTCTTGACGGTTGACTTTGATGTACAACGGCCGAATGGTGCGACGAAACTGCTCCAGATCGAGATGCAGCGAACCACTGATGTTGTCTCGCATCAGAACCACTGGCGCGTCAATGCAGTAACCGAGGATGGTCTGACCGCCGGTTGATCTGGTACGATGCTGTCGTTCGTCTAACCGCAAGACGACAGGATCGTTAACCTTCTTCGGTGCTTGGGCGCCGACTGTCGGGACGTTGCCATGGATGATGACTCATTGGTCGAGGGAGCTCGCGCTGTCGGTCAGATTGCGGCGCACTTTACCGAACTCAAGACCCGCGCTACCGAGCTAACTGCTGCCGCCCGAGCCCAGCATCGCGGTTACTTTGTGCCCGAAGAAGGACTAGAGGTCAGGAGTATACTCGCTTCCTACTGGTCCGGGCGAAATGCACTGTTAGAGTTGATTCACGATTACCGCACTGATTTCGCAGCGGATGGCCCGCCGAAAGACATCGTGTTCCTGACCGCATTCTCGGCCGCGTTGGTGCTGGTCGACGCGGCGCGATACCTGCGAGAATCATTTCACGATTTGGAACTGGTTCGAGCAAAACTAAACGAGGCCGCCGAGGAGTTTGGCATTCCCGCGGGGTCCTATGATCAAGTTCAGCGCTCGCTCTTCAACCCTCGTCATGCTTGGCACCTCTATCACGCCATTCGCTACTTTCAAGCAAATCGCGATTTGTTAGAGAAGCAGTGTTCGCAACCGCCATTCGCTAGTTTGTGGTCGGTCGTCACGTCACTGGAACACCGGTTAGATGTGCCGATAAGCCGCTACGCACGAGCGAGCCTGCGAGCTAGAGGTGCCGCCCTGACCCGTAAACTGACGTTGACTCTCTTGCAAAGATCAATGTACGGGCTGCAGAAACTCGCTGGACTTCTACTGGCTGAAAAGTACGTGCGGCTGGGGCATGAACCCAACTTGCAGGAGGATATTCGCCGGCAACTTGCCGAAATTCTTCGGCCGGGAGACTTGCTTGTCGTGCGAAAAGAATTTGCGATTACGAATTACTTCTTGCCCGGCTATTGGCCGCATGCAGCTCTCTACCTCGGTGGTGTTGGCGAACTTGATGCGATCGGTATTGCGCGAGTCGATTCGGTTAGCAAACAATGGACACGCATCGCCAACTCTGTTGATGACGTCAAACCGCTGACTGTCTTGGAATCAATGAAAGACGGTGTCCACCTGCGGTCTCTCGATTCTCCCTATCGCTGCGACTCGATCGTCGTGCTCCGCTTACCCTTGCCCCCCGAGGACATCGCCACCGGATTGGCACGGGCGTTGGCTCATGAGGGAAAGCCCTACGACTTTAGTTTTGACTTTCGCCGTGCCGATCAGCTGGTATGCACCGAAGTTGCCTTTCGGGGTTTCGAGGGAGTTGGAGGCGTTCATTTTCCTTTGGTTCGCCGAGCTGGCCGACCAACATTGTCCGGCAGTGATCTGATCCAGCTGGCGACCGCTGGCGATGTGTTGAGTCCAGTAGCCGTCTATGCTCCTCGACTATCGCACGGGAACAACGGCGTGATCCGTGGCGACGCATGCCGAGCTGTCCTCAAAGAGGTTAGTCAATGAACGACCAACAGGTTCGACGGTACCGGTGACCCATTTTCGTCGGCTAGTTTTCGCTGGCAAGAACTTCGTCAATGAGTTTATTTAGATGCTCATCGGTGATCTTGATCTGAGCTGCAGCGATGGAAAAGAGCTGTTTTTCCGGTTCTGTGAGTTGGCCGTCGGCAGCCATGAGTCGCAGGCATTCCTTCAGGAAAATAATCTGGCTCGGTTGATCGTTCGGAATGGAAAGCTCGGCGTCAGGCGACAGAGCGTGTTTCAAGGCCTCTTCAAAATCTTCATCTTCGATACCCCACATGGCACACCAATCAGCGAGCATTTCCATTTCACCTTGTGTAAATGCGCCATCAATAGCCGCCATGACCATGAGATTTCGAAACAGGTCGAGTTTTTCCATGTTTGAATCCTTTGACCGGAGTTCAGGCCGAATCGATGCGCAATCATTCGGGCGATCCGATTCTATCACAACTCGACTGTTTAGTATCTTCGGTGTGCTCGCCAGGTTACTCATTGCACCCGGGTCCGTGGCGCTCCAAAATAGGCTCTGTTGGATGGGGTCCATCTGTCGATCTCGGACAATGCTCAAATTGCTACCCAATAGGAACAATCGATGGACCAACCCACATTCAATCGAAGAGCAGCGCTCGCCACCGCCGCAGTCGCGGGTGCAACGACGTTGGGGATCCCCCGTGTTTTTGGCCAGCCTTTCTTGCCGACGAAACGGAACTCGTCTCCTTTCCGATTCTGTCTGAATACGAGCACGATTCGAGAGCAAAAGTTGCCACTTGATGAGCAGGTGGATTTGGCAATTGAATGTGGTTACGACGGGATCGAGCCATGGATGCGTGACGTCTATCAGTACGAAAAGCAGGGCGGCAATGTCGAACAGTTGGCAAAGCGGGCGTCTGACGCCGACTTGCGCATCGAGAGTGCCATTGGTTTCGCCAATTGGATTGTCGACGACGCCGAAAAACGAAAGGCCGGCCTCGAAACGGCACGAAAAGATATGGAAATCTTGGCGCGGTTGGGTGGCCGGCGGATTGCCGCACCACCCGTCGGAGCCACCCGCCAAGCGGGACTCGACCTGCACGCCGCGGCCGCACGGTACCACGACCTGCTGGACGTTGGAAAGGAAATGGGCGTGGTGCCACAATTGGAGCTGTGGGGATTCTCGAAGAACCTGAGCCGGTTGGGCGAGTTAGCGTTTGTCGCGGCCGAGGCCGATCATCCGGACGCTTGTGTCTTGCCCGATGTTTATCACATCTACAAGGGTGGTTCAGGATTCAACGGCCTGCGCATGTTCAATGGACGCCAGGTTCACGCATTCCATATCAACGACTATCCGGCTGACCCACCCCGTGACACTATCTCCGATGCCGACCGCGTCTATCCAGGAGACGGCGTAGCTCCACTGACCGATATCCTGAGGACCTTGCGCGACATTGGTTTTCGCGGAGCGCTCTCTTTGGAGTTGTTTAACAGGACTTACTGGAAGCAGGATGCTAAACTGGTTGCCACGACGGGATTATCCAAGATGAAGACGGCCGTCTCGAAAGCACTCGCGAACGAGTAGGGAAACTTACCGAATCAAACTGACATCTCATCTTCAACTCAATTGACTGGGGAAAACCACATGTCTGACCAACCACAACCTCAGGCACCGCAATCATCGGGAATGTCGGCTGTCGCAATCCGACAAATCGTTTTGGTATTACTTCTCGTTGTGGTTGTTGCCGCTCTTGCATACGACCGCGCTGTCGCACGGCCAGGTAGCGTG
>DUDC01000117.1:0-13916 GCA_012959465.1 Planctomycetaceae bacterium
GAGGCGACGAAATCGTCTGCCTGAGCCTTTTGCAGGCTGGAGACCGCTTCACTGCGGTAGACGACGGCCAGCGTGTAGGACGCTTTCTTGTAGGGGCCGTGCGACTGCACCATTGCAGCGAGTTGGTCTTTGAAGTCGCGGCTACCTGCGGCGGCGATAATCTCACAGGCGAGCATTTTTTCGAATGTCTCGCCCTGGAACATCTTCTCAACAAACTCCCTATCCACTTCGCCAGTGATGGCACCTAGGACGATCTCGTAGACTCCGCGGTGCCAGTACTTGTCGACGTTCGCACGGGCTGCCCGCTTTCGCATCGCCTCGACCGCCGGCTCTCCCAGGCGGACCATCGTCGCGTAATAAGTCTGTGTCGCCCATTCGCCGGAATCGGTGTAATAGGCGAAGTGCTCCTGTTCAACGATCCGCTTGTCCCAGACGTCTAACGCGGCATCGATTCGCTGTGTAAGCGGTTTGTTGGCGTGCTGTTTGTGCCAGTCGAGCAATTTGGCCGCAGCCTTTTTGCACCGTACGGTCTCGGCGATATCGAACTGCCGGAATTCCTCGGGAGTGGAGTTGCCGCAGATGCCGTACTACGCGTAGGAGCGAGGCAATCCGTGGTACGTGTCGAGCACGCCCATCATGTATCCAGCGAGAAACCGATTGGGTTCTTTGGAGATCAGCTCGGCAAGCTTGTTTGCGGCATCCACCTCGGCGACCTCGGCGATGCAGCCGCACAGTACGCGTACCTGCTCGGTCGCTTCCCAGCCAGGAAATTTTGGCCGTTTGTCATCCGCGTCGTTGTCACTTTTGCGAGCTTTCCGTTGCTTGAGTGTTCTGGAGATTGTGGAGAGTGCGGCGGTGCGGACAAGATGGGCGTATTGCTGATTCGTGGGCCGCGCGACCGGGCGGCCCGGCTGAAAGAGATGGATTTGACCCTTGTGAATCGCGCCCTGCCTGACTGCGCGGGACCATGGGCTGATGAGAACCGACGCCGCATTGGCGGCGCGGGTCTGCTGCTTGATGTCACCATGTTTGATCAGACGAGCGAGCTCGGCGAACGCAGCACTCGCGTTGGATTCGAGCCATTCCTCGCCGGTAATTCGTTCGGTCGAGAGAGGACTGGCGAGCTGCCTTGCCGTCTTCTCGATCGTTTCGAGTGTCGGTGTTTCCACGGCGGCCGCGCGTTGCAGCAAAGCGGTAATGACGATGATCGGCAGACTGAGCCTGAGCATGCGTGTCATCCTGATTCTACACCTCCAACGTGTTGATCTCACCATGTTACCCGAATCGTGGCCAAGCGATGCGCCATTCAGCGCGTCGCCCGTCACTCATGTGTTGCGCTGTGTTTCAAATCGCGGGTCGCGCGCTCCCAACCGGCTAGAACGATGCCACCCTTTCCACGTGGCTCTGGCACGAGCCGGACAAGTTGTTGTTGATTGCCCCACACGATGTACCGCGATCCACCACGAAGCAACAGAAGGTACCGGTCGAGGGTTACAGTCTTTTCATCGTGCATTACCGAGTCGTGGCCGAGTCGGGTCAATTTGATCGCCAGCTCCAAGGGCTCGCGAGTCGGATGAATCCAGAGACCGGGAAACGACTGCGCCGTGCTACCCTTGGGATCATAACGTCGCACCGCCATGAACGAATCCGTCCAATCCGGTGCCGACGTAACGATGACGCCCGCTGGACATGACAATTCGATCGGCTCGTTGCCGTTTCGCTGAACTCGCGCAGTTCCTTTACGAACTTTGACCGAAGCCGATGTTTCACGCTCGCGGTCGCGTTGGATCACGCTGGCACTGGTGAGCATTCTCTCGCGATCGAACCGCGCGGTGACCGTCAGTACTTGTTCGCCCCGCTGCGTCGTGCTCGTGATCACCGACCCTTGTTCCGTCCGTACAACGTGAATCTTGGTCTCGTTGACAAAACCCGTTTCCGTAGGCCTGAGGAAATGGATGGTCTTTGAGGATTTTTCGTCGTCAGCGCCGAGCAGTCTGTGTTGACCGAGTGTCAATGTGACAAACACGGCACAGGTCATGCCCAGAGCCATGCATCGACCAATCATGTTTCAACCTCGCAAGGAAACGATCCGCGCAGTTCGATTGAGCCTGTAGCCTCATCGTAACGTCGATTGTTCCATCGGCAAATCAGCCGAGTCAACTACCCGCATGACAAAAACCGTGGGCTAGCGCTCAGCGGCTGAGTTTGCGGGCTCTTTCGACTTGGTAAAGAACGGCGATAGGTCTTTGAGGCCGAACAATCGTCCGTGCGGTGCGGAATCGTGACATCGCATGCACGATGCGACCCGCCCCGCCGAGGAAACGGTCTTTCGGTCGACCGAAATCGTCCCGTAGACCCAACCCTCGTCCGTCGCCTCGTTCAGCTTTTCGTCGTGGTTGCGATACATGATGAACAGACCCCCGGCGTCTCCGGCAATAAAATGTTTGCCGCCGTTTTCTGCGGTCAGCTCCAGACCGTTCTAAATCTGGGCAACTTCTCCGCGAGACTCAACGGAACGCCCGACCGGGGCAAACGCCCAAACGATAACTTCTTTGTAACAAGCACGTATGGGAGCCGAACGCCCTACCGTCGGGTCTTGTCCATTTTTTTGTTATTCTTTTTTTGTTATTCTGAAAACCCGAGGCTAGCGCCTTCGGCTCAAAACACTGGCACACGGTTACTTGTTTCCCGAGAGGACAAACCATGAAAACCGCATTCGCATTCCTAGTATTATTGTCGGCCGCACAGGCCGAGAATCTCACGTCGAACGTTCGCTATGCGGATTCCGGCCATGAGCGTCAAGTCCTTGATATTTACACGCCGGACGACGGAAAAGACCTTCCTGTTGTCTTTTGGGTTCATGGTGGTGGCTGGCAGACGGGAGACAAGACAAGCGTTCAGATCAAGCCCCGGGTGTTTGTCGAACGCGGATTCGTTTTTGTCTCGACGAACTACCGTCTTCTGCCCGATGTGGAAATGGATGTTCTCATTCGAGATGTCGCCAAGTCCCTCGGCTGGGTCCACAAAAACATCGCCAAGTATGGGGGCGATTCAAAGCGAATCTTCGTGATGGGACATTCCGCCGGTGCACAGCTCGCAGCGTTGCTCTGTATCGACGATCGCTACTTGAAAGCGGAAGGCGTTCCGTTTGAGGTACTCAAAGGATGTGTGCCCGTCGACGGCGACACGTACGATTTACCAGCCATCATCATGACTGCGGAGTTCCGTCAAACCGTACACGGTCTGCCGTTGCCGAAATTTGGCCACCGCGTCAAGTTTGGCAACGACCCGCTGAAGCACATTGATTTTTCCGCCGTCACGCATGTGGCGAAAGGCAAAGGCACTCCTCCGTTCCTGATCCTCCATGTTGCCGGACACCCAAATACCGCCGCGCAGGCGCGACGACTGGGCGCCGTGCTCAAGGAAGCCCAGATCCCCGTCAGAGTGTTTGCCGCCCGAGATACAACCCACACCCAACTCAACGCCAACCTCGGCGTGCCCGATGACCCGGCCACTGCCGCGCTGTACACCTTTCTGGCGCCATTAAAGTAGGTCACGTTCGCCGAACGTGACCTACCATGTCAGGTTTTTTTTCTTCGTCCGAACCAGGACTTTATCCGTTTCACAGTCTGTGGTCCCGCGAGTGCGGCGCCGGTCCACCACGCTACTTGCACTCCAAGAAATACGGCACCAGCTAACATGGCTCTTTTGGCAATCGACAAGGGAAGAAACGGAATTGCGAAGAGTGAAAACCACAACATACCTGACAGCATAATCAGTGCGATGCCGCATCTACCGGCACGGATACCGATAGCCGGTCCTCGGATTGGGTCATCGCTGGTGGCATTTCGCTGTGCGTCAGGATTTGTCATCGCGAGTGTGGCGGTCGAGAAAGGCGTCGACTGGTTCGCCCTATTTCTTGCTGGCGCCCGTTTTCCAATGTTTGTCGGCGAAATCCATGAAGCAGTTCCAGTCGTATTCGAGTAGGTTATGCGTTCCGACTCGCAAGTGGTACCCGATGTGTCCATTGTGCAATGGCTGATCGGCCTTAGGCATTTTGTCCGTTCCCAATCCCCGTAACCCAAAGAGCTTATAGACCGACTCGGCGTGAACACACGACAGGAATTCCCCTTCAGGATCCGTCCAACTGTCGGCCGACGCACTCGCCACATAGACAAGCCGAGGTGCCATCAGCGCGATCAGCTCATGCTGATCAACAGGCAACTCGTTCACCCTATCGTTGAACTGCTTGTAGTTTTCGCAGAACCAGTGGGGGAACCCCTGGTTGATTTGCTTGACACTCTCGCCCTTACGACGTCGAGCTAACGCGGCGCCTGTGCAGCCGGATTCATTGCTGATGACCAATGCGAAACGCTGATCTTGTGCGCCACACCACAGCGACGTCTTGCCACCTCTCGAATGCCCGACGACTGCCATTTGAGTGGCGTCAATATCATCGTCGCTTTCGAAATAATCCATGACCCGACTGGCACCCCATGCCCATGCGGCAATGGTCCCCCAGGAATCCGGAGGGCGTGGCGTATCGGCAGGGTCAAAAATACCGTGCACGCCGTCCTTGAAACCATCATGTTTGTCGGGATCGAGATCTGAGTTATGAAAGGCGGCTGCGACGTAGCCTCGCTCGACAATACGCTCCGCTGGCCAGAATGGGCTTTTGATCTTTCTTGTCGGGTCGATGTTCGTGCGAGGTCGGTTGCAAATTAACATGAAACCCGGCGCCGGTTTTGGCACTTCGTTGGGGATGAAGATCGCGAGCTGGATCGTGCCTTTGCCGCCGGGGCCCCAGAAGTGAATGTCGACGAGCTTGCGAATTGCCTTGCCGGACAACGCAGTCTTTGTCGTTTCTCGTGTCTCAAATCTCAACTTGAGTGGCCGACCAACCGGTGCGCGACCGTATACATTCGCGCGGAACAACTCCAGGATTTCCGCTCGCCGATTCGCCTGCCAGTCTTTCGCCGTCGCAATCTTCACCCCGTTGAGAGACTTTAGGGGATCGGGAAGGGAAAGGTCATCCGCGGCATTTGCAGTCAAAGTCGCGAGAATCACTCCGAGAATTACAGCGAGCTTCATCGTCCCTCCTCCACGGCAACTTTATCGAATGCAGGTTTTAAATCATCACCATTCGGATCAACGCGACGCTAGCGATCGGGCCTTTGTCCGTCTGCACTCGATCGGCCTGGTCGCGATCGAGTGGGCGCGTTCTCCAGCCGTTTCTTGAGGTCGGTGATCAGCTGTTGGAGTTTTGCCATGTCTTCTTTCTTGTACGCTTCTTCAAGCTGCTCCAGGTCCTTGCCACGCTGCTCTCGGTACGATGTCCCGCCGGTTCGACTTGGCTGCCGTCCACGAGGTCGTGAAGGACTGTTTTCGAAGCGTTGCCTCATATCGGCAATCAGTTCGCCCAGTTTCTTGGAGTCGCCTTGCTTTAACGCGTCTTCAAAGGCCTCGAGTTCTTTTTTTCGTTCGGCAGTTCGCTGTGCCGATCCTCCGCGTCCGCCTCGTCCGCCTCGACGACCGGTCGTCGCGATAGCATTGGGATCGAATTCCTTGTTCTCGATCGGGATACCAGCATTGACGTTCTTTAGATATTTGTTGAGACGTTCATGCATCATCGCGGTCTTCTCGGACAATTCACTGGAAAGGTCTCGCTGTTCACCAATGTCCTCTTTCAGATTGAAGAGATGCAGCTGGTTTGTCTCGTAGAACTTCAGGAGCTTGAAACCGTCGAGCAGAATTATTGAGTGTGGTGAGTTGTTCGGACCACCCTGCCCGTAGTGCGGAAAATGAAATGCGATTCCATCTCGACTGCGTTCGATACGACCTTGCCCGCTGGCAAACAAGGGCCTCAAACTACCTCCCTCAAGACCTTGCGGCATTTGTCCCTGCACGCCGGCGAGGGCAGTGAAAGTGGGAAACAGGTCCCACCCCACGGTCGGTACGTGGCAATAGGCTCCCGGTTTCACTCCCGGGCCGCGGATGATGAGCGGGACGCGCAATCCGCCTTCCCATAACGTCCCTTTCCCTTGACGCAGCGGCGAATTGGATGAGAGCCGCGCACCAGCACCGTGGTCGGACATGTAGATAACGTAAGTATTGTCAGCGATTGATAGTTCCTCAATCTTGTCGAGGATCATGCCGACACCCGTATCCAAGTCCTCGGTCATTGCGGCAAAGGACGGAGATCGATGAGTTTTTCCTGACGGGCGGGCCGCGCTGGCCGATTCGGTTGCTTCGCGTGATTGGATCGGTCCGTGGACTGCGTAATGCCAAAGCTGCAAGTAAAAGGGCTTGCCCGTTTTTGCATTTTTCTCCATGAACGCGATGCCGCGATTCGTGATGCCGAAAATGTCTTTTGGGTTGTCGGCATCCTCGCTGTTTCCATCGGCGTTCCCGGTCGGGCCGTCGTGTTCATCGTAACCGTGTGCCCTCGGTCCCCGGTCGCCACCGAGATGCCATTTGCCGAACCAAGCGGTCGAGTAACCGGCTCGTTTCAAAGTCTCGCCAATCGTGATCTCGTCCGTGGAAAGTGCGCTAGAGTGGGGTGGTAACAGGAGTCGCTGCGACGGCGCCGCTCGCCGTGATCCGCCAACATTGGTCATCCGCAGTTGTGCCGGACTCTTGCCCGTTTGCAGACTTGCCCTCGTTGGTGAACACATCGGTCCCGGCGAGTAGGCATTGCTGAATATTAATCCTGCCCTCGCCAGTCTTTCAATGTTCGGTGTCTGGTAATAGTCGCTCTTCGAGTCGGGCATGTCTGGGTGCATTTGAACCGACGTGCCGTTCCAGCCCTGATCGTCGGCCAGGATAAAGATGATGTTCGGCTTTTCTGTCGTCGACTGGGCGTTGACCGCAAGGGAATACGTCAGAAGCAAGATGGCCGTCGCCAACAGTCGGCTCATCGCAAAGATACGCTGCACCATCTCGTTCTCGCCTTCAATAATTCTCGGTTAGGATCTAACGCGGGAAGCTGTGCCCGTCTTTCGCAACCCCATCCGTGAGCGATGGAGAAACGGCAATTCCGCGTCGGCCCTCGCTCACGCGTCGGCTTACGTTCTGGTACATGAATCGTAGCCGCACGGCGGTGAGGATTCAATCGCGCGGCGGTCCGGATACGCGGTTGGCAGAGTGCATCGGCGATGGCTGTTTTGCTATTTTTCATCATCGTCTGGTGGTGCGATTGGGATAGCTGCGTTCACGCCCAAACCACAAATCCCCGAAAGGAGGAACGCGCCGGCGCAAGTGGCAAAAGCATAGTCCCAGCGTTCAGGACTGCCGACAACCCACAGCAAGATCGGTGCCGTGACTGCCGCGCCGAAGTTTCCCCACATGTTCCCCCAGCCGAGCACGGAACCGACATACTTGCCGCCAACGTCTTGATTGAAGGCCCACATGGCCGGCGTTCCAATTCCCGTAAAGAACGCCACATTCGCAAACATGACCACAGCCACGATCGGGCTCGGATTGAAGAGACAGACGATGTAGGCTGCCATTGCGACGAAACGTGACAGCGAAATCGGCAGTGCTCGACCCCACCGTAAACCGACACGATTCGCCAGACGATCCGTGATCGGTCCTCCCGCAAACATCCCAAGTCCTCCGGCAATTGGCGGGATTGCTGATAGCATGGCGACGGCTTCAATCGACAACTCGTGCTCGTTGGAGAAATATCGAGGGGCCAACAGCATCAAGAACGCCCAGCCAATATTCGTAAACCATTGCGTCGCACAGCACATCCACATGCTAAAACTCGTGACCAGGCGGGCAAGAGGAACCGCGGCAACCTTTCCTGTCGCCTTCATTGGTGTCTTGGCGTCACCTTCGATCAACTCAACTTCGGCACCGTTGCACTTGGGGTGATCCCGCGGCGTCTTGTGACAGCTGCACCAGATGACGACCGCCACCAATATTCCCATTGATCCATAGAGAAACATCATCGGTCGCCAGCCGGCGATATAGAGTTTCTTTATGCTACGTCGATGGAGTCCCTCGAACACCAATCGGTTCATTCGCTGAGTCTGATCGGTGGTTAAGTCCGCTCCGCGACGCACTAGCCGTCGCGCTTCTTTCTCTACGTTGACCTCGTTCAGATCGTCAACCTCAAAAAATGGCGTTCCCGCGATGACGCGATTGATCTCCTGCACCAACAGGGGAAGCTCGTTGGCTGGAATTGGTGTTACCTCAGGTTCCACATCTTCGGTTGACTTGTCGGCTGCCTTCAGCTTTCGTCGTTTGTTCTCGAGTTCCACCTCGTAACGTTTTGCATGTCTCTGGACCAACTCCCGCCCCGAATCCGAAAACTGTTGAAAACAGTTATTACGGAGTCGGTTGACCATGTTCTCCGATTCGGGTAGTTGATTTAGCTCGTAACAGAGCTGCGGACCGTTCAGGATGGAGTCGATCTTGAGTGCCGTCGGCGTGCTGGCAGGAGTCAGCCAGACGAGCAGGTATCCCGTTGCAAACATGGCGAACACCGCGCCGACTCGGCCTCCCATCGAGATCAGACCACTGGCCAAGCCTCGCGATTTGAAGGGCACCCATTTGCTGACGATACTGGCCGCAGTCGGATACGCACCAGCTTGGGCGAATCCGAAACCGAATCGCAGTAACAGCACTGCCACGAAGGCTGACGCGGCACCCGT
This sequence comes from Planctomycetaceae bacterium, assembly GCA_012959465.1. Classification (GTDB taxonomy): domain Bacteria; phylum Planctomycetota; class Planctomycetia; order Pirellulales; family Pirellulaceae; genus UWMA-0346. Next base: position 8,658 of record DUDC01000117.1, read on the forward strand.
CAGTCCAGTAAACAGCGACCAGAGAAGGATGTACAGAGTCAGCATTGACCGAGAGCCGAATCGGTCCGTCAGCCATCCGGCGGGGACTTGGCCCAACGCGTATGTCCAAAAGAATGCGCTGAGCATCCATCCTATTTGCGAGTTGGTTAGTCCCAAATCTTGTTGGATATAGATCTGCGCGATCGAGATGCAGAAGCGATGCAAATATAACAGTACCGACATCAAGAAGGCTGCCGCTATGACGACATGGCGAATCCTGGTCGGGTTTTGATCGATCTTCATTACGGGTTCGCCTTCAGAGTTGTCATCGTGATATCACGCTAACTTCTTCTTCAGGCGATCACTTGTCAAATGTCAACCAAACTTTTACCCCTCCGGCCCTGTGCCGGTGGAACTAGGTTTGACAACTACCGATCAACATTCTCAGAGCAGTTCGTCGATCGGTGTCGGATCATCCAAGACGTTTGTCGGTCGACCGCTGTGATCAAGGATCTGTAACTTTGGGTCGATTCCAAGACAACGATAGATCGTGGCGTGGATGTTTGCCGGGCGCAGAGGCCGTGAAGCCGGGCGTTCGCCGCGACTGTCTGTCGAGCCCACGATCTGACCGCCCTTCACACCGCCGCCACCAAGCAGGCAGAACATCGAGTTGCCCCAATGGTCACGGCCGGGCGTTCCTTTACTCAGTGGTGCTCCGCCGTTGCCGCCGTCGTTCATGCGAGGCGTGCGACTAAACTCGCCACAGAGGATCACGAGTGTGGTATCGAGCAATCCGCGGCGATCGAGGTCTGTGAACAGAGCGGAGACGGCCGAATCCACCTTCGGCAAATAGTTGTCCATTCCGGACTGCAGGTTCCAGTGATGATCCCAACCACCAAAGTGAACCGTGACGAACGACGACCCGGCTTCAACCAATCGACGCGCGAGAAGCGTGCTTTGTCCCCAGTTGTGCCGACCATACATATCACGAGTCGCATCGTCCTCGCTGGAAATATCGAATGCTCTTCTCGCTTTTTCACCGGAGACGAACGACAACGCTTGTTGATCGAAGCGATCGATCGAATCGAAAATGCCTTGTCGCTCAACGGCTCGCGGAAGTTGATCCAACTGAGCTAGCAAACCGCGTCGGTCATCAAGCCGGTCGACAGACAGTCCGGACGATAATTGCAAGTTTTGGACCTTGAAGTTCTTGTTGTTCGGATCACCGCCCGTTTCGAACGGGTTGAACTGAACGCCCAACAGGTCACCGCCAAAGTAACCGGGGCGGAGACCAATACTCGACGCAATGGGGACGGAAATGTAGGGAGGAACGGTCGAGGGGATGTGTTGTCGTTGATGCGCGACGATCGCTCCGATCGATGGGAATCGGCCCCCGTTGTTCGCCCCGCTGACGCCCATGTTCTTCGTGGTCAACATGCGGTGTCCACCCGCGAAATGATCTCCCGTATCGTGGTGGAGCGATCGTACAATCGAAAACTTATCGGCAATTTGTGCTTGCTTGGGAAACAGTTCTGTTATTTCGAAGCCGGGTACGTTCGTCGCGATCGGTCGCCATAGTCCACGGTATTCCGCAGGCGCGTCGGGCTTCATGTCGTGCGTGTCCATGTGCCCTGGACCGCCATCCAGCCAGATCAGAATTGCGGAAGTGCTCTTTTTCTCGCCATTGGCTACTTCCGCCGACGCGGCCCGCGCTCGCAATAATCCCGAGAGGCCAACACTGGCCATACCCGCCACTCCCAACTGAACGAAACTCCTGCGGTTCATTCCGTCACAATAGCGACCTGCCGTACCCGCTTCGATTCGAAACATGTTCGTCATTCTCCAGCGGCATAAAAGGTGGGGCGTACGGTGACAGCATGCTGGGGTTCTTCCTACGGTTATACTCGTCCACGTCTAGCAAAACAATTGCGAACTGGCCCCGTCCGACTGCGGCTCAAATCCGTAACGCCCCGTTGCGTTTACCGAATCCCAGCCCGATGGGCTGGGCTAGGCAAATAGCTGGGCCTTTGGCCCGCTTATTCAGCCACCGGGTGCGCCTTGCGTGTTGACGTAGATTGAATACATCGACGTACTGCCGCACATGAAAAGCCGGTTTCGGTGACGTCCACCAAAGCAGACGTTTCCGCAACGCTCGGGCAAGTTGATTCGGCCGATTAGCTTTCCCTGGTCGTTGAAAATCGCCACGCCGTCGAGTTTCTCGGAACCCATTCCCCAGCCGACCCACAGGTTGCCATCGATATCGACACGAAATCCGTCGGGAGTGCCATCGGCTTCGGCCGTAATGAGAATTCGACCACTGGCCAGACGTCTACCATCCAATACATCGTAGACGCGGATCACTCTTGGTTTGACACCGGCCTCCACAACATAGAATTTTGATTCGTCGGGAGAAAAGGCGAGCCCGTTGGGGCGGGCGATGTCTTTGATCACAGCTGTCAGCTGCTTCGTGACTGGATCCCAGCGGTAGACATTCGTCGGTAGTTCCGGACTGGCAATGCGTCCTTCGTAGTAGCCGAGCAAGCCGAACGGCGGATCGGTGAACCAGATCGAACCATCGGACTTACAAACAATGTCGTTGGGTGAATTCAGCCGTTTTCCTTCAAAGTGACTGGCGATCGTCGTTATGGATCCATCGTATTCCGTACGAATCACCCGCCGGGAGCGATGTTCGCAGGTCAACAACCGTCCGTTCCGGTCGCGAGTGTTTCCGTTCGAGTTGTTCGAAGGCTTGCGAAAAACAGTGACCGCACCAGTTTCTTCCTCCCATTTCATCAGGCGATTGTTTGGTATGTCGCTCCATAGCAGGTAGCGGCCATCGCCAATCCAGACCGGACCTTCGCTCCAACGCATGCCGGTTGCGATGCGTTCCACTTTCGTCAACGCCAGTCGATACTTGGCAAAGCTGGGATCGATGATTTTGATTCGCGGATCGGGGTATCGCTGGCTGGCCTCCCATTCCGCCGCAGAAGAGGCTGCCAGTGGTATAGAGCTCACGGCACTAGCGGCGAGAAACAGTCGGCGGTTGATCGTCATTTTTTTACTCTTGTGGGAAGTCAGTCATCGCCGTCGGTCTCATTGGAATCGTCGCACCAGTCTACTTCATCTGCCGGATACGCGTCTTTGCCCAATTTTGGATCAAACTCATCGTTGGCAATCTCCAGAAATAGTCTGGCCTGTCACATTGTGGTCTGCAGTATAACAGTGTGACACTAGCGACTCGACGATCATCGCAGCCACAACATTCGGTGGATTTGCGAGGCCCCTGTAGTGACCTTCACGCGTGCAATCGTCTGTTCATTATCCACAATATCGGATACAGGGTAGATCTTGCCCTTTGACTCTATGGAGCTCGATTGCGAAATGGCCAGCGAAACAGACAATTCGATTGAAAAGATGAAAATGCTCTCGCCCCGTCGCAACTCCTCGACGGCCCGGACACGGGACGAACTTGTCGATGAGCAATTGGCCCATTTTGGTATCGATCTCAATAACGAATATGGCCAGACCCTAAAAAGTGTGGTCGGGCGAATGTACGACAGCCAAGCAGACATCGAGAAGCTCTGGCAGCTGACGCTTGAATCGATGCACGATTTAGATCAGACCGACAGGATCCATCGCTTCAACGCCAAGAAATTTCTGTCATTTCAGTTGGCGAAGATCCTGGACACACTCCAACACCCCTTTCGAAAATCCTACCAAGCACTCGGTTACACCACAGAGACGCAAGCTGCTAAAGGACCGTACCCCGTTTTTGACAACGTGACCGCGTTGTTCTCGGCAACACCCGTTATCACTCGAACCGCCACATACGTTTACGCCTGCGCCGAATGGATCGCCGACGCGTTTCGCGGCAAAGAGTTGATGCTCGAGATCTACTCCCGTCTACTGAATCCAACCAGCGTATGCCTGGCGAACCATATCGTCGATCTCGAAGCCGGCCCGTTTGCAGATGAGTATTTTGCCTGGAATTTTAACAGTGGCATGGCTGCGATCGATACGACGTTGGCTCACGTGCTCGGTCGCGACGACGTGATCATTACCAGCCGCAACATCTATGGCGGCGCCTATCAATTGATCAACGACTGGTACGCGAAGGCTGGCAACCTGGAAGTCGCCGTTGAAATGTTCGATGGCTATTCGGCCGACGATTTTTCAAAGTGCCTGGAACGAGCGAAAGAAAAGCACGCCGATCGGCTTGCCGCAGGCCGTAACATTTATGTTTATCTCGAGTCGCCCTGCAATCCACACGGCTACGTTGTCAATGTGGCGACGATTTGCAAGCGGGCTCACGCCGAGGGAATCACTGTGATGTTGGACGCGACGGTCGGTACACCGTTCTTGATTCAGCCGCTCCAACGCGCCGACCCAGCGGAACGTCCGGACTACATTATCCACAGTTACACGAAAGATCTGAGTGGTTGTGGGAGCGTGATTGCCGGTTGCGTCATCGGTCGCAATGAGAACATGTTTATTCCAAAGGGCTCATCGGTCGGCGATATTTCTTGGGACCAAACAATGTTCTGGAATGTGTATTACGTCAAAGGAGCATTCTTGAACGCGGATGCGGCTTATGAAGTCATGCAGGGCATGTTGACGTTGCCGGTTCGTATGATGCGAAAGTGTATTAACACTCTGATTCTCGCCAGGTTCTTGAATTCACATCCTCAAATAACCGTTCACAGTAATGCGATTGAAGAGAACGAAAACGCCGAGTTCCGCAAACGTTACATGTACCTTGGATTGTCTGCCCCGTTGTTTACCGTCGATATGGGTGAAATGTCTCGCCAGACTTTCGTACGGTTCTTTGATTCATTGTCGCCGACTTTCGGTCACATGATCAGTCTTGGACAATCCAACACGATTGTCAGTTGTCCAGCACTGACCACGCACTCGGAATTGAATGATAGCGCTCTGGCGGCATCCGGTCTGACGCCAACGACGATTCGATTCGCGATCGGCGACGAAGATCCGTCCGACTTGATCCGCCATTTAGTATTCACGGCCCGCGCCACAATTGACGACGATCTGCCTGGTTTTTCCGATCGCTTTTTGACCGAGGCCGCCGCAAAGGAATTGGTTCGCGACACCTATATCGACGTTCATACACGGCACGTCGAGACTCAAGTCGCTGCCACAAACGGCGATTGGTACTAGAGGGTTCTTTGTGACTTTGTGTGGTGTTTTTATTGTTGTCTCACACAAAGAGACAGAGCCGCGACGCCAGCTGCGATTACTTCGCCTTTTTTCTGGCCGATAGCG
>DUDC01000117.1:14032-27241 GCA_012959465.1 Planctomycetaceae bacterium
TTCTCTTAATCCGGATGTGGCAACGATCGTGGCTCACGCATGAATTTAGCCGCCTGTATGCTCAGAATGAGTTGCAAACCACACCGCGAATCGACAGAATTTCTATTAGGTGCGGTGGAACCCGATTCGATTGGGGACACTTCCTCACGCAGATTAGTTGCATCGAACAGCTAGATAAAGGCGGGCGAAATTATGTTACGCACTCGAACGAGTATGGTCTGGATGTTGGTCGCGTTGATCGTCGAGGCGCCATCGTTGGGTCTTGTTGGGCAGAGTGCGTATGCTGCCCCACCTGGCGAAATCGAGAAGTCGTACATTACACCGGGGGCTGTGGTCGCCGTCACTGCGTATCCGCACCGTGTGCTGACATCACCAGAGGCCGCCTTGTATCCGGTCGAGATTCTCTCGGCGGCAGGAAAACAGGAATTCGGCATTGATCCTTTGGATGTAGCTCAAGTGCTTGCCATCATCGAAGCGCCCGTCGAAGGCCCGCCCGGGTTTGGTGTTGTGTTTCGCCTCAACAAGCCAATTCAGCTGGATACCCTCAAGGTGCCACCAAGCCTACCGGTTGTCGCGATAGAGCTGGACGGACGGAAGTACCTCCAATCCGAGAATCCGATGACCCCCAGTTTTTTCATGCCCGACGACCAGACATTAATCGTGGCTACGGACGCGTTCCTCAAGAAGATGTTGACCAATCAGAAGAACCCGGTCGAGGGTCCGTTAAGTAAATTGGTCGCGCGGGCCAATGACCCATCGGACGTAGTGGTTGTTGCAGTGCTTGAGCCAGTGCGGCCCATGCTGGTAGCGGCGATCGCACCGGCACCTCTTCCACCTCCACTTCAGGGCGTCAAGCGTTTGCCGGAGTTGATCGACGCAGCCAAAGTGAATCTTTCCATCACAAAAACCCCCGGTGCATCGCTGATGCTACTGGCTTCCACCGAAGAGGATGCCGAGGAGCTCGACGCGCTACTCCAGAATTTGCTGGACACGGGCCGAGACCTGGCACTAAATCAGATTCTCAACGAAATCAAGGGAGACGATCCGATTGAACTGGCCAGTGCACGTTATGCAGAGAGAATGACTCGACACATGTTCGACATTTTTCGTCCACAGCGCAATGGCAGAGTCTTGCACGTGTCGTACGAAAATGAGGGCAGTGCCCAAGTAGCCACGATCGGCGTCTTGGTCGCACTTCTTCTGCCGGCTGTTCAAGCTGCTCGTGAAGCGGCCCGACGTATGTCGTCATCGAATAATCTGAAGCAGATCACGCTCGCGATGCACAATCATCACGAAGTGTACAAGAAGCTGCCAGCGCCAGCCAGTTTCGATGAGAACGGTAAACCGCTGTTGAGCTGGCGAGTTCACTTGTTGCCTTTCCTGGACCAGCGGGAACTCTACGATCAGTTTCACCTCAACGAACCGTGGGACAGCCAGCATAACAAGACGTTGATCGGCTCGATCCCGTCTGTCTATCGCAATCCAAGTGGCGTGGCGCCACCACCTATGGCGAACTACTTGCTGCCGAGGGGTGCCGGTTCAATTTTCGAAGGGAAGGACGGGCCGTCGTTCCGACAGATCACCGACGGGCTTTCCAACACACTGCTGGTGCTTGAGGTCAATGACGATGCTTCGGTCATTTGGACGAAACCTGGCGACCTTTCCTTCAATGCTGAGAACCCGCTTGCTGGGCTAGGTACCTCGCATCCGGGCGGCTTCAATGCGGCGCTCGCGGACGGCTCGGTTCATTTCATCCCCGCCACCATCGATGCGGCAATGTTCCTGCGGATGTTGATGATGAGCGATGGTGAGCCGACCGGTTTCTGATCAGCAATTTGAAAAATCACAATCCCCACCGGCCCTGTGCCAGCTCACTGTACTGACATTAGTTATTTGTCAATGGTCGTTTGTCATCTCATTTTCGCAGTATTGACGGATGCGTTTAGGATACGGCATCGCGGTTCGAGCCGAGCCTCCCAACGTGCATCTTCCGTCCTTAACAAGTGAGAATTGACAGTTTCCATAGTCCGAGCGTTTGTTCATTTCAGGATCTTGGTATTGCTAGGTGACCTGTCGGATGTCAAGAACCATTAATTTATTTGAATTCCACCTCCCCGTCCACGATCGACTTGACCGGCCAGCCCCACTCAACTCCCCTCACCCCGCCAATCGGCTAGAATCAGCCGCATGGCCACGGGCCCTTATCACAAATGGCTCGGCATTCCGACGCAGGAACGTAGTATTATCGAACGCTAGTTGTTAACGAAAACCGAGTGAAATATCACGTTGACAGATTAATATCCAGATGAAGTGTCGCCAATGTAGTACTAGTTTCCGGCTGTCTTCTCGGGTCGACTCTTCGGCACCGCCGTTATTCTTCCTACTTGTTGGAATAGTGCTTCTGCTGGTCGCGTTGCTTGCTGACAGATGGGAGCTCGTCCCTTGGGCGGCTCGCGTTTATCCCTGGGGATGGCTGATCGCATCGTCATCGGTCATCGCTTGGTTGATTGCTCGCCACGAAAAGCCCACCTGCCCACGCTGCAGTAGTACCTGCACCGTGTTTCCGTGGAGTTGGTGAAGAGGAAAGCGATTAAGGCTGGCATCGTGGCGATCGTGCGGGCTTCGGGTACATAGCCCACTCCCCCTCCTCTCGCGAAGCGATCTCAGCCTGGTTTCCCGACCTGGAACTTCGCCACGTTGGACTCCAGTTTGCCGGTCCAAAACGGCATGAACTTCAGCCCCGCTGTGTCCACGTTCAAATACTGCGGCCCTTTGCCAGCAAACTTCACCCGTACACTGTATCTCTCGGGTTTGAGGTTGAGCACGAACTCTCTCGACTTTGGGCAATAGTAATCTTGCAAGCTCAGCCTGAGCGTGTATGCCGATCCAGCACGAATCGGTACGGCATAGTCATCGATGCGCCCCCCGACGCCAGCATGTTTCCTGTCGAAGAAGTGCAGCTCTCTCACCTGACCGTTGACATCTGTAAGAACCAATCGTACAGCTTCGGGTAACAGCGTCTTTCCGTTGCCGATCATCATGCCTAAATTCAAGAACGTGTCGATATTCCCCACATTCTCAAATGTTGCGTAAAGTCGCAGGGAGTCGATGTTCTCGGGATTCGCAACACGGATCGACACTTTCAGTTTGACGCCATTTTGTTTCACATCCAACGGACGTGAGTTGTCGTCTCTTCTATTGACGTTCTCTTGCGATAGTTTATCCGCGTTAAATTGTCCATGCGACCGCGTGACAGTAACCAACAACAGTAGTATCACCATGCAATATTTCATTTTGAACTTTCGCGCTGGAAGGGAGTTTAACCGATTGCCATACTAACCAGTTACGCCACGCTTGCCGCGGGATACCATGACAAAATCATTCGGCCTGAAGCGTTGCGTCTGATCACATTTTGCATTGCCGTCGTTCACTCGCTTGGCTCAACCCATGCCACTGTACCGCCCCTTTCTTGCGTTATGGAATCCTCGCAAGAACGGGCGTAGAACACATCGATGTAAGGCAATCGTAATGGACGGCTGTGAGTGTCAATATTATTTATTATAGTATTAATATTATTATTTTTAAAACAACGAAGTTGAGCGTATCACCTTGTCGGGAATAGATTTGAGAAAATTTTCCCCGCGAATCCGAGATCGCCAAGTCAGGAGAATCGCGATGTAATCGGGGACATTTGCTCGCAACCTTTTCTGATTGGTTTGCCAATCACTGAACAGACGATTGGCCGAGTCATACGAACACAAGATCATGATCTAGGAGACCTCAACAAAAATTTAAGGAGCCTAATATGCGAAAACTCTCTATCGTATTCACTGTTTTAGCAGCAGCTACTTTTGCCGCAAACGGGAAAGCGGAAGACGCGCCGAAACGATCTGCTGAATTGCAGGTACTCGATCATTTTATAGGCACATGGGACCACGAACTGACGATCAAGAGACTCAACGAGATTGCCATGGAAGAGGTGACGCAGATCACCACCGTCGACACACGCAAGTGGTCGGCCGGTGGCACCTTTGTCATGATTGAGAATTCGCTGGAAATGAAGAAGAATCCCGACGTTCCCGAGTTGATCATGATGATTACCTATGATCCCGATACAAACACATATCCAGGGTGTTTAATGAGCGGCCCCTCTCGTACCATCCTGACCGGGATTTGGAATGAAAGGACTCAAACGATGTATTGGAGCGGCAAGGATCACCTTAAGAACACGCTTACAGGAAAGCATCGATTCATCGGAACGGATCGTGCCGAAGCATCGCTGGTGACTACAAATCCCGCTGGCAAGCTGGTGCTGCTTGGTCAGGTGGTGGAAATTTCCTGGAAGCAAACGCGGCGCAAGTGAGCTGTGCGGCACCACCTTATCGCGTGACTCCTTGGTGCGATTCGCGCAATCAAGACCAACTAATCATTCGCAATAATCCCAGCCGGCTGGTACATGGCCGTGGGGGTAAATCCGACAAAGTCGATTAAATAAACAGCCCGCAGCGCGTGCCGGCTGATCGGCCGATAGAACAGTCAGCCTGACCGGGTGTGTCAACTATCGCGGCAAGTGTTTGCCGCCTCCAAACCGACCAAAGTTCACTTTGAGTACCCCGCTTACGGGAGCCCCCACTTCGCGTTTGGCCTCGTCAAAAGTGGCCGTTCCACTTGCCAGCGTTAGATTGCCCAAGTTCAGGGCCATGCGAGCGAAAAAGAAGATTGGATTTCCCTCGATGACGATCCCCATAACAGGTACTGGCTTTGTAGACGGTTGGAATGCCTGCGAACTTGTACCGATCGCCAACATCCACTGCTTTCCATCGGATTCCCGCCGGCCGCTAAAGACGACTGTTGGCGGCAACCGACCATCGGCCTCTTTGTTGTTTTCATCCCGGCTAGGTTCTGCGGTAACGCCGAGTTGCTTGAATTCGATCTGCTCGCCGTTCACGGTAACTTCCATTTTGGCTTCACCTTGCTCGATCGCATTACTCGGCGATTTTTCATACCACTGAGTAGAAAATGAGGCCGTTGCACTGCCGGTGAATTCAAAATACACCGGTTTTCGCGTGCCATGCGAAATCTTGACGGCGCCGTCCTTGAGTTCCGCGTTCATCACGGCCCGCCGCCCCCGAATGAAAGCTGTGACCGACTCCACCTTTCGCGAATAACCGCTGTTATTTTTCAGGATGTGCCCCTTCAGTAATTTTCCTACCCGGTCGATGTCGGCAATCAGGGCATCTTCATTCCATGTGGTCTTCAACAACTCGTTCATTGTCTCAAGGTAGAGTGCCTGTATTTCAGGATGGCGATAGAGGCGATTAGCCAACGCGGATTGAGCGTGCACCGATTTGACTTTGATACGGAAAGGTGCAATCGGCATCGAATTGGTGAACGACGAGTCGGTCCCCCACGGTATGAAAACGAACTTCTTCGTCTGCGGATGGCGGTAGACGAAGAAGTTGTTTTGATTGTTGGTGTAGCCGTCCCAGAATCCGATCAGGCTCTCGGTTGCCCAGAACTTGACAAACGCGCGGACATCCAACAACTCGTCCACTTCCCCGATTGTAAACGACTTCTTCTCGATCAATTCTGACAGTTCGGTGAGGTACTTATTCTTGGCGTGTTTATTTTTCTTTTCAAAGCGGCCGACGGAGTCTTCTAGAAAATCGACCACAGTTCCTTCGAATAATGCCCCGGAGTCATCGCCGAATCGCTGATTGAGGAACGGCGGTTTTACGGATTCGACGTTTGAGTAGATCCCTAGATACGTGCCGTTTACGGTCACTTTGGCAAAGTTGCATCGCGGAGCGACCGTGCCCGAATCGTTAAATATCTTGTACGAGAGATACTGACTAAGTCGACTCGGATCCTGCTTGTTGTTGTTCAACGTCAGGCGGTCGAAGCCGACCGCGGGGTCTTGTTCGACGTATTCGTCGAATTTGATCTTCAGTGCTGGACGAACGTCGTCGAGAGATCCCAAGAACCCCTTTTTTCGAATACCGACTTTGCTAATTGTCACTCCATCGATGGTGACATCAGCTGGGAAATAGGTAAACGGCTTCTCACCGCTGCCTTCTCCAAGCGCCTCGAGGAAGTCTCGCGACTGTCCACAAAGTGCCTGCCAATCCTGATCGTCCATTTTGATGACGACGTTCACCAAATGAGTCGGGTCAAAGATCACGTCGGCCGACAATGGTGGTGCGGCGGCAAATGACGTTTGATGAAAGCTACAGCCGAAAATGGCGATCGATACGGCTAAAATACGGGCGTACATGGATGCGGATTCACTGTCAAAAGGGTGTTTCTTGTTCATCACGACGATTCAGTCAATATTCTGACGACTACGCATGATACCGGCTAGACGGTGGTCCAGTTTCATCATTATTGCCACGACGATCGGTACTGAATCGGCCGTTCTTTCGAGCTGCTCCGAGAGACGGAGATTTAGGTCGGTTTGTAGCAATCGTAGGGACGCTCGTTTCAGGCCGTCGTTCTGATATGGACCGTTCATGATTTATTCGGCGGCGGCGTCTGTGGCATTCACTGCGGGGATGTTTGTGACTCATTTGGTTCTTCACGATGAAGAAGAAAGTATACAACAATACGAAGAGTCAAGTGAGTCAGAGTGTGCGGTCCAAGGCAAAAGGTCTTGACTTGAAGATCGAGTTCGATGGGCCTGTTCCCGATCGAGTTTTCTCGGATCCGACTCGATTGCGGCAAATTCAAAAAAACTCGTCGACAACGCGATCAAATTCACAGAAGTTGGTAAGGTTCGGACCGGAGCTCGATTGTTGGATGCCGACACCGATCAGCCGATTATGCAGTTCGATGTTAATGACACGGGCATAGGGATGACCGATGAACAAATCGGCAATCTATTCCAGCCCTTTGTTCAGGCCGATTCATCGACGACCCGAAAATTTGGCGGAACAGGGTTAGGGTTGACGATTAGCAAACGCCTCGCCGAAATGCCCAGAGGGGATATTCTGGCCCACAGCACGATTGGTCGTGGAAGTACCTTCGCCGTCACGGTTACGACGGGTCCATTAGCTGGCGTGGATATGATTGAGAGTTTGGCCGAAGTAAAACTCGAAACAGAGCACGGAATGAAATCGGACACAACCGATATGCCACTCGATTGTCGAGTGTTATGATTACACGACCAAACCGATTGATCGCCGGAAGCTAGTTTCATTGGTCGCCAAGTACGCGTCGACGGCAGCCGGCACACGCTAGCGTCCGGGTCCGGTTCATCTGAGCCGCAGGCGCTCGCCTCAGGGTTTTCAAGATCACGGGTTCTCAGAATCCACGCGATAAATCGGCCACATCCGATGCTAGCGCATTCGGCTCAGCTTTCGATTGCCAAATCAGCTATCATGAACGGGGCACATTATCCGTAAACTCACGTTGGGTTGGAAGAGATCCATGAGAGTCAATCTGACTGTGGTCCTTGTGATCCTATCTGCATGGACTTCTGGAAACGTCGTTGGCGAGGAAAAAGTCAGTTACAACCGCGACATCCGCCCGATCCTGTCAGGAAACTGTTTTTACTGTCACGGTCAGGACGCCAACAAGCGGCAGGGCGATTTGCGGCTGGACGTTCGTGACGTGGCGATTGAGGTGGCAGCGATCGTGCCCAACGACCTGGCCGGAAGCGGTTTGATCGAACGGATTAGTTCCGGCGACCCCGACATCGTCATGCCTCCGCCCGGTTCAAATCGCCAGCTGTCGCCCGAGCAGAAGAAGATGCTGGCGCGTTGGATAACGGAAGGTGCAGCGTACGAGTCCCATTGGGCATACATCGCGCCCCAACGCCCTGCGAAGTCTGCCGTTCGGAACCAGAATTGGCCGCGTAATCCAATCGACCAATTCGTGTTGGCGAAGCTGGAGGCTGCCGATTTGCAGCCGTCGCCTTCTGCCGAGCGGGCCATCTTGATCAAACGACTCTCGATCGACTTGATCGGTCTGCCGCCTACTCCGCAGGAAGTGGACGCGTTTGTCGCCGATACGGATCCGCGGGCCTACGAAAATCTCGTCGACCGCATCATGGAAAGTCGTCATTACGGCGAACGAATGGCACTGCCGTGGCTCGATGCAGCACGCTATGCCGACAGCAACGGCTTTCAGCAGGACGGCGACACGTGGCAGTGGATCTGGCGCGATTGGGTCGTACGGGCACTGAACGATGATCTACCGTTTGACCAATTCACGATCTGGCAATTGGCGGGTGATCTGTTGCCACAGGCCACGACCGATCAAAAGATCGCCAGCGGGTTCAACCGCAACCACTTGCTAAATGGTGAGGGCGGGGCGATTGCCGAAGAACAGCGGTTTGTAAATCTGTTCGACCGAATTGACACAACCGCGACCACGTGGCTCGGCCTGACAATGGCCTGCGCTCAGTGTCACGACCACAAGTACGACCCGATTACACAGCGTGACTATTACGGATTGTTGGACGCTTTTAATCGAGTTCCGGAATCGGGTACACCTCAACGGCAGTCATCACGAATTCGAGTGGCGGCGCCGTTCATCGAACTACCGACAGCCGAGAACAAACAACGGATTGCTGACTTTGAAGCCCAAATTTCGGCGGCCGACGCCAAGGTGAAGCTCTTGACCGATGCCGCGTTTACCGGCTGGAGAGCCGGAGTTTTTGCAGATGAGACCGCAGCTGATGTGAAAGGCCTGCCGGCGTCGCTGACCAACGTACTGGAAAAACCGGACAATGAACGGACTGACGACGAAAAGAAAAACCTCGAATCCAATTTGCGAAAGCACTTTGACCAAAAGGTTCGCTCTGGTCTTGTCAATAAGTTTCCGGTCGTCGGCCGACTCGCCAATCTCAAGCGGCAGCTCTCCGGATACCGGGGCGATCAAATCCCACGGGTCATGATCATGAGTGATGCCAAGCCGCGGCAGACGAGTTTGCTTGAACGTGGCGCGTACCTTAAGCCGACCGAAAAAGTCGCGTTCAGCACACCGGCGTTTCTGCCACCATTGCCCGATGGTGCCCCGGCGAATCGACTTGGATTTTCCCAGTGGCTCATTTCGCCCGATCATCCACTGACAGCCCGTGTGCAGGTAAATCGCATGTGGCAGTATTTCTTTGGTATGGGCATTGTGAACACGTCGGAAGACCTGGGAGTCCAGAGTGATTTTCCTGTTCACAAAGACCTGCTCGACTGGCTTGCCGTTGAATTTCGCGAGTGCGGCTGGAGCATGAAGAAAATGCACCGGCTGATCGTGACCAGCGCCACCTATCGACAATCGAGTCGACAGACCGCACGTCACCGGCAGCTCGATCCTCAAAACAGACTTTATGCACGGGCGAGTCGATTTCGCATGCCCTCGATGATCCTCCGCGACTGGGCACTCGCCTCCTCCGGTCTGTTGGACGCGCGAATTGGCGGTGCCCCCGTCTATCCGTATCAACCGGATAACGTCTGGGAACCGCTGGCGATTACGAAGGAACGCGATTTTACTTACCCGGCTTCGTCAGGAAAGAGCCTTTACCGGCGAAGTCTCTACACGTTCTGGAGACGAACCGTCGGACCAGCGAACATGTTCGACGCCTCGAACCGGCAGACGTGTCGAGTACGGCATGTCACGACCAGCACACCGTTACATTCACTGACCATGCTCAACGATCCAACGTGGGTAGAAGCATCTCGCGTCCTTGCAGAACGGACGATGAAGTCCAATGATTCTCTAGAGAAACGATTAACGTCTGCATTTCGTCACGTGCTCTGTCGTGAACCGACGGACGACGACGCCAAGCGATTGCGAAGTGCCTACGAAAAACAAGTGACGATCTACAAGTCCGACCTCGACGCCGCACGAGCATTGATAGGCGTTGGAGCGGCACCGTCCGACGACTCACTGAACGCAGCAGACCACGCGGCGTTAACTGCCGTCTGCCTGGGAATCTTGAATCTCGACGAGGCAGTCACGCGCGAATAGAACATGATCTATCGACCACTGGGCACTGGAAAGAGAAATGACGATTGACTTGCACCGCGAAAACGTTGCTCGTGTAACTCGACGACAGCTCTTTGGATCCGCGGCGTGCGGAATCGGAGCGGCAGCGCTGGCGTCGTTGTTGAAGAATGATAATCTGCATGCGGCCGATGATGACCCGACTTCCAGCCAAGCGGTTCTCGGGCGACCAGGACTTCCACATCACAAAGCGAAAGCGAAACGCGTCGTTGTGTTTTGGCAAGGTGGTGGACCTTCCCATGTTGATTTGTTCGATGACAAGCCGACACTGAGAAAGATCTCCGGTCAGGACATTCCCGATTCCGTTCGTGGTGCCACGCGGCTATCAACAATGTCGGCCGGGTACGGGAAATGGCCCTGCGTTCCGGCGATCAAGCCGCACAAGAACTACGGCCAGTGCGGCACGACGATGAGTGAAATGCTCCCTAGTATCGGAGCGTTGGCGGATGATATATGCCTTGTGCGCAGCATGAATACGGAAGCCGTCAACCACGCTCCTGGAGTGACGTATTTCATGACCGGAGCACAAGTGCCCGGGCGTCCTAGTATGGGGGCCTGGCTCTCCTACGGACTAGGCAGCGAGACCGATGAGTTGCCCACCTTTGTCGTGATGACATCCAGTGACAAGGGCAAAACATGTGGACAGCTGTTTTTCGATTACTATTGGGGAAGTGGCTTTCTGCCAAGCCAGTACCAAGGTGTTCGATTTCGCAACACGGGTGAGCTAGTTCCCTATCTTACGAATCCGCCTGGGATCAGCTCGGCCGCACGTCGCGCTTTGCTCGACGACATCGCCGCCATGAACGCCGCACATCGGGCCGACTATGGCGATCCCGAGATTGACACTCGCATCGCTCAATACGAGATGGCATTTCGGATGCAAACCAGCGTTCCGTCCCTGGTCGATTTTTCGAAGGAAACAAAGACCACGATCGATCGATATGGCCCCGATGCGCTGAATCAAGGAACCTATGCCAACAATTGTCTGATCGCTCGCCGGCTGCTTGAACGGGGCGTACGATTCGTGCAGTTGATGCACTCTGGATGGGATCAACACAGCAATTTGTTTACGCAACTGGAACGGCAATGCAGTGATACCGAGGGCCCTTCCGCAGCTCTGGTAAACGATCTGAAGGAACGTGGGATGCTTGACGATACGCTTGTCGTCTGGGGCGGCGAATTCGGGCGGACGCCCTTTGGCCAGGGCAACCCGGCAAAGCCCAATGGTCGCGATCACTTCGGCAAAGCTTATAGTTGGTGGTTGGCGGGCGGCGGTGTGAAGCCCGGCACAGTGTATGGATCAACCGATGAATTCGGTTGGAACATCACTGAGAATCCAGTGCACGTGCATGACATGCAGGCCACGATGTTACACCTCTGTGGAATCGACCACACTCGGTTGACATTCCGCTATCAGGGTCGGCAGTATCGGTTGACCGATGTACATGGAGAGGTCGTGCCCGGCTTGCTGTCCTGATTCACTCTATGCCAAGATGTCGTGAACGACGTTCCCGTAAACGTCGGTCAGTCGGAAATCACGACCGGCATAACGATACGTCAAACGCTCGTGGTCCAAGCCCAGTGCGTGGAGCAATGTCGCGTGCAGGTCGTGCATGTGCACGGGATTCTCAACCGGGGAGTAACCAAAATCATCGGTTGTTCCGTAGGTGAGACCGCCTTTCACACCGCCTCCGGCCATCCACACGGTAAACACTTGCGGGTGGTGTCCACGTCCATCACCGTTTTCAACCATCGGCGTTCGGCCGAATTCACCACCCCACAGGACAAGCGTGTCCTCTAGTAATCCACGTTGGGCGAGGTCATCAAGCAAACCTGCAATTGGGCGGTCTACTTTTGCCGACTCGGCAATGTGCCCCTCCTGGACCTTTTTGTGATGATCCCAAGTGTAATTCGTGGAGACTTGGATGTAAGGCACACCGAGTTCGGAGAACTTGCGGGCCAGCAGGCACTGTCGGCCAAAGTTATCCGTCGGTTCGGAACCGACGCCGTAGAGGTCGAGCGTCGTTTTGGATTCGTCGCTGAGGTCCATGATCTGAGGCATCGTCGATTGCATGCGAAACGCAAGTTCGTAATTGGCGATCAGCCCCTCAATCCGCTGGTCGACAGCCACTTCACGCAAGTGCTGTCTGTTTAGCGACTGGATCAGCTCGAGCTGCTTTTTCTGTAGGCCGGAATTTAATCGCTTGTTCACCAGATTAGAGACAACCGCCTTTGAGATGGGTGTCTCGGCCGATCCGATGGCCATTCCCTGATGCACAGCCGGCAGGAACGCACTTCCATAGTTCTGCACACCACCGTGACCACGTGGTGGTGAGATGGTGACGAAGGCTGGCAAGTTTTCATTCTCGCATCCCAATCCGTAGCTAACCCAGGCCCCGACACTGGGCCGCACCAGATTTGCTTGGCCCGTATGTAATCGCAACAGTGCTTCACCGTGAGCTGATCCCTCCGTATGCACAGATCGCACGACACACATACGGTCAGCGTGACGGGTAAGATTGGGCAACAACTCGCTCATCCAAACACCGCTTTCGCCGTGTTGTTGAAATTGAAACGGCGAGCCCAAGATTTCACCGAGTTGATCGCGATCGCTGCCAACGGACTTTCCAGCAAGTTGTTTGCCCGAGTCGATATTGAGCCGAGGCTTGGGATCGAACAGATCGACATGACTCGGCCCGCCCCACATGAAAAGGAAGATAATTCGCTTTGCTCGGGCGTACACATGGGGCGTTTTCGGCGACAAGGGCCCGAGTGGTTTCGTTTCCGCAATGGCCCGATTTCCAGCCATCGCCGCCAGTACGACTTGGCCGAATCCGCCGGCGCTGGCCCGCAGCATGTCGCGTCGAGTGATGGCTTGAATGAATCGTTCGCAGTTCATCGTCTTACTCCAAAACTTGAAATCGGCTGGAGGCCAGAAGTGCGTGGCAAGCGGTCGACCACGCGCGAAGACGTGCATCAGTTTCACCTGCCGCCGCGAGTTGGGCCTCGACCTCCACAACGAACGTTTTCAATTTAGCCCGTTCGCTGTCCGTTGGCCGTGTGCCAAGTATCAGCTCAAATGCCCTATCGACTCGGTCTTCAATCGTCGTAGTCACTTTGTCCGCCAGTAGGCGCCGCGCCGTTGCCTCCGCGGCAGCCATTACCGAGTCATCATTAAGGATAAACAAGCCCTGCGCTGCCACCATCGTT
>DUDC01000118.1 GCA_012959465.1 Planctomycetaceae bacterium
ATAGTAGATAGGGACAGTGGGAATCTCGTTAATCCATTCATGCGCGTCACTAATTAGATGACGAGGCATTTGGCTATATGGTAGTAAGCATAGTACAGCAGAGCTACGATTTATGGTCACGTCTCCGCAACTCCGTGGTGCGTCGCCGCCGAGAGCGCGAACGCCCATTGCTCAGACCTGAGCTGAGTACCCACGGTCTACTACCGACGCACATGAATGTTAGCGGGATCAGGTCACAATGAATCTCTCACTGCTGACTTTGCCACTTCGTTCCAGGTTTGATTTCTGCCTAGATGTTGTTCGGCAGAGGGCACCGGTCGGCCCGGGAGCAAGCAAGATGGGCAGGGGGACAACCCTCCAGCCATTCCTGGCCAGAGAGCAGGGCCTACCCAGACTTGCTCCATTAATTATGCGGATGTAACTGGTCACCCTTCCGTAGGCCGTTCGGGAGCCGCTATGCTGTTCAGCGCTCCTTCCCGCTAATGCTGGACATGCCCCGTCCCGAGTGCACAGACTCGGGATCTTTCATTTGTCCAGCAAAACCTAATTGGTGCGGCGCATTGTTGCTGCCCACGCGCTCCAGCCGCTGCACAACACCCTAATGCTTGCCAAGATCAAATATCTTGGGGGTATCCGCGCAGTCTTAGTGAGGACGGCCCAGGATTGGAAGTCCCAGCCGCCTCGCCAATTGACCGCCACCCCCGAGACAATGACACGGGGCGGAGTCTCGCCCGCCGGTACAGAGCCGAACCGCTCTTTATACATTAGTTGGACTTGCTGCAGCACTTCATCGTTCCCATATAAGCGTTCTTTTGTGGTCATTGCCTCACAGAAGGGGAAACCGTCAGCCACGATCGTCGGGTCCAAGACAAGGACTTGTCCTCGCTTGATGGCGACAATATCAGGCTTACAAAAGCTGCGTTCTAGACGGAAGTGTGGTTCCTCGATGACTTCATAGTTCTGCCGCTTAAGGGCAGTGACCAGCATTTTGACAAGGTCATTATGACGCTTGACCCTCAGGCCGTGTGTCCGGGGACAGACCTGAAGGATGTGGCCTAGCGAGCACACACTATCAGCACACGAACGGCACATCGCTGAGGTCCTCTCCGCACCTCTCCGTGCCGCGCGTAAGGGAGTCTTTAAGCATGCGAGCCTGGTGTGCAATGCTCGTATGAACTCCCCGCCAGAGATGCGAAGCGACGGGTCCCGCATCCAAGCATGGGCCGCCGGCACACGTCCGTGCTGGTTCAGCCCACGCCCATCAACAGAACCATGAAGCTTCCCACTCCAATGCTGATTCTCCGCGATTTTGGCACTAACTCGATGGTCCGCGACATCCAGTCTGGGACGCGTCAGATCCTTCGTGGCCAGCTTTTGTCCGACTTCACTTTCGACGACCTTCTTCAGATTTTCTTGGTCTGTATTTTGTAACCTTCCCATCCGCAAGCTTCTGAGCGTTGGGATCTTGGTCGCCAGACAGGGCAATCCAAGTCCTCCTTGGCCAATCGATGCGTAGAACACACCCATGGGAACATCATGTGGTAGGTGGAGCCAACTACGTATACGCTTACGTATTAGGCAATCCAAGTCCTTTAGGGCGCCAGCCTTCGACCCACCAAGTATCAGCCCGTGATACAGGGCGGGTATCAGGTGTTGACGCACGGCGTACAGTCGCTGTTGTGGCTTCAGAGAAGCACGTTGCAGCCGCTCGAGCCTTGTCACCAGGTACGGTTTAATGCTCGAGTTATCGAAGCCGCGTGCACCAGCGTTCACGCCCAGGTATTTATAGGTTCCCGAGACACTCAACGCAGGCACTCTTCGACCCCCCAGGTCTATGAATGGCTGCGGAGAGCAATACCAAGTCTTAGTCTTCGTTCCCGCTACATCGATTGCCAGAGTCGCTGATTTACTCGCGTTGATGGTTAGGCCGGCTTTCCACAAGGATCCTTCTAGCTGGCCTGCAAGCATTCGCAGCCCCTCCCTCGTTTCGGCTATCAAAAAGGTGTCGTCGGCATAACTAGCGTAGCTGAGCAGGCTGTCTGTCCCCGCAATCCTCTTCTCCATCGAGTACCCGACCTTACGATCGAGTTCCTGACAGATAAAGGCCATCGCGAAATTGAACAGGTCGCTGCTCAGCGGGTCTCCTTGGAGAATCCCACAGCCGACTTTGACCTCGTCCCCTGTGCCGCCCTTGATCTTCACGGTGAACTGCGAATACAGGGTCTCGACGTACCGAATTAAAGGAGGAGGTAGACCAATATGCACGCACGCTTTCAAAAGCGTATCGTGAGATACGCTCCCAAAAGCATTGCTGATGTCTACAAAAGCCACGAACGTCGCCTTAGGCTTCTGCCGCGCGCTGTCAAGTATTGTCTTCAGTAACCAGGTGCTTTCAAAAGTGCCATCCTGCGGACGAAAACCTCTCTGCTCTTCGGGTAGCGCGACTGTCCTGAACCTCTTGCTTAGAATTGAGTGAAACAGACGCAAGATCTTGGAACAGACGGCGATTGGCCGGTACTGGGCAGGGGCAGCTGCCATGTCACATTTTGGTATAAGTGTCACATCGGCCCGGGTCAGTTGACTCGGGAGTCGCCCTGAGAAAAGCCACAGGTTGAACCAGGCCAGAAGGTCCGATTGTTCCAATCGCAGCAGTTCTCTTTTTCCCAGTTGATCGGATCCAGGCGTGTTATGCTTGGTTCCTGCCAGTGCTCCCTTGAGCTCGTTGAGGGTTATGGGGGCCCAAAGTGACCACATACACCCTGCCACGGGTGGCTTGGGTCGTCGGGGATCGACCACTGATTCAGAGCTGAACACTTTCTTCCAATGCTCCGCCAGAGTACCTGGGTCGCAAAGTGCAGTGATCGAATTACCCCCTAAAATGTCTTTGGTGGTTGTGCCCGGATCCCGCTCAAATCGACTTTGGACTTCCGCCCGCCATCTCTTACGTCGTTGAGTCCGGTTGGGAGTCCCCACCCGTGGATTCGACCGCACGTTCAAAGCGCTTGTTTCGCGGTCAACCCCAGAGGGGCGGGACGTGCTGGTTTTGTTTGCTCTCTTCACTCGGCGTTCAATCCCTGCAGCACGCTGGGCGTTCGAGACCCAATTCTCCCAACCTCGGTTCAGATCGTCCTGGCACATATTCACTCCTTCGAACGCAGAGCCCTTCTCGCCAGGAATGAACCCAGCAATCGGCGACTCCTTGTCCCTAAACTCCACTAGCACCCTGTGGAAACTTTCAGACGCCACTTGACCTAGAGTAGGTCCTGCTTCGACAGGCTCGTGTACTACAGGCGGGGGTACGACCTCCACCACCGGGGTCTCGGACTCTGCTTGGATCTGCGCTAGAAGCGCTTTGTATCGCTGGCTTCGTCTTTGGCCCCTAATGGCTTCCACGGTCCGTTGGCCGTTGAACACAGTGCTGGACATGTATTCATTGATGGCCTTCTGCTGGGCGCCAGGGTCGCGCCGGCAGAACTCGAGCTCCTCCCTCGCTAGGAGCAACAGGTGCTCCGCACCCCAAACACTGCGCCCGAGGTTTTCACCTCTAAGCGCACCGAGCTGCTGGTCTCGTTGCTCGCGATGCGCTTTACTTTTGTGTTGACCAAGTCCCCGGGCTGTACCGAATGAACGGTCGCACCCATCGATGTCACACGCAAAAGGAGCGCTATTCCGACCTTCCGCAGTGTTTGCTGAGTTGTCCCCCCCCGCGACTGATTGCAGTGTCAGTGCGGAGGCCCCGTTGTTTAAGGTCAAATCTACCGATCGCGCAGGACAAGTAGGCTGGACCTCCGAGGCTAGGCGTTTTTGTTTTGGAACGAACTTCAGATTTAACCTCCCTACCAGCCGGGACGTTAACCCGACTAGCCGGAGTCCCCTGAAAAGAGGGATGCTGAGCAGCATGGGGATGCCACAAAGCTCTTCGACTCATACAGAGCCCCAGAATCAGTGCTACATGGATTCTGTTGCGCGAGTGGTTGATTCGTAACTATGTTTGCGTTATCCAACTCTCACCTGACTGAGCACAGTCGGAGGTCTAGTCACAGGATATGCCACTGGTTTTATGTCGGACGCCCCGCTACCTAGGCCCGCCCATGCGCTTGCTCAACCAAGGGAGCACCAGCAACACACCTTAAAGCCCTGTTCATGCTGAGCCCACCACGGCAGATTCGATCTCAGCAGGTCCAACGCGGGTAGGGTCGCTTATTGAGCTGCATTGCCAAGGGTGAGCATCGCGGCTCCCCTCAGGTCCTCGCCACGCTCCCCGGATGCCTCGGCGCCTCGGTCCACCATCTCAATTTTCGACTACTGTCGCGTGTCCTAATGAACCACTCGTCCAAGCGAGGTCCCTACTTCTCGATCAGGCTTCACGACAACCGGGCCAGACACAGCGCCGCAGACTGCCCTACGCTGGCCGCACGACTGCCTCCATCTCCTCAACCGGGGCGAGTGTGCACTCCCTGGAAATGACCAAGCTCACCAATCCAGTCATTTCGGACCATAAGCAAGTCATTCT
>DUDC01000119.1 GCA_012959465.1 Planctomycetaceae bacterium
GTGTTCGCAGTACGCGGGTAGCTTTCGACCGGACTTTCGCGTTGCCATGGGAGTCGTCCTCATAAATGGCGTAGACGTTACGCCAAGTGTGAAGGCCTCACCACGTCCAACGCTGGTCGTGAGATAGACGTAAGATACGTCCTAGGCTGTGCTTACAAAAGTGGGCCGAGAGGGACTTGAACCCACGACTTCCGCCTTGTAAGGGCGGCGCTCTAGCCAACTGAGCTATCGGCCCGCAAGGACATGAGTATAGGTCGGCAACAGATTATTGCAATCTCATCTGCCTCGCTGGGTTGCGTTTTTGGTCAGCGGCAAACGGCTGGGCCTTCGGCCCGCGGATGTTTGACTATGAATGGCGAAGACGTGACACGCGTGCTCGCCGTCACCGATTTGTGAGCCAGGGGTTATTCGGCCACTACGTGAAGCAACACGGGCCAGGTCGCTTGATTTCCCTCGACATTGGCAACCAGATGGAACAGACGGGTACCCGGTGAAACCCACTTGGCGGCGGTGATCTGGAACTGTCGCCCGGATTTTCCCTCCACGATCAGCAGTCCGTTTAGGCCGATGTTATCAACGTAAACGCCGTGCGGCAGATTGCGGCCACTGAACTCTTTGCCCAGACTGATGCGACCCTTGAACTCCCCTCGCTCGACGACCACTTTGGCAAACACGGTTTCGCCCGGCCGGATTTGGATAGACCACGGTTGATCGATTTCACTCTCAATCGGCTCGCCGTCGGCAGGCACGATGCGAGCTGTCACTTTGGCCGCCTCGGCCAGCTTGACTTCCCCAAGCGTGTTGACGTCGTGGATCTGCTCTTCACCCCAAATCTCGGCGGACGCCGTGATTGTCACCTCTTTCCACTTCTCCGCCGGCACAGCCTCGGCATCGCCTAGGGCATGCAGCACGCCGTAGGCTCGAGCTTGGTTCGCTTCGATCACCACCGGGCTTGTCACATAATAACCCTCAGGCACATTCTCAATCTGCACGGAGATCGCGCCTTGGAAATCATCAAGTCGTTCGACGCGAAGTTCGAATTCTTTTCCACTTCCCGCGTTCACCGACGGGTTGGCCCCATGAAGGGTCACCTTGAAGTCAGGTCGTCGAGGTCGGACCGTCAGTGTGTACGTGTGTTGTTCGCTCTCAAAGCCTCGAACGTCGCTGACGCGGACGAAGTAAGTGCCGTCACTCGGCGCAGTAAAGGTCAATCGAGAGTCCGTCCCGTATTTTCGGTGACTGTCGTCATCGTTTTCATAGAACACGTCGAACACCGGCAACCCATTGGCGATCAACATAGTGCCAGGTGCGAAGGGTCGAACGACATAGCACGGTTCGTGAAGCGCGTGGGTCGCAGGAGTCGTGTCAAAAAAAGTACGTCGCGATCCGAAACCCGGATAGACAAGGAACCCAGAGTCTGGCCCGCGGGGGTAGAGCCAGAGTTTGACCACCTCGCCCTGACAATAGAGGTATTCATTTAACTCCATCTCTTGCCAGTTTTGCACACGGAAGTCACCGCTGGTCGTGGAATCTTTCCCGCGAAACCTAAAATAGGAATCCCGCACGGCCTGAAGTCGAACTCGAGGAACACGCATGCCTTTGGCATCGCGAATCTCGACGAGCGAATCTAGTTGTGACTTGCTGCGGGCCGCGTTGACTTCCAACACCCATTGCTCGCCCGTCTTTGCATTGAATTGGTACCAATCTTCGTCCGGTCCGTCGAGTTGGTCATTGATCGCGCCCATCACTTTTGCCGGCAGAGCCAGTATCTCGGCATTCGTGATCGAATTATTCGGTTCGGCTTCCTCCATTGCGCTCATCGGTTGATCGGTCGTTTGGACCAAATCACGACCACTGCCATGGTCGGGAGCGACGTCCGAGGCCGCCGCGTCGGCGAACCTCAACAGGTCACTGGATCCATCCAACCGACCAACTAGCAATTGGTCAGCGAGGATCGCCAGACCGGCAACGATGTCCGATTGGTCCTCCCATAGTTGAACTTCTCGCATGGTCTTCGTATTCCATACCTTTAGCGTTCGATCTTCGGCCGCTGAGGCGAGGAATCGACCGTCGGCGGAAAAGGCGAGACGAGTGATGGCGCCTTCGTGAGCAAAACGCGCATAGAGAATCGGGTTGATCCTGGGCTCGGTCAGCGAAACCAACTTCCAAATTCGGATGCGATTATCGGCGCCGGCAGCGGCCAGAGTTTTTCCGTCGGGTGAAAACGACGCGGCGTAAACCTCGGCCGTCGGCTGTCCAAGCGTATCCAATCGTTCTCCACTGGCCACGTGCCATACCTTGGCTGTTTCGTCGGCCGAAGCGGAGAGCAGAAGTTGTCCATCGGGAGAAAAGTCGAGATCGTAGACCGCACCATTGTGTCCATCGAGCGTTCGTACGAGTTTTCCGCTGGCGACCTCCCAAATTCGAATCTGTTTATCGTAGCCTCCCGTTGCCAACCAATCTTGGTTCGGCGAAAGACTGACCGCGTAGAGGCTGTCGCGGTGTGCATCCAGACGCAAAACTACCGACATCTGTTGCACATCCCAAACTGTCACCTCGCCAACCAAACCGCTGATGCCCGAAGCGATGGCGAGTAGAGTGCCGTCCTTGGAAAAGTCGAGATCCGTTACTTTGCCGGCCAAGTTGTCCAGGCGACCCAGCTCTTTGTCGGTTCCCAATTGGACCAGTTGCACCGTCCGATAACTGCCAAACGCAGCAAGTCGTCTCTCTTTGTTTTCGAACAATGCCAACGCGGTGGACGCTCGCTTCCGCCCATGTCGCGGGACAATCTTCGTCAACAAGGGAAGTTGGGGCCGGAGCGCTTTGCCCTGTGGTCCCTTGGCTCCAGCGTTTACCCAGCGGACAAGTACGTCGATTTCCCTGTCCGTCGGACGTTCGTTGTCTTCCGGTGGCATTCGAGGTTCCGCTTGCCCAGTGAGCACCCTGATCAGTCGCGACGCTTCGGCTCGACCGGCGACCAAGGCCGCGCCGTGTTCGCCACCGCGAATCAGTTGCGTGTAGTCCTCCAACGAGAGTTTACCTTCGGCATCCTCCGGGTTGTGGCAGCCGACACAGTACTTGGTCAGCAAGGGTTGCACATCTTCACGATAACGCGGATCCAATACCTGCTCTTTTTTTTCCGTTTCGGCGAGGGCGTCGGGGGCGGGGGCGGGGGCGAAGCCAACGATGACGGCCATCATGACTAGGGACAGTCGGGAAAATTGAGATGTCGAGTACATGACGGTATCTTAAATTCGTTGGAGAATCGGTTGGCGGTGAATGTTCTTACTGTCGGGGCGTCTCGTCTCGTCTCGCTCAGTGGTTGAAGACAAACTCACGACTCGTTAGGACGGCCCAAAACAGATCCTCGACAGCCAAACGGCGTTCGTCTTCCGGAGCCTCGTCGATCAATGCGACCAGTTTTTTGGTTTCCTCCGGCCCAGGCTGCCGAGACAACGCGGCAAAATAGACACGCTCCACCATTTGCCTGGACGTGAGTTTTTCATTAAGCAACTCGGAGACCATACTCTTCTCCGCATCTAGCTTCTGATTGATCGTGTCGCCGTTGGACATGTGCAAGACCTGAACCATCGTCGGCTCATCCGACCGCTCGCACTCGCAGGTAATGCGTCGTTGATTTCGGCCAAACGTTTTTAAGAAGTAGGAGTCCACAGCCGAGTCGTAGAGTTGTAATGCTCGAGTTCCCGGCGGATAAAATTCGGTCTTTTTTCGGTCGGCTCCAGGAAAGACAATTTCATTGAAAGCGGTTGGGACGTCAGTGACATCGGAGATTGCATCGAGGAGAACTTCGGCCATCAATCGGCGAGGAAAGTACCGAGAGTAATAACGTCGGTCACCCTCGGTGCCAGCGGCCGCAAGGCTGCTGCGTTGGTACGTGCGAGATTTGAGGATGGCTCGCATCAGCACTTTGAGATCGTAATTGTGGTCCGCCAAATAATCAGCGGCCGCAGTGAGCAATTTTTCATTGCTGGCCGGGTTCGAGATTCGCAGGTCGTCAACCGATTCGACCAAGCCAACACCGAAGAAATTTGCCCAAACTCGATTTGCAATGGCTCGCCCAAAGTACGGGTTGTCCATCGAAGTCATCCAGTCGGCCAAGTACTTGCGGCGATCTTGTGGGTCGTCGAACGACAACGGCTCACCATCCAGAGGAGTTGGTGGCTGCGGTCTTCCCGTTCTCGGTTGAACCAAGTCGCCATGCGAAACGACGTACACGGTTCGCTTGCCATCACCGTTTCGGGAATCGCCACCCCAACCCTTACCTCGTACGCGGGCAAACAGATTTGCCATCGCGTAGTACTGGTCGTTCGTCCACTTCTCGAGCGGATGGTTGTGGCACTTGGCGCAGCCGATGGAAAGACCCAGAAAAGCCTGGCTGGCATTCTCGGTCAGGTCTTCGGGAGATTGGTGCAGTGCGTAAAAATTGGTCGCACCGTTTTCTATCGTACTTCCTTGAGCGGTCAGCACCTCGCGAACGAATTGGTCCCACGGCGTGTTGTTTCGCACATGTCCTTGGATCCATTCGTAGTACGCTTTGACCGCGGCAGGACGTAAACGAGTGCCGTTGAGCAATAGCAAGTCCGACCATTTGTAGGTCCAGTAGTCGACAAATTCAGGCCGGGCCAACAATGACTCGATGACTCGATCGCGTTTGTCCGCCTTTGTATCCGCGAGAAACGCTGTGACCTCTTCGGAGGATGGCAACTTGCCAATCGTGTCAAGGTAGACTCGGCGTATGAACGTCGAGTCGTCGCAAAGTGGGGCAGGGGGCAGGCGAAGTAATTTCAACTGTTCGACGACCAAGCGATCGATGAAATTCTCGCGGGGCTCCTCGGAAAATGTGTTCTCAGCTAACGAGTTGGCATAGGGAACCACCACTCTTGCGATCACAATTTGGCTGGAGAACCAAGCAGTAATTGCTCCGATGCCGTGACCCACGATGGTAATTCGCCCTTGATCATCGACTTCCGCGACGGATTCATCGGCCGATGAGAATTTGCACCAACGGGTTACGTCTTCGATACACCCATTGCTGTAAGTCCCGCGGACTAACAGCTGCTGTTTGTCTCCCTTACCAAGTAAAGAAGTGCCCGGGAGAATTTCTAGTTCAACAAGCTTCGCATCATTTTCGGTTGGGGCGGCCGTACCGTCGGCCAGCCAATCCGTAATGATCTTGAAGTCCAGCGATTCGGCTTTCAGTCGTACTCCGCCCTTGTGCGGCACAATTCCGGTCGGCTTGACTAGGAACAGCGAAGCCGCCGGGTTCGCCAATTCGACTCGCCGACCTCGCGATTGTTTGGTGATGTTGAAATGGTCCCGCGAGGGATTGTAACCACGTAACGAGAGTCGGAAGCCGCCTTTTCCAGCCAATGCGCCATGACACGATCCCGAGTTACACCCCGCTTTGGTGAGCACGGGTAGTACATGATTTTGAAACGACCACTGTGGTGGCGACTGCACTTCGGCGACGCGAATTTTTGCGGAGGATCGTTGGTCGCCGTACTGAACTGTGATCGTGACGGTCCCCACCGCCTTCGCAACAACGACCCCGTCGTCGACAACAGCAACTTGCGGGTCGCTGGTTGTCCACGTTGGCTCGCCGGTGGGCTGGCCAATGAACCGATCCGATTGTCGCAACACCGGCAACAACGTCAATTCGGATAACGGACCGTTAAGGACGGCCGTCTGTGGGAGTAAGACCAGTTCCCCATCCGAGTCGGCGGCTGGGCAGCAATTGGACGACGACAGGATCATCGTGATCGTCAGCAGCGGCACGCAGCCGCGGAGCCAAGGGACCATGTCGCGTATCGTGATTCGCATTTCTTGTACCATCGATCGGTATATTGATGACGTTGCGCCGTTGGCGAGACGTTCCTGTCGTGTCGCCAGGTAGACTGCCGTCAAGCAATTGGCTCTCAAAACAATTCGGTAATCTCTCGCGTGCCGAAGTCGACCAGCGGGAAAGGCCGGCCGGCCGGACCGGGGAGGTGGGTTTCTAGCTCAAATCCCAAACTGTGGAAGATCGTGGCAGCGATTTCCGCCGGAGCGACAGGTCGTTCCGCCGGCACGCCACCAATCGGGTCACTGCGACCAACGACCTGACCGCCTTTCACGCCACCACCGGCGAAGTAACAGGTGAAGCATTGAGGCCAATGATCACGCCCTCCGGCTGGATTTACTTTGGGTGTCCGACCGAATTCCGCAATATTCGCAACCAGCGTCGTGTCCAACATGCCGCGTTGGTTCAAGTCCTCAATCAGAGCACTGTATGCCTGGTCGTACATCGGCGCCACAATGTTCTTCATGCCCTCGATGGACGTAAACGGTTTCGAGCCATGAATGTCCCACGTGATTTCATCGAACACGGTCAGGAATGTGTTGATCGTTACGAATCGGACACCCGACTCGATAATCCGTCGAGCGAGGAGGCAACATTGACCGAATCGGTTCATGCCGTACCGTTCACGGACCTTCTTAGGCTCTTTGCTAAGGTCAAAGGCGTTTCTCGCCTGCGCGCTGGTCATCAAGCGGAATGCCGCTTGGAAATTTTTGTCCAACAGTGCCGCGTTTTCGGTCGTTTCGAAGTTCTTGATAGTCTGATCCACAACGTCGCGCATTTTTCGGCGGCGGGAAAGACGAGCGTCTCCGATTTCCGGCGGAGGGAGTAGATCGGGGACTTTGAAATTTTCTTTGGATGGATCGGCCATCAGAGCGAACGGATCGTGTGCCTTTCCAAGGAAGCCGCCCGCTTGCCCATTGGGCAAGTTGCCACCACCTCGCCCCATCGTCTCAGGCAAAACGACAAACGGCGGCAAGTCCGTCTTGCGGCCTCGTAGATAAGCGACGGCCGCTCCGACATGTGGCGTGTTGACGTTGCCGGTGAAGAGCCGTCCGGTCTGCATCATTTGCCAGCCGGCGTCGTGAACAGCGGCGCTGGTATGGTAACAAGAGCGGACGAGCGCAATCTTGTCGGCGATTTTCGCGTGTTGCGGCAAGATCTCCGATAACTGTATTCCGGGAACTGACGTGCTGATCGGCTGGAACGGACCGCGGATTTCGGCGGGCGCATCTGGCTTCATGTCAAAGGTGTCGAGCTGGCTGGGAGCGCCCAAGTTGAAGATCATAATCGCGGCACGATCGTCGTTTGGGTCGCGGAGTTTGCCAGCCTCTTTGGCCGCCATGTACTGAGGCAGTCCCAAGCCGATGGCCCCTAACGCACCCACTTGCAAGACGTCTCGTCGTGTCACCGAGTTACACGTCGTGACAGTCCCTTGTCCGGTCAGCTTTAGCATCGTATTCTCCCGCAAACTTTGTCCAGTGTACGATCTCCATCGTACCACGACCAATTGCGTAGGTCACGTTCAGTGAACGTGACCCAAATATGGCCAGTGATTTGCGGGGTAACGTCGGGTCTGATTGCCTCCAAGGCTCCGGCCGATGGGGATTGTCATTTCACCCAGAAGCGTCGGTGCCCCCTGACATCAGTGGCTCTCGAAAAATCCGATAAAATAGGCGACCAAGACGCCGGCAAGCATCATCGCCGACAGTTTCAACCGGTCGTGTTGATGGAAATGCACTTCGGGAAGCAGGTCGGCCAGCGAAATGCAAAGGAAGACACCAGCTGAAAAGGCAAGCGCGAAACCGACATAGTTTTGCGAGTCCGACAGGACTGGCCCGGCCGTCATGAACACGATCACTCCGATCGGACACATGATCGCAAAAGCCGTGTTGACCACTAAGGCCGAACGCTTCGACCAACCGCCGGCCGTCATCACGGAGGTAATCGAGAGCGCATCGAGTGGTTTGTGAACGAGGATGGCCAGAAACGTACCGAGGCCGAGTGGATAAAAGCCGATCGAATCGCCGGCGTCTAGTCGAACGCTCGCCGCCAGAGCGACTCCGTCGATCAACGTATGAATGGCCAAACCAATGGCGATCCCCGTCCAACTGAGTCGATGATCTTGCGACAGCGCGTGATGGTCCAGCGTGCAATCCGCATCGTGAGCATGCGGTTGCGCACTTGGCGCCTCGTGCTGGTGGAAATGGAAGATGCGAATCAGGAAGAACATCGTCAACAGGCCGATCAGAGCGGTGGCTGCGGCCGCTTCGATGCCCAGAATATGTGTGGCATGAGGTAACATCCGCAGCATCGCCACGCCAAGCATCAAGCCACCGATGAAGCTCAACAACATCTGAAGCGAGGTATGATTGATCTTCGCGAGCACGGGCAAACCGCCACCGGATAGGGATGCCACGAAAATAAAACAACAATAAAGTGTTAGCCAAGCTCCAACGGCCATAGACGTTCGGTTCTCTCAAGGCGCCAAATCGGCGAGCGGATGGTCTTTTTTAGGCGAGATTCCGCGAGATGCGAAAGGAGAATCGCAACGCGTCATCGTAATTGATCGACGTAATACAGTGAAGGGGGAGGCGTGACGCCGTTGTTCGACTTCTTTGCTTTACTGCTTCCCTTTGCCCAGCGGTTGTGCCTACAATCCTTGAGTCTTTTCACTCGGGTTTCTTCATGATCACCGTAAAACAGCTGACCAAGTCCTTCCAAACGGATGGCCAGGAAATTCTGGCGGTCGACCAGATTTCGTTTCGGGTCTTGCCCGGCGAGGTGTACGGATTGTTGGGTCCCAATGGTGCCGGAAAAACCACCACACTACGCATGATCTTAGGGTTGTTGCCGGCAGACAGTGGATATGCGGAGGTGGAGGGATTTCGCACGACGGTACATTCGAATGAAGTCAAGGCAAGGATAGGCTTTGTCTCGGCGAATACCGGCTTGTACCAATGGCTCAGCGTACGCGAGTTGCTCCATTTCTTCGCTGACCTATACGGTGTTCCCCAAGCGGAGGTGGGAGATCGAATAGAGCGACTTGACGAGTTGTTTTCGATCGGTCAGTTTCTCAATCAACGTTGCTCGACTCTTAGCACCGGTCAGCGACAACGCGTGACGTTAGCCCGAGCGCTGATTCACGATCCGCCGGTCATGCTGCTTGACGAACCCACGTTGGGCCTCGATGTTGTCGGCAGCCAAGTTGTATTCGAGTACATTCAGCACGTGCGAGAGATTGGCAAAGCAATCATCGTCTGCACACACCGTTTGGAACAGGCCGAGCGAATCTGTACGCGATTCGGGCTCATGCACTTGGGGCGACTCGCCTATGAAGGAACGTTAGACGAGGTGCGAGAAAAGACCAAATGCCATTCGCTTGTTGACATATTTCTTGGGCTCATTGAGCGGGACGAAAAGACGCTAGGCGAGTCAACGACCGCTGGTGACCAATTCAATATGGCAACCGACCACATCGAGCCGGACAGCCCGGAAGCGAGTGGCCATGATTGAACAATCTGAATCGCCTGAACCGGACGCGAAGGAACAGGTACCGGCCACTCAGTTTAAAGTTCCTCGATTCCGTTGGCGAAGTCTCGGACGGCTGACGCTGAAAGAACTGCGGGAAACGCTACGTGACCGGCGGACGGTCGTGACACTGGTGTTGATGCCTCTCTTGGTTTATCCGCTGCTGAGTTTGGCTTTCCACCGTTTTCTGCTGCTCTATTTTGAGCCGGGTGAGACGATCGTTCACATCGGGTTTGTCAGCGAAGATGATGTTGAGGTGTTTCAGACCCTTGTCGTTCGCGGGCACCGATTGCTTTCCTCGGAAGGAGACGATGAACCGTCGGATGTGCCGGCACCGCTGACGGCTCCAGGGATGGAAACCGGCGGTGCTGACTCGGCTAAGTCATCGTCTGATTCGTTACCCGAGTTTCTCATGTGCAGCGACGCGGACGAAATGGAGGCGATGTTACTCGCGGGACGGATCGACGTCGGTGTACAGGTGATCAAGAGCGATGGGATTTCCGTTTTTGAGCTCACCTATGAAGATACGTCACCGAACAGTTTGCGGGGCCTAAAGTTCATCGTCGATCGATTTCGAATAGTCAACGAGCGCTTTGGGCGACGATTGGCGCGTCAGTTTTTGAGGCAACCCGGTCTTCCAGCCGAGTTTGAGCGGAAACGGATATCTTCGGATTCGCCTGGTGGTGTTTCGCTAGCAATTGTCCTGCCGCTCATTTTGGTCCTCATGACCATTACCGGTGCCGTCTATCCGGCCATTGATTTGACGGCTGGAGAGAGAGAGCGGGGTACGCTGGAGGCATTGATCGCTGCGCCGGTCCCCAGACTTGCATTGCTGTCGGCGAAGTACTTCGCGGTGGTCATTGTCGCACAGCTGACCGCGATCATGAACTTGATCGCGATGGCAGTGACCGTCATTGCATCTGGTCTGGCACAGTATCTATTTCCGGGCGGCGAGTTTTCGCTGCTGGTCGTGATTCAAATCATGGGGCTGCTGTTTCTGTTCGCCGGTTTTTTCTCAGCCGTTCTACTGGTGATCACCAGCGTCGCGCGCAGCTTCAAAGAAGCGCAAGCGTACCTGATCCCGATCATGATGCTCTCGATTGCACCAGGAATCGTCAGCTTGGTTGGGGACTTGGAGTTGGCTCAGTGGTACGCCGTGCCGTTGCTCAACATGGTACTGTTTGCTCGAGATCTCATCGAAGGGAATGCCGACCCGATGAGTGGGGTGAAGGCGATTTTGACTACCGTCGTCTATACGATGGCTGCCGTGGCTGTGGCGGCTCGACTGTTCGGTGCCGACGCAGTCCTCTACGGAGCTCAATCAAGTTGGAAGGATCTGTTTCGCCGTCCGGCACAGCCGATTGATGGTCCGTCGTTGTCGGGATCGGTCGGTGCCCTCGCCGTGATGTTCCCCATCTTCTTCCTTATTGGCGGTTTGATGAGGCAGCTGGAGTTGTCGAAACTGCAAGAATTCACTCTTGCAGGCATCTTCTCGGTCCTGTTATTTGCATTGTTCCCCGTGGTGCTCTGTTTGGCGTTTCGACTACGGATAAGCAAGACTCTACCGCTGCGGTTCCCGCACTGGACTGGACTGGCTGCCGGCGTGTTGTGGGGATTAACAGCTTGGATGTTCGCCCATGAAATCCTGATTGCATCACAGTATCTGGGCATCGTGATGTTGGATGAAGAGAAACTCGCTGAGCGACTTGCCGGAATTGAACAGGAGCTTGTCAAATGGCGAGAGTTGCCGTTGATCGTGATTCTGTTATCCCAAGCCATCGCGCCAGCTGTTTGCGAAGAGATCTTCTTTCGTGGATTTCTCTACCGCGGGCTGGAACGCAGCACGTCAATCCTCAGCGCGTTGCTCTGGTCGTCCTTGCTTTTCGGCGCGTTTCACGTTGTGAGCGGACCCGTGCTGACCTTGGAACGATTCCTGCCCAGCACTCTGCTCGGACTATTGCTCGGCACGCTTCGCCTGCGCTCGGGGAGCCTTGTTCCCGGAATGGTGATGCACGCGCTGAGTAACGGCTTGATCCTCTCAACAGCCTATTACAGTGACAAGTTGCAGGCAGCCGGTTGGGGCGTTAAGGACGCCGATCACTTGCCTATGACGTGGTTGTTGGTGGCCACGCTGGCCGTCGGTGCGGGGGGTGCGATCTTGTTTGGGAAGCTGGCACCGCGGGCGACGATGGATCCAAACAAGATCGAGTAAATCTGGTCATGAACAAGTCAATGTGTGGCACTGGCTCTGCCAGTGTTTAGTGGATTGACAGTTGGCTCGATGAACATGTTGGGCAAGACTCTCACTGGCGGAGCCAGTGCCACACATTTTAGGCTGCTTCAAGCTGCCTGGCCTGCTTGGCCCATTCGACCCATTCTTCGACCTCGTCGAGGTCGGGGTGTTTGTTGTTTCGCAACAGGCGTTTGCCTTCTTTGGTATTGCAAAACGGGCCGACAATTGCCAGCAAGTCTTGAGGATCGTAGTCGGCGATCTCCTCGGGCATCGTGATATCGCAGGCGACGAGTATCTGTGAATCGTGGCCGCGGAGTTTTGGTATGCGGCACACCAACTCGGCTTGCCGCTGCCATTGACAGACAACTTCGGCACTCGTTCCGCGGTGCTCGAGTTTTTCGGCGACGTCGGTCGGCTCGGCGTTCAGTAGGTCGGCCACCGTGATGATCTCGATCGCTTCCAGGCGTTCCGCCATACGCGGACCAATCGTTGGAGCTGCTTCTACGTGACTGTTTGGTTCCAAGTGGAACTTCATGGACAGCAGATGCGATCGCTCGTTCTGGCCACGCCCGCTTTTTTGTCGGAGAGTCACTTGCGGGCCGAGCACGGGCCGCCTCTTTCTGGGCTTGCTTCGCGTCTCGCTCTGTTGATCGGGCAAGTCTCGGGGCGGCGAAGCGACCAGAGGGATTGAATCTGGACTTTGGCGCTCGTCAAACGTGTGCCGCGTCGCCTGTTCTCCATTCGTATTCTTCCTCTGCAGTGATCGAATCCACCGTGCGATCCGCTCGGTTTCGATGGTGGTCCCAGAGCGAACGATTTGCGAACCGTCCGGAGTAGCCACAAACACTTCGACAAGCCGGAGCACGTCTTTGGGATGGAGTCCTTCGAATTGGCCAGCGGTCGTAATTCCGCAGCCGACAAGTATTCTGGCGTCGTAACAACGCAGTTTCTGTATGGCGCACATCAGGCGAGCCTGGGCCTGCCACTGTCGGACCTCAGCATCTGCAACGCCCAGGTCGTGCAGCCGACCGGCGAGCAATGTAGGATCCGCGTGCAGGAAATTGGCGACCGTCCAGACGCCATGGTCGGTCATGGCTGCGGAAACACGCCGCACAACGAACGGCATTTCCGTGATTCGATCCGACAATTCCAAAAAGTAGCCGCTCACGCGGAGTGATTCGATGGGGAGATCATGGTCGCCAAACGGTATGGATTCTGTGGCCATTGGCCGTGCCAATGACGGCGATGTGTCAGCGGAGCCGTTGCCGTTCAGGATGTGATTTCCCCATCCGACAACCGGAGTCTGTCGCGGGCCGTTGTGACGCGGCACGGGAGGTTGTCGCGTCGCTTCGCTCGTCCAACCGGTTCGAGTTCGATCCCGCAGTTCCCCCGGAAATTCCTCGCAGTCCCAGGCCACCTCGTTGACGGACTGACCACCAGATTCCATGGGGTACGACACGCGTCGCTCGCAGTCGAAGCAACAGATTCCCAGCGATTTCGCCAGGCTCAGCAGATTGCTCTGCGTTGTCAGCAGTAGCACCTGGTGCCCATGTCGAGTGAAGTCCGACAGAATGTCGATGCAAGGTCGAAGCCGTGACGCCGGGATGTGTTGTAATGCGTCGCATAGGACGACCGTGCGAACGGTCCCGTTGCGGGCGTGTTGGTTTGCAACCGCTAGGGCAACGGCTGTTTGTAATAGATCTCGCGTGGAACGACTGAGTATGTCGCTGGAGAAACTATCGTTGTTCTGGTTGATCACGACTAAATCACGGCGGTTCGGCGGCATGTCGATGCTGACGAATTCTCCCGCCGTCAATTCCCGTACCAGCCGGTTGAGGTCTTTGAGCAGTGGAGACAGGTTTGCCTCGGGAAGCAAGTTGCGCAGGCGAGTGAGAATATCATCGTCGTGCAAGTTCGCAAATCGCTGCTCGTGTTCGATCTCACGGTCGGTGTCGGTTAGTTCTCGTTCATTCTTATGTAGTCGCGCAGTGAGGCGGTCCGACTCACCGTCCTCGGCAGCCGCCATCGCCGTTAGGCGGTCGGTGAAGTTATTGCGCTGCGTTACAAGTTGCTGGAGATAATCAGTCAGTTGGCTGCGGCATGATTCCAGCCATCTCTCCTGAGACGCCCGTCCAGAATCATCTTCGATCGGGGTACTTGCGTTGCCGCCCATGTCGTCGACAACACGAGCCACCGTTGCGAATCGTTCCACGACCTTCTCGGCCTGCTTCTTGCACACGCAGTTCCTGTCATTGGCATAGAACGTAAGCTGATCGACGGCATTTCCCAGTCGAATGGTCACACTGCGAAGTCGCCGTTCGAGGTCATTCGTTTGTTGCCCGCTGTCGTGGGCTTTCGCCGTCGTTTCCGTGTTTGCGTGGCCCGCTTTGATTCGTTCGTCGATGTCCTGCAGAACTATTCGAACTCGTCCGATCTGCAACTCGATCGTCTCCAGCCGAGCCGTCAATTCACGCGAGCGTCCTATGCTTCTCCGCCAATCGGTCGCGAATTCGTGGCGTCGAGCATCTAGGTCTGCGAGTCTCTGTTCTGCGATGGCGATGTTTCGTCGAACTCTTTTGACACCGTCATGATTTTCAAGTTCCACGGAATCGAGACGCTGTTTCAATGCGCCGATGTCATTCAATAATAGGTTTCGTCGTTGTTGCAATTTTTGAAACCGCTCCGTCTCGGGCAAGTTGTCTCGCAGCTCGCGTTCGGCAAGCAGCGATTGGAGCGAAAACTTGTCCGCCGGAGGTGAAACGCACTGCCGCGCTTGTAGGACAAGTTGGTCAAAGGCGGTTCGCGAGCCGAATTCGGTGTGATAAACGTGGCGAGCCGATGACTCACCGATTCGACGTTCGATCTCGGTAACATCGTTCACGGCGATGCCGTTGGACAACGTGGCGACAAGTTCGTTACCGTCCGCCGCACGCCGGAGCCGAATGGTCTCTCCGCGTTCAACAATGTCTAGTTCCGCTGTCGTGCCATTGGCGGCCGACTCGCCGAAAAACACCTGATTCGTCGTTCGATGGAAAGAGCGGATCGTCTCGCTATCTCGGTGGAAAACGACATTTAAGCCGTGATTCAAGTTGGTGAGCCGCTGAGACGAATTGAGCGCGAGATTTGAAATTTTCATAGGTTCCAACGCAGCGGGCAAAAGTCAATCCTTTGAAATTCGCCGACGTCCGTGTCCGTCGTGCGATGCTGGAGATGGAGTTTAGAGCATTGGCCGGTTTGGAAAAACCCGAATCGGCGGCTGGCGGCCGCTGCTATCGCCGCTCCATCCTGTTTCTGCGGATCGGCCGGGGTCAATCCACGTTGTGTCGATTGGTCGATCCAAAGTATAAAGGTCCTTCCGCAGAGACTTGCGTGAGTGCGTGTTGCCGCCGAGGGAGAGATTTGTGGGAAGGTATGAAGAATTTCCGCGCGACCAAATTGAAATGAGAACGTATCGGCAGCGTGGTCATGACTTGAAGCCCGAGGAGTGTTGGGCCCTCGATCGGCCCATCGTTCCGTACGACCATGACGAGTTTCCCTGCTTGGTTGCGAAGATTCAACAGGCTCGCTCCGAGGGGCGGCCGGTGATTTTGATGATGGGCGCCCACCCGATAAAACTGGGGTTGTCGCGGTACATTATCGATTTGATGAAGCAGGGGATGATTAGCCATGTCGCCACCAATGGGGCCGGCATCATTCACGATTTTGAGTTGTCACTGGGTGCTGGCACCAGTGAAAACGTGCCACGCTGGATCCAAGACGGCCAATTTGGGTTGTGGCGAGAGACCAGTAAACTGAACGAGGTCATTTCCTCGGGGGCGTTTCGCTCCGAAGGGCTCGGTGAGGCCGTTGGACGTTCGATCGTCGAGTCGAATCATCCGCGTTCCGACTTGAGCATTGCGGCCGCCGGCTGGCAGTTGGGAGTACCAGTCACCTGCCACGTCAGTGTTGGCAGTGATATCACTCACTGTCACGCAAACTGTGACGGTGCCGCACTGGGTGCGACCAGTCACCGCGATTTCTTAATTTTCGCCGCGGCCATCCGCGATTTAGAGGGTGGCGTTTACCTGAATGTGGGCACGGCTGTGACCGGGCCCGAGGTTTATTTGAAGGCTCTGTCGATGGCTCGCAATCTGGCCAGACAGCGAGGTGAGTCGATTTGCCGATTCACCACGGCCGTTTTCGACTTGGCATCGTTGCCAGCGGATTTCCGCAACGGTCCGCCATCCAAGGGTCACGCAATGTACTATTATCGACCTTGGAAGACTATTCTTGTTCGCACTGTGGCCGACGGCGGGGAAAGCTATTACTACTGTGGAAATCACTGCCAGACGATTCCTACACTTCATCGTGCCGTCACGATGAAGGGGGCCGAATTGAATCAGGAAGTTGCCTAA
Organism: Planctomycetaceae bacterium; assembly: GCA_012959465.1. Classification (GTDB taxonomy): domain Bacteria; phylum Planctomycetota; class Planctomycetia; order Pirellulales; family Pirellulaceae; genus UWMA-0346. The sequence goes on from DUDC01000119.1 coordinate 16,016, forward strand.
ATAGATTCATGGACGAAATGCACCGAGTGTGTGCCGCTTCAAGGAAGGAAGCATGAACGATCAAGAAATCACCCGTCTGTTGGCGGAGGCCGAAACGACGCAGATCCTCGTCCTCGGCGACCTGATGTTGGATCAATACACGATCGGCGACGCTGGACGAGTCAGCCAGGAAGCTCCGATCCTGATACTCAAGTCACAGCAACAGCACACGATGTTGGGGGGCGCTGCAAACGTCGCCAACATGCTGTGCGGGTTGGGTGTCCGTTCAAAGGCCGCCGGGGTTGTTGGCTCCGATGTGGCCGCCGACCAGATGAGGCGTCTTTTGTCCGACGCCCATATCGACGCGGATGCCGTGCTTGTCGACCCCAGTCGCTGCACGACCGTAAAGCAACGATTTGTCGGGCGGACCCACGGTCGCAATAGTAGCCAGTTGCTTCGGGTTGATCATGAATGCACCGACCCCGTTGCCCCTTGGATGTCCAACCAGTTGGGCAAAACCATCGAACAGAAGCTCGGCTCGTTGGACGCGGTGTTGATTTCGGACTACGCCAAAGGAATTGGTGTGCCGATGTTACTGCAACGTGTGATACGGCAGTGTCATGAACGTGGTGTTCCCGTGTTGGTCGACCCGGCGCGGGGCGTTTCGTTCGATCGTTATCGCGGTGCAACGCTGCTAAAGCCCAACCGAACAGAAACCGCCGAAGCATTCGGTCGCCCCATTCAGTCGATCGATGACGCTGCGGAAGCGGCAAGTTGGCTTTGTCGCGAATTCGACATCAAGATGGCGATTGTGACCCTCGATCGCGATGGCATGGTCCTCGCACAAGCCAATGGCGAACATCAGCACTTTCCGACCGAAGCACGTTCCGTCTACGACATCACTGGCGCTGGCGACATGGTGCTGGCCGCTCTGGGGCTCGGGTTCGCCGCTGGCGGCCGACCGGAAGACGCGATTCAGCTGGCCAATGTTGCCGCCGGGATTGAAGTCGAACGTGAAGGCGTTGCAGTGATCACCACCGAGGAAATTCGTGAGCAGATCCAACCGAATGCGGCGCCGTCGAAGTGCGTCAGTGCAGAGCAGGCTGGGCTGTTGGCAGAGCAGTATCGCAGTCAGGGAAAACGCGTTGTTTTTACCAATGGATGTTACGATCTCTTGCATGCCGGTCACGTTACCAGTCTCATGGAAGCCGCTGCTTTTGGTGATGTGTTGTTCGTTGGTGTGAATGCCGATACCACCGTCCGCGCACTCAAAGGACCTGACCGACCGATCATTGGCGAGCAGGAACGGATGGCCGTATTGGCGGCACTCGAGTGCGTCCAACACGCTGTCCTATTCAGCGAGGATACGCCGCACGCCCTCCTGCGTTCGATTCGACCCGATGTGCTCGTGAAAGGTGGCACGTACCGCGAGGATGAGGTCGTTGGGCATGAATTCGTCACCAGCTACGGCGGCCAGATTCGTGTGACCAATACCATCGACGGTCTATCGACGACGAATATTCTCGCTAAAGTCATCGACCGGGCCGCATGATCAGCCGGCATGCGTTAGCGGCGGCAGCCACCACGTGCATCGTTCGTAGACTGGGGTCTTGACAGTGAATTGCGAGTGATTCGTCTTGGTTCTGATCGGTCGAGCAAAGAGTGAGGGTCCATGGAGTTGCCTCGGAGATTAGTTATTTGTCAATCGTCATTTGTCAAGGAAGGAAACTGCACATTGGGAGGTGCGGCTCAAGCAGATGAATTGGAAGACAGGTTGTGTCTAGCTCAGAGTGAAAAAACTGCGAAAATGAAATGGCCAATGACCATTGACAAATAACCCATGACAAATCGAACGCCGACCCTCGACCGGATTTCAACTCCGCACGATCTGTTTTTTGACCAGAGACTGGTGAGGCATGGGGAGCCGGCGAGGGGCCGGTGGGGTGAATTACACAAAAGTCGACTAATTCACCTTTAATCGTCGAACGTCACGATGGCCTCTGCCGCTTGCAAGAGCGAGTCGCAACGGACGTCCGCCCGAGTTGCCGACAGCTGCTCATTTGACCAGTAGGTGCTCTTTAGTAGAGCAGTCCGCACTCCGATAGCGAGGCCGAATTCAAGGTCACTGATCTTGTCACCAATCATCCAACTTCGGCCCGTGTCGATTGTGAAATCGACGGATTCACGGATTTGCTCGGCCAAGCCCGGAGCCGGTTTGCGGCACCCGCATGCATCCTCTGGACCGTGTGGGCAGATGGCGATAGCCTCGACGGTGATGCCGGCCCGTGCCAGTTGTTCGCACATGTGATCGTGTAGGATGGCGACGTCGTCGGACGTGTACATGCCGCGGGCAATACCCGATTGGTTAGTGGCGATCGACAGCGTATAGCCATGCTTTTGAAGTAGCAGCATCGCCTCGATCGAGCCGTCCAGAAACAGCCAATCCTGGACCCGATACACATAACCGGCGTCTACGTTCACCGTACCGTCCCGGTCCAGGAAAATCATTGGGCGATGAGGGGCGGATGGATTATGCGGCATTCAGCTTATTCCGAAACGCACTCCACCGCTGTTGAGTTGCCCGCATGACACGCTCCACTGACAGGTCAGTCATGCAGCGGTGGTGACCCAAGGGACACGTTCGCTTTGCACATGGTCGGCAGGCAAGTTCATCGTTGGCCAGTCGCGTTTCATTGGGATGATCGTTGAGACTCCAGCGGTCATCCGTCGGTCCGAACAGGGCAACCACTGGGACATTGTAGCCAGCCGCAAAATGTCTCGGCCCACTATCCGTCGAGATCATCATGGCGGCGCGCTGGATGCACGCTTTGGTGCGACCGATGCTTGGAGGCAAGGAGGCAGTGCTCTGGATCTCGTCTCGATCGGCTAGCTTGACGAACTGTTCGGCGTTTTCTCGTTCCGCCGGGCCGCAGACCATGAGAACTTTCGTTCCCAGTTCAGCGACCAACCGATGCGACAGGGTGACGAAGGAGCGTAGCGGCCAGTCCTTCGCCGGACCATAGGCGCCGCCCGAATTGAGCACGACAACTTTTTCGGATTTTTTCCAACCCGCGTTCTGCCAGACTTCGTCGGCCAGTGCTCGTTCATGAGAAGTTGTCATCAGCTGCGGAGGATACTTCGTTTTCCCACCAACCCATTGAGAAACGAGGTGTCGATAGACTTCCATCGCTGAGACAGGTTCGTGAAAATAACGTCGTGGGTGCCGCACCGCTCGGGTCAATATCAGACCGCGACCATTGCGGGCGATTCCGATGCGCTCTCGAGTACCACTTCGCCAGGCGACGAACGCTGAACGCAACGAATTGGGAAAGAGCACGATCGAGTCGAGGCGTTGTTCCTGAAGTTGCCGGATGACAGGCCACATTCGCTGTTCCGGTTGATCACTTCGGCGGTCGTAGTAAACGACGTCGCGGAACCAGGGGACACCGGCGAGTACTTCGGCGGCCACCGGCCGCATGATCCCCACCAGATCGGCGTCGGGAAGGCGTTCGCGGAGAAGGCGGAGGGCGGGGGTGGCCATCACCACGTCACCCACCCAATTTGGCATCAAGACCCCAATTCTCATTCCAGAACATTCCCTTCCGTGGGTGAATATGCAAACACTGGCCAGATGATAGGGGAGGGTAGCCAATGAAGGCAATTGCGGTTTTTGATCCGGCTCATAAACAGTGCGCCGACCTTCGTGGCTTTGTGCCTTCGTATGAGCTTTTCATCTTTTCACACGAAGACACAAAGCCACAAAGGAGGCAGGTAAAAAAGGGGCAGGAAAAAGGGGGAATAGCGCCCGATTCAAAGCGAGACTCAAAAGATTGGTTGACAAACTACGGTACAAATGTACAGTATCTGACCGGGGAGGACGATAATCTATCGAAAGGAGCGTATGGCAACGCTTTTTCCGGCGAAAGACTGCGTTCCATGACACATCCCACAGGGCTTTGATGAGACATATCAACCACAGTGCGTTAATTTCCCTCCGCGGAAAAGTACAGCGATTGGAGACAGAAGGTCGCCAGCGTTGGCAGGGGCAAAGTGTGATTTCCACGGGTACGAAGCCGTTGGACCAGTTGCTTCCCAGCCGTGGTTTGGTGCGTGGCACGCTGGTGGAATGGATTTTGGGAGCGGACCGTTCTAGTGGGGCAGGCGTGTTAGCCCTCCGAGCCGCTTGCGAGGCGGCTCGAGATGGTGGGTATGTCATCGTCTTCGATCGCCAGCACTGTTTTTTCCCGCCTGCTGCCGCTGCCTGGGGATTGGATTTGAAGCGGTTGGTGGTGATTCGAGCCAGCTCGGTGCGCGACGAATTGTGGGCGTTGGACCAGGCTTTGCGATGTCGGGCTGTGGCCGCTGTCTGGGGAGGGTTAGAAGAGTTGGACTGGCGTTGGTTTCGACGTCTCCAACTATCCGCCGAACAGGGTGGCACGTTGGGGCTGCTCCTTCGCCCCGCGCGAGCACGAGGTCAACCATCGTGGGCTGACGTGCAATGGCAGGTCACTCCTGTCGTACCAAAAACAGAACGTTCACAGCAGTCTCAGCACGAGTTGCAACACCAGCGTTCACTATGGCAATTGTCGGTCACTCTAAATCGCTGTCGGGGAGGAGCGATTGGGAGGACCGTACAAGTATCGATCGGCGAGCAGTATCGAGATGACTCAGCGAATTCTCTGCCTTTGGCTGCCTCACTGGCCGATCCAGCGACTGGTCGTGCAGCGACCGGAACTTAGAGAGAACCCATTGGTCCTCTACACCACACATGGATCGCGAGGGAAACGTGTGTGGGCCTGCTCTCGTAAAGCGAGGGAAGCGGGAGTGAAAGCGGGCATGACTGTGGCGGAAGCATCGGCGCTTTCCTCTGTCGTCTCTTCGCAAAGCCATATCGAACTTTGGAGTTCGGAGGAGGACCAAATGCGTTTGAAGGAACTGGCGGAATGGGCGGAACGTTACACACCCATGATTGGTTGGCAGACGATCAGCGAGTTGCCTTGGAAGATGACAGACGGTTTGTTGCTGGAAGTTGGCGGTACGGCGAAAGTGCTTGGCGGAGAGAAACATCTAGCTCAAAAAATCCTTCGTGACGTGCAGCTGTTGGGATACCACCCACGCGTCGCGGTAGCGGATACGCCAGGAGCGGCTTTCGCGATGGCTCGTTATGCCACTTCGGTTCGCGATCCAATACGCCATCTTGCCGCGAGGGCCGTGCCACCCGAAGACGGCCGCACTAGCGAAGACGGCAAACCGATTGGTGCATTATGGGAGGGGTTGCCTATCGAGGCGTTACGACTGGAAGCGGACACGATTGCCTTGTTGCATCGCTTGGGCGTGTTGTTTTGCCGCCAACTGCGGGCGCTGCCGAGAGCTAGCCTGGCGGCACGACTAGGAGAGCATCCGGCCATCCGCATGGCCCAGTTGACGGGGGAGATCGCCGAGTGGATTGAACCGCATCGACCTCCTCCTGAGTTTCGTGAAAGTTACCAGTTGGAGTATCCAACAGCTTGTCGGCGTTCGCTGGATGCCTTCATTCAACGCTTGCTAAAGCAATTGACGGAACATTTGCGGCAGGCGGGGCAAGGCGCGATCCGTCTTCTTTGTCGTTTGAATTCGGCAGATGGAGGAGTGTTGGATATCGATGTGGGGTTGTTCCGACCCACGATTTCGGCCAACCACCTTTGGGATCTAATAGAAATGCAGTTGGAGCAGGCGATCACACCGGCGGCAGTTCGGCAAATTGTTTTGGAGGTGATGGTTTCGACACCTCTGCGGCAAAAACAGGGCGAATTGTTTGGCGGTGACTTGCGGTGCCCTCGAGAGTTGGGTGGGTTGCTGGAACGACTCAGCAGTCGATTGGGCCGCGAGGCTGTATTGCAAGTGAGGTTGCGCCGCGAACCCCTGCCGGAGGAGACGTTTGCAGAACAGCCTGCCGCCGGACAAGCAGCGCGAAATTTAGGAGGACAACCTGCCCATGGCCCATTAGAGAGGCCTCTATTCTTCTACCACCCCCCTCGCCCTTTGCATGTCAAAGTCATGAAAACAGGAGACCCACTACGGATCCAGTGGAGGTCGACAAGGTTGGGACAAGCATGGCAACAAGTCGCACAGTGTTGGGGACCCGAACGATTGGAAACTAGTTGGTGGCGAGGCCCCTCGGTACGTCGCGACTATTTTCGTATTGAAACCAACTCCGGGGAACGCTTTTGGATCTTTCACCGCCTTATCGATAACCGTTGGTTTTTGCACGGCGCTTTTGGTTGACTCAAAGTTGGAGTGCAAGTGGACAGGCCGTATGCAGAGCTTTGTTGTAAGAGCAACTTCTCGTTTTTGGAGGGCGCTGCACATGCCATCGAGTTGGTCACGCGGGCTGACGAATTGGGCTATCGTGCGCTCGCTATTACTGACCGTAATACGTTGGCGGGAATTGTCCGCGCTCATGGCGCAGCGAAAGATCTAGAGTTTCCACTGATCATTGGAGCTCAATTGGATTTCGTGGACGCGCTTTCGGTTGTGGTTTGGGCTTCCACTCGTTCGAATTATGCTCAATTGGCTCGACTGATTACTTTGGGGCGACGGCAGGCTGAAAAAGGGGCCTTTCGACTTTCCTGGGTTCAATTTGCCGAACATGCTCAAGACCTTTGGGGAGCAGTGATGGTTCCTGTCGGTGGAGACGAGGCAGCTGACAAGTTGAATCCCTATCGCGAATTGTGGGGCCCTCGCTGTTCCTTATTGGCGGATTTGCATTACGGCCCGGACGATCGAGGGCGTCTTGACTGGTATCGTGATTTGGCTCGGAAATCAGGAATCGCGGTGGTTGCCAGCGGTGATGTGCACTACCACAAGGCGAGTCGGCAACCGCTACATGATGTTCTCACGGCGACGCGACTGGGGCTGACAGTCGACCAGCTTCAGCACAATCGACTCGTCAATGCCCAGCGTCACCTGCGGACCAAGACGGTAATCACCCAACAATGGGCCCGTTGTCCCGAGGCGATTGAGCGGACGATCGAAATCGCCGAACACTGCACGTTTTCGTTGGACGAGTTACGTTATGAGTATCCGGAGGAACTGGCGCCGGGCGGTCAGCGACCGATGGAGTACTTGCGAGAATTGGCTAGGCAGGGAGCGAAACAGCGCTACCCGCAAGGAATTCCGGCTTCGGTTCAGCAGTTGATCGAACACGAACTGAGCCTGATCGAGAGCTTGAGATACGAGGCGTACTTTTTGACGGTGTGGGACTTGGTGCGTTTTGCGCGATCTCAAAAAATACTCTGCCAAGGACGTGGTTCCGCGGCGAACTCGGCCGTTTGTTACTGTCTGGGAATTACCTCGGTCGATCCTGCTCGGAGCGATCTGCTATTCGAGAGGTTCATGAGTCGGGAGCGTAATGAAGCCCCTGACATCGACGTAGATTTTGAGCACGAACGCCGTGAGGAGGTTCTGCAGTACATCTACCAAAAATACGGCCGCGATCGTGCTGGGATGACGGGAGTCGTGATTACCTATCGGTCACGGTCTGCCGTGAGAGATGTCGGCAAAGCTCTTGGCCTCTCACTGGATAAGGTCGATGCGTTGGCCAAACAGGTTGAGGGGTATGCAACGGAGCCCAAACTGGACGAGCGGTGTCGGCAGGTGGGAATCGACCCTGAATCTTCATTGGGACGTCGCCTGTTGCATCTGGTCGACGAACTCACCGGTTTTCCTCGCCATCTTTCTCAGCACGTTGGTGGCATGGTGATCACTCAAGGACCACTGTGTGAATTGGTGCCGATCGAAAACGCAGCGATGGAGGGTCGGACAGTGATTCAATGGGACAAAGACGACTTGGACGAGTTGGGGATTTTAAAGGTCGATTGTCTCTCCTTGGGAATGTTGTCTGCAATTCGCCGCTGCTTCGAAAAAATACGTATACATACCGGTCGGGAATTCACGTTGGCTAACATTCCTGCGGAAGACCCTCGGGTGTACGAGATGATTTGTCGGGCCGATACCATCGGAGTGTTTCAGATCGAGAGCCGGGCACAGATGAGCATGTTGCCGCGTTTGAAACCGCGATGTTACTACGATCTGGTGATCGAGGTGGCGATTGTCCGACCGGGACCAATTCAGGGACAAATGGTGCACCCCTATTTGCGAAGGCGAGACGGCGTAGAACTAGTGCGGTATCCCAGTCGTGAGATCTACGAGGTGCTGCACAAAACTTTGGGTGTGCCGTTATTTCAGGAGCAGGCAATGCGAATGGCGGTGGTCGCGGCCGGGTTTACTCCCGGAGAAGCGGATGAATTGCGGCGAGCGATGGGGGCTTGGCGGCGGCCCGGTTTGATTGACCACTTTCGCAATAAATTGCTGCAGGGGATGGAACAACGGGGGCTCTCAAGAGAATTTGCAGAACAGGTGTTTCAACAGATTCGCGGTTTTGGTGAATACGGTTTCCCAGAATCGCACGCGGCAAGCTTCGCATTACTCGTCTATGTGTCCGCCTGGCTGAAGCGATTCTATCCGGCTGTCTTCACCGCTTCGGTAATCAATAGTCAACCGATGGGGTTCTATGCACCGGCTCAACTGATTCGCGATGCCCAAGAACACGGTGTCGAGGTTCGACCGGTTGATATCAACTTCAGCGATTGGGACTGTACCCTGGAAGATGGGCCGGGAGAACACGCCCGGGAAGTGTTGAACAGTCAGCCCCGTCTTCGACTTGGTTTACGAATGCTCAGCGGGTTCTCAGAGAAGATTGCTGAGGAACTCGTTGCGGAACGTCGAGGTAGTGGTGCCTTCGAGTCGGTTGCCCAGTTGCAGCGTCGTACGGGTGTTTCTCAGACTGTCATCACTCGGCTTGCCGAGGCCGACGCTCTGAAGACTCTGGGTCGCAACCGCCGACAGACAATTTGGGAATCGTTGGCTCAAGAGCAGTCCCGGCCAAACCAACCTCTGTTCTCCACCTTGGATGATGACGAACCGCACGTCGATCTGCCAGAGATGGATGAGAGAAATGAAGTGTTTGCCGACTATCAAACGATGGGGCATTCACTGCGAGGGCATCCGCTTTCATTCCACCGGGACGTTTTGAATCAACTTGGAGCGGTTTGCGCGAAGGACCTGCAGGAAAAGAAACACGGCCAAACCATCCGGGTTGCTGGCCTCGTGCTGCTCAGGCAACGCCCCAGTACCGCCAAGGGCATCACCTTCGTCACTTTAGAGGATGAGACCGGGACGGCTAACTTGGTGGTCCACCAGAAAACATGGGACCGATTCTACAAGGTTGCCAGAACCAGTTCGGCTTGGCTCGCTTTGGGGCATGTAGAGAAGAAGGATCGAGTCATTCATGTGGTCGTGAAACAGATTGCGGATCTGGCCGAGCGCGTCGCCCCACGGAACGTGCCATCAAGAGATTTTCGCTGAACCCTTCGAGTGAGACCTTTACAACTCTTCCAGATTCCATGTGAGCACCGTTACCGTTGCTCGAGCCATTTTAAAAAGAGGTTCGGAGTCTTCATCGGTGGGGTTATCGAATCGTACCGCGAACTGCTCCAGTTGGTCGATTGCCTCACGTGGATCAGCTATTCGCAATCGCATTGCTTCCACATAGGCGCGTTGAATCTCAGTCAACGCCATCAGCCCACCATCCCTTTTCGCTTGGCGTTCCAATGATTTCCAACGGCGGTGTCCGTCGTGATCCTCCAACATCGCACTGACAATAGAGAATCGCTCGTCTTCCTGGTAGCGACTGACGAATTGTTCGATTTCGCGACGTACCGACGTGTATTTGCTAGGTTCACGTGACGGGGCGGCCTCGAGAATTCGGACGTATAACTGGTCGGCACCAAGTGGTTGGGAAAAGTACCAGACCCAATACGAGACGCCGAGCAGACCGGCCAGAAGTAAAACCGTCGAGAGTGCTACCACGACGGGACTGCGTTGACGGAACGATTTCGAGTTGATTAGTACGCTTGAGGAACATCCGCCCTCAATGTCGACCAGTGTGTAGCTCACATTCTCGGCGACGGTTGCATTTCCAGCCTGCACATCGTCCGGTCGTTCGGGATCTTGCGTTGGCGGGCCGCCAACGCTTGGTTTGTTCGGTCTTTTGAAGGGCGACGGAGTGCTTGCGGTGGGGCGTTCCTCAAGTGGTGTCGTGTTCCCCGGTAGTTCATTGCCAGACGTAACAAGCGTCGCGTCATCGTCGACGCTAAAGTTGCCGTCGTCAGCCTCTTCGTCTCGGTGCGAACTCTTAGAGTCACCCTTTTCTGCGTCGAGTGCTTCGCTGGACTTCTCCGCGCGGTCGAGGCCGAACATGGTCGATTTTAGTCGATGCTCCAAGCTCACCAGTGTAGGGATTCGATCGCTGGTTGACTTGGCCAGCAGTTGATCAACAATCTGTCCGACTTCGTCGGGCACGTTGTTGACCACGCGGCAAATGGGCTTGGCTGTTTCATTCTTCAATCGAGTTAGCACTTCCGTGACGGTGCGACCCATGTAGGGTGGATGCCCCGCCAACAGGACGTACATGACGGCTCCCAGACTGTAGAGGTCCGTCAACGCATCGACGGGCTTACCGTCTGCCTGCTCTGGCGACATGTAGTCGGCCGTTCCGATCGCTCCACCTGGCATGGTCAGATGAGAGGCTTCGAAAAAACGAGCGATGCCGAAGTCGGTTAGCTTCACATCTCCCGAACGATCGATCAGCAGGTTGGCCGGTTTTAGGTCGCGGTGAATCACACCGTG
>DUDC01000120.1 GCA_012959465.1 Planctomycetaceae bacterium
AGCGAGTTCGGCTCAAAAAAGACTGACAGAGTCAGTGCCACACATTCGCGGGCCGTCGTGCATGCCTCGCATCGAAGGCCACGCTCTCAGTTGGACAAAGCAGCTTCGGCGCTAAATCGAACAAACATCCAACAAGCGTGCGCACCAGCGGTCGTCTCTTCTTTGGCCGCTCGTTGAAGAACCTGTTGTATTTCCCGTGTGGCGGGTTTGGCGGCGGGACCCAATAACTCCAAACTACGCATCGCATGCAGTACGACTTCGACCGGGTCACTTTCCAAGTGTTTTGTCAACACACCCAGCGCTCGGTCCGAATTGCCCAGCCGTAAAAGGGCGGTCGCGGCTTCGATGCTCACCTCCGGTGCAACGTCGTCCAAGGCACCTTTTAAGCTGTCAGTGACTGTCACTGCCCTGTGAGGCGACGCAACAAGTCCAATTGCCGCCCAATAACGCACGGCGCGATCTGGGTCGGTGAGCAGTTTCAATTGTTGGTCAACCGCCGTCGGATCACCGACCAGTTCGGCTGTGCTGACAATGCGATTCAGAAGCTGACGGTCTAGAGTTCGCGCTGCAGTGATCGGAGCCATATTTCCAAAGCGAACACTGACGTCCGGCTCGGTCATGAATCCCAAGTCACCCGATGTCCGCTGCCAATCGGCCAGCCGCTTTCTCATCTCGGTGAGAATGGTCTGGTATTCAGCCGAGGTTGCCAGATTGCGGATCTGATGGGGATCGGCATTCGTATCATATAGCTCTTCGCGGGATCGGCGGGGCGAGGAATAGGTCAACTGTGTTTCGTTGAGCGATCCATCCTTCAGCATTCTCTTCAGATCTCGACGCATGGTTGACGAGTCGGAATAGCGTTCTGGCGGCATCCACGACAAGTGTGGCATGTAATTCCGGATGTATAAAAAACGATGGTCTCGAACACTGCGTGCGACGTCGAACACTTCATCGACTCGATCGCGTGCTCCGACAACGAATTTCCTTGCGGACCTTATGGTCTTTTCACCAAGGAACGGCTGGCCTTGCATGTGCGATGGAACAGCCACCCCAGCTAGACTCAGCACGCTTGGAGCGTAATCGACGAAACTGACCAAGCGATTGGTTGTAGATCCAGGAGCAGATGGCGCCAACGCCCGATACCGTTCGGGAAAATGAACCATCAATGGAACGTGTAAGCCCGTGTCGTGGAGTACTCGCTTGCCTCGAGGCAGGCCACGTCCATGATCGGAGAAGAAGAACACAATCGTGTTGTCGGACAAGCCGTCCTCACGCAACTGGTCAAGGATCTCGCCTACCTGGTCGTCCATCACCGAAATGCAATCATAGTATCGGGCCAGCGTTTTTCGCACCGACGGAATGTCCGGAAAGTAGGGAGGGATGGTAGCCAGCGAAGGGTCATGCCGGCGTTCCACAGAGAGTTTTGCGGCCACCTCTCGCTCGAATCGTTCAGTCGGCCAGACACTTGTCCGCGACTGATGAGTGACCATCAAGTTAAAAACCGAAAAGAAGGGTTGCCCCGGCTTTCGTTGCCGCCAATGTGCCGTGGTTCCATTGCTATCCCACGTCGCGCGAATAAAGGACGCTTCATCGCGGATGTTATAGTCCGTCTTTACATTGTTGGTCGTGAAGTAACCAGCTCGGCGGAGCAGTTCAGGAAAGCCGCGAAAATCTTTCGGCAGGGCAAACTCCGATCGTAGCCGTTGCGTTCCCAGCGAAGTGGCGTAGACGCCCGTGATTAAGCAAGACCTCACTGGAGAACAGACCGGAGCGGTTGCAAACGCATGCGTAAAACGTACGGACTGCCGAGCTAAACGATCCACTCTTGGCGTGTCTGCGTAGGGATCGCCATAGCATCCTATGTCGGCACTCATGTCCTCGACAGAGATCCAGAGGATATTTGGTCGATCCGCCGTCGCCGCCATCGCATTGATTGGAAGAAGCGATATCAAGCAGGCAAATAGAGAGATTTGAGAAGTCCGGGAGAGAAGCATGGAAAACCGTTCTTGTGTTGGGGCGTTCGATAGCGTTTTGATAATTCGTGCATCTTTGATGGTGGTCAAGTTCATCTAGCGACTCTCTGTTTCCGGCGGGGCATACTTCCTTCGCCAATCGCGAAACTGGAGACCGATCGGCAATCCGTCCAAAACGACTCGTCCTCGTCTTTCTAGAAAGAGGGAGGCCAAAGTGCCTAAGGCGATTTGTCGATCTTTATTCTCTCCTACATACTTTTCAAGTTCCGCGGCGTTGACGCGGGCAGCCTGATTGTCTTTTGACGCCAGTGCAGCGCAGATCAACTTTCGCATTTTGATATCTTTGGGAGCCGTATGCCAACGAGCGTTTTCCGGCTTTGCAGTCGGCGTCGACAGAAAAAAGACCTCCGCCTTGCTGGGAACACGGCCACCGACAAGCTCGACAACAGGTGTCAGGATTTTAGCCGCATCGGTCTCACTTGGCTGGACGAGGGCAAAGTTATTGGTCACGCGGCCTTCGTTGGCCAACAAGACCGTCAGATTGACGTTGCGGTTGAGGCCGTAGCTGCCTGGGCCCTCGCCACCGTCGAGCGAGATCCCAACGGGTGCGGCGACCTTCCACCAGCTGACCGCCCGTTGCAATCGTTGTGTGGCGGCCGACACGTCCTTGTCCAAGTAGACAACCGTGGCGAAAAGTGTCTCCTGATGCATTTCGGCGAAGTTCATCAGTATTCTGGTCAAACGGGCTGCCGGCCGATTCGACCCGTTGACGATCACAATCAGCGTTGGCCGTCCGGCTGCCCGTTCAATTAGATCAACCTTTTCTCCTGCCTGTTTTCCGTAGACGAGAATGGCCTTGAGGGCTGGCAGCTCCTCGCCGGGCTGCGGCCCAGAGAACAGCCGCGAGTTTTCTTGTCCTATCGCGATGGTGCAATCTAGAACAACAAGAACAGCGACAAATCGTAGTGCAACCATCGCTGGCCTCTCGAGTAACGTTGAATTGAAGCATTGCCCTCGGCCGGAATCTGTTTGACGTTGCATTCGTCCGCAGCTGATCTACGGAGTCGGAACCGGCAGAACAAGCCGTTGAAGTTGTCCATTCTGTCCACCAACCAGCAGACTTCCGTCGTTGGGGTGCACTGCCAGTGTATACGCCCAACCATCGACCGCGGGAAGATCCGCGACAATCTCCACCGTGTTCGGATCGATTAAATGGACGTGGCCATCGGTGGCCGCGACGGCGATGTAAGAACCGTCGGCCAACCAGTCGACAGCCAGCGGTTGAGTATCCAGTTGGGCGAATCGGACCATTCGCCCAATCGTTGGTTGCCAAATTCGCACGGTGCGGTCATCGCTGACCGAAGCGATCATCGGCAGCCCGCTGGTTCCGGGCCGCACCGCCAGCTGATGGACTTCTCGGGTGTGGTTGTTGAGTGTCTTGACCATCTCGGCCGATGCGATGTTCCAGACTCGAAGATTCTGATCGAGTCCTCCACTGACCAACATTTTTTGATCGGGTAGGAACTTGAGTGTTGCCACGCCGCGGGAGTGCCCCCGGAGGCGGTGTGTGGGTTTGCGAGTCCCTACATCCCAGACGGCAATCTCGTGGTCGAGACTAGCAGTTGCGATCGAGAGGTCCCCTCGCCAAGCGATGGCGAGCACCGAGTCCTTGTGGCCCTTCAACACGTAGGAAGACTTACTCGTCTTCCAAGTGAAAACTTCAACCAACCCTTCTTCGGCTGGCGCCCCACCTGCCACGGCGAGAGAATTGCCGTTGGGTGAAAAGGCCAAGTCGTGAATATTGACTATTTGGGTGTCGATCTTCTTTTTGGGTTTTAGTTCCGGCCAACTGAGCACGGTTAAGCCGGCCTGAGAACCAACGACCACGGACTCTCCGTCGGGTGTAAACGCCACCGCGGTCACGGAAGGCTCGACAGCAGCCACATCCAGATGGACCAATGCGACAAGCGTGGCAATAAACAGCCTGGCAGTGAAACGGGCGAGAGCCGTGAGACAACGTGGACGAACATTCATGGCTCAATCGGTGGTGCGTCTAACCCACCAGCTCCTTCACAACTTCCGATTCGTAGGGCGCCACTCGAACCGGACGACCGTCGCTAGTATGCAACTCGAGTTTCGGGTCGATCCCCAAGAGTGAGTAAATCGTTGCCGTCAAATCGGCAGGTGTGACTGGGCGATCCCGCGGACCTTCGCCGACGGAATCACTACTGCCCACTACCTGTCCTCCAGGAACTCCGCCGCCAGCCAATACAGCGCTAAACACTCGAGGCCAATGATCACGCCCCGCGGCCGTATTCAGTTTTGGCGTTCGGCCAAACTCTCCCATAACGACAATTAGCGTTTCGTCCAACATGCCGCGATCACCCAGGTCGGTAATCAAAGCACTCAACGCCAGGTCCAACGAGGGGATGAGTCCGACTCCAGGCTTCGGTGCGCCCGTGTAACCCTCCTTGAGCCGAGTGTACAAATTGTCGTGCGTATCCCAGCCCTTGTTGTTTACGGTCACGAATGAGACGCCCCGTTCGACGAGTCGCCGCGCCAACAGGCAGCATTGACCGATCGACTTACGGCCATACCGTTGTCTGGTTTTTCCAGGCTCGTCAGATAGATTGAAGGCACTCTTTGCTTTCGGTGACGCAATCAATCGATAAGCGCGTTGTAAATCGGGGTCCGAGTTAGTTTTAGCCAATTTGTCGGCGTTGCGGTCAAACTCATTCAACGCGTTCACGAACTGCCGCCGCCGGTCGAGTCGCTTCAGGTCCAGTCCCTTATAGAAATCGAGATCGCGGACTTGGAAATTGGGTTTGGCAGGGTCACCGCCAACAGAAAATGGTCGAGTTTCCAATGGTAAGTAGCCACCACCGGTCAACCTACCTCCACCAACACTAAAGTTCGGTACAGCGATGTTGGGAGGCAGTACGCCGGCTTGTGTTCGCCTGTGAGCCAGCACGGCACCGACGGTTGGATACTCGAGCACTGGCGTCGGCTTGTAGCCCGTCATCATGTAGTGCGTGCCGAAATTATGCTCACCCAGTGGCGATGTCATCGAACGGATAATGGCCAACTTGTCCAGAATCGTGGCTGTTCTTGGCAGACATTCACTAATTCGCACGCCGGGTATTTTGGTCGCAGTGGATCCGAGCGGTCCACGAACTTCGGCTGGTGCATCGGGTTTGAGATCGAATGTTTCAAGGTGACTCGGCCCACCATCAAGCCAAATCAAGATGCACGACTTTGCCTTGGGCGAATTCGCAGCCGGAAGGCTCTCGGCGGTGGCCATCCGCTGCAAGCGAAACAGGTCCGCCATCCCAAATCCAAGCGCGGTTAATCCGCCGACTCGGAGAAGATCACGGCGATTAATTCCATCACAACGCTCCGTAAAACGTGCCAGTGATTTCATGAGCAATTTTCTCCGCTTGCTCGCCTAACGATTGGTCTTGAGCTTTTATTCGTCGATAGTATCAGTGATTCGTCACAAATTCACGACAAGTGAGTAGACTCCACACGAAGTCTTCCAGCAATTCCCGTTCCGCGGTGGAAGTCGAGGCTTGGTGAAATTGCCGGTTCCAAAACTCTCGTTCCCGCTTCGCGAGCGGACGCCCCAGCGCTCGGCGATAGAATTCGTCCACTATTTCAGCGGGAGTTTTCCCGTCAGCGACGAGTCGCGCTAGTCGTCCTTTTGAATTGGAGATTTTGCCGTTCAAAAGCGGCCCGTTGAACATGTGCAGTTTGACGGTAAGGCCACCAGCGGCTCCGGCGACCATTTCGCACGAATCAACGCGGGAACATCGGCCGAGTATATCGAGCGCTTCCGAGTCGATTTGGGGATCGAACAGCGAAACGGCCCTTGTTCCTATAGGCTGGTTTCCGTACTCATCGGAAATTCCCGTGACGTCGGCTATCGCGTCCGCTAGAACTTCCGGTTCGAGGGGTCTAATCATTGCATGCGAATAGTACCGGTCGTCGCCACGATTTTTGGGAAGCGGTGTCGCGGTGCGTTCGTACGCTGCACTGAGTGCGATACGGCGCAACGTGTGACGCAAATCGTAGCGGTGTTCCACGAAGTCCTCGGCTAGGTCCGCGAGAAGGGCCGGATGGGTCGCCGGATTGGTGGCCCGCAAATCATCTGTGGGCTCAACGAGGCCGCGTCCCATCATCGCTTTCCAAAGTCGGTTGACAATGGCTTTGGCGAAATACGGGTTGTTTCGATCTGTCAGCCAAGTGGCGAGCGCCTGTCGCCCGTCGCTGTCGTCATCCAGGAAGCGTTCTCCTGGAATCCGGGCGACGGCGGCCTTGCCTGTCCGCGGGTGCATGACTTCACCGCGAGCATTGACTTCGATGACTCGGCCACTGGTCAGTTTCGAGAAAATTGCCGAGAGGCCGTGATAATCGTCTTGTGTCCAACGATCAAGCGGATGATTGTGGCAATTGGCGCAGCGAAGTCGGTTTCCCATGAACAGTTCGCTGGTGAATTCTGCCTGCTCGCGTGGCCCCGCTGCGGTCCGGTGGAAATTCGCCGGACCAACTTCATGCGTATCACCGAGAGCTGTGATCATCTCCCGCGCCATTTGGTCGTAGGGGACGCGGTCCGTCAGTTGTTTGGTTACCCAGCGGTGATACGACAAGGCTCCTTGAGTGTCTTGTGGCTGCGAGCGAATTCGCAGCAGCCTCGCCAACTGCAATGTCCAGTATTCAATGAACTCGTCGGAATTCAAAAGAGAATCGACAAGTTCGCGACGTTTGTTGGCAGTCGACTTGGAAGATTCAAGATACTTGTTTTGGATTTCGGTCGAAGGGAGCCGTCCGGTAAGGTCGAGAGTGACTCGCCTTAAAAATGTGGCCTCATCAGAGGAAGGCGATACTGGAACTCTTAAGGTCGAAAGCAGGTCCAAAACATGCCGATCGACAAAGTTGGCTCGAGGCTCTTTCGAAAAGTCAACGGTCGTATCGGACAATGGTACAACCAGTTCCAGCGGTACGACGTGATCGAGATAACGAGCGACGACGATGTGTCGTCCTCGTCTCAGTAGCTTTGCCACGGCATTATCTGGATGGACCTCGACGGCCGATGCGTCTTCGGGCTTAAAGACTGTCCAACGCGTTACATCGACGGCCGATCCATCACTGAATCGCGCAGTTGCTTTTAGTTGAAGCGTCGCGCCGACACCTTCGGCTACATGCAATTGCGGCGTGACCTGAAATTGTTCCAAGCGTTTTTCTGCGACGCGTAACGCTCCCTGCCGAATCCAGTCGATCAAACGCGCCGCGCCGGGGCCGTCGTTCTCTAGGATGTAGCCGCCACCATGGTCGATCGATTCGGTTGACTTGAGCACTATGAGGCTCTCATCGGGATGGGCAAGGTTGACTCGCCGGCCCTCCAATTCAAGCACGATGGAACGATAGTCAAAGGCAGGGTCGCCACCGTACAGAGATAGCCGGAATCCCCCTCGTCCGACGGCTGCACCGTGACACGCCCCCGTGTTGCAGCCGGCTTTCGTGAGAACCGGAATCACGTGGTTGTCGAAATTGACCGTTGCCTCACCGTTCGCGGCCGTTATCGCCGTTAACAACAACACGAATGCTGGCACGAGCTTCTCCCTGGCTGGCACTCGAAATACAACAACTTGGCAATTTGTGCCACTGGCTCCATCTCCGTCAGCGATCTTGTGGTGTGCTGGGACGGGCAGCACTGGCCTAGCCAGTGCCACACATTATTTCACTCGGCCGACTTGTCGCCCTTTCTGTCTTCTTCTTTGTCCTTTTCCTGGCGATCACCTCTCGGCCGATCGGCCTTCGGTGCCCGACGGGGTTTGGGGTACTTCTTCGCCCATTGGCGCAAGATCTCTTGAGCGACTTCCGTACCGTAGTTCGACAGTTTGCCCCCATTGACCACTGTGTTGGAAATGCGTCCGAGTTCTCGCCGAGCGTTCTCTTTGTCGGTTACGTACTCTTCGACCTTTGCCGCTGCGGCTTTAACTTCCTCTTCAGTCGCTTGCTTGTTGATCACCGATCGCAACAGTGAGGTCAACTGCGGATCGTTCTGTCCACGGCCTGCATTTGGTCGGTTTGGCGCTGGGCGCACGTATCGTCCACCACCCAACTCGGCGATCGTCGGTACCTTTCCGCCCCCGGAAACGTCGACAATGGCCTTGAGGATTTTTGGTCCGTCTGCTTCCAGGCTCGGCTGAACCAAAGCAAAGTTCGCCGTCACTTTCCCACCCTTGGCGACCAGTACCGTTAGGGTCACGTTTCGATTTAAGCCGTACGAGCCTGGACCTTCCGCTCCGTCAGCATAGACGACATGAGTGACGCCTTCGGGAAGGTGTTGTTTCACCCGACGCATCCATGTCGTCATTGCGGTGGCGTCGTCGGTCAGAAAGACAACGCCGCACACGAGGCCCGCTTTGGACCGAGTGGAGGCGTACTGCATGACCTTATTGGTCAAACCGAAAGCAGGTCGTGTCTTTGCATGTACGAATACCAATGCCATCGGTTTCCCATCAGCCTGCTTGACCAAATCCAACTCCTTGTCTGCTTGGCCCGCGAAGACACCCTTGGCTTTAAACGCAGGCAAAATCTCACCAACTTGAGGACCCGAAAATATCGGGTCGTCAGCCAGTGCGGAGCTGTGTCCAGCGAGGAACAGGATGGTCAAACCGAACAAGCAACATCGCGACATGTGCATTCTCCTTGTGGACGCTCTTCTTTATTTGAGTTTCGCAGTTGGACAACTATCGATTCTACAACAAATATTCTACGGTCACTTGCGTGGCACTGATTTTGGTGTTGGTGCGGGAACCTGCACCTTCTTGTTACTCTTGAGGATCAAGTCAATTCGCATCTTCAGCTGAGCGAATCGTTGCTCGCCGACGGTCTCACGAAGCTCAACCTGCAAATCGCGGTAGTTTTCCAAAAGTCGACGCTGCAAATCAATGACCTCAACGTGTAACTTGGCGATCGCCACATCGTTCAGCTGGAACTGAGAATACTCTTTCATCAGCTGCTGCTGCCGTTCCGCCAACGCCTTCTTTAATTCGATATTGCGGTCTTGAGTGCGCCGCACTGTCTGCTGTAATTTTGAAATCTGGGTCTTCGTCAATGGCTCAAGCTGCTGTGCACGCTGTTCGGTGCGCTGGACAACAGGGCGCGGGAGTTGCGCCCCAGAAAAAAGTAGCGAGCAGATCAGAATCGGTGCAATCATTACCTCTCCATCATTGACGTTCAGTGGTCTCGTCAAGTGAACTAACGAAAGTGAACCACGCTTGCGATTCACGATCGAGCGTATCGAGTTCAATCACTGGCGATGATAAGCCGTGATAGGCAACCGCGAACAGTTCAAATTCTCCACGTGGATCGGCGGACAATTCGGTCGTCTTGTCTTGGACAATAAATTCCGGTTGTCGCGGAACTTTACGATAGCTGTTGTAAAGAAACCCCGACAGCAAAATCATCAACGATCCGACACCAATCACCACGCGGCGAACATTTTGTCGGCGGCAAATCTTGGCCGAGACCCGCGATTCAAAATCGAACTGCGTCGCAGACCTAGGCAGAGACAACAATAGTTCGCGGACGCGCGAGTCGGTCTCGGTAGCTGCAAGATCCTCGGGCACCACGTTGTCATCATGCACTTTTAGAATCCAAATGTTTGGCCAATCGCTGGCGAATTCTCATCAGCCGCATTTTTAGGGCGTCGCGACTTGTCGCCAGGATCAGCGAGATTTCCGACAACGGTCGACCGTCAAAATAGTAGAGGTGAATCAGGGCTCGATCATCGTCTTTAAGTTTGGCTATAGCAGACTCAAGCTTGGCCTCTCGTTGAGTTTTTTCATCTGTCTCGATCAAGTTCTCCAAAGGACCCGATTGATCGGCTTCCTCTGATCTCTTCGATCCCGCCGCAAGTCGTCTCCACCATCGTGCCCTTTGCACACGCGAAGAAAATGAATACCCGCTTGAAGGATATCGGAGTCAGAACGGAACTTGTCGTCATCAAAGGTGCCCCCCACAGTGTGGCTGGTGCTGCTGGGAAGGTCTCCCAGCGAGCTGCCGAGTTCACACGAGAGATTCTGCAGCGACCGAACTCAACCGGCACACGCTAGCGGTGGTGTTTTTCGCAGATTCGAAACTGCGTGGACAATCGAGAATTTCCCATTTGCATGGCACGTTGTTGGCCGGTGGACTTCCAGCCAACCCCCAACTCGAACCCACAGAAAATCCGTGGGCATCTTTGGTCATTTTCTGCTTTTTCGCCCGACGCTCCAGATCGACGGGGACCTCACTCGCGGGCGGACCTCTCCGCTTGCGATGATCACGCGGTCGTCCCACAGCACTGGGACGGTCGTCACATGATTGCCAGGTGTCACACCGGCCGATTTCCAAGTATTGGTCGTTGTGTGAAAGGCAAACGCTTCCTTGGGAAAGCCGGGGTGTTTGTCCTTCAATACATCCGCCAGGAAGAACCGTGATCCGTCATCCCCACCGAGAATAAGTAGGTGACTCCGTCCAAATCCGATTCCTGTGCCGGCAAGTACAGGTCGAGGCACATCAGCGCGGCGCCGCCACACCGCCGTGCGTGGAGTGAACTCCCATACATCGGTGAGGAATTCGACGAGCTGTCGTGGAGCCGTGTCACCGACGGCCTCCGTTTGTCTGCGTCCGCTCAACACGTAAATACACTCTTCGTCACCATTGTTCTGACGGGCTGTGATATTGAAGGCGCGGGGCTTGCCCGGCCAGGCCTCAAGTTCCCGCCAGGAGAATTCTTCGTCGTTGTCTCTGTTCGCCAAGTCCAATGCCCAGAAATTCGTCATCGCCGAATCGAGGTCATTGGCATGCTGACCACCGGCCAAATAGATAACGTTCCCAACGACCGCCGCTTGGCCGTACGCACACGGTCGCGGCAGAGACGGGTATTCCGTTCGAGTGATCCTTGCTGCACGGGCGTCCCAACGAAGAAGGAAAACTCGATCAAATATTTTTGTGCCGTCGTTGCCTCCGATGCACACGATTCCGTTCGAGGTGGAAACAGCCGCACCATAGGCGGTCGACTGCGGTAACACCCCGCCGTCCTTCCACTGGTAGCCGCGGTTCGTCTTGATCAGTACGTGGATCTGGCGGTGCCAGATTTTTTCGTTCTCCCAGACGGGGCGCGGAAAATTGGCTCCACCAGCCACGACCAGCGCGTCATTGTGCACGCCGACAAACGGGCCGGCGACGCCCAGCGCGTTGGGTAGGTCAGGCAGTGCTTGCCAATCGAGAGAAAAATCGCTCCTCGGCGCGGTTGTTTTTGCCTCATCCGCTGTCGCGAACGGGCTTCCGGCGATCAGTGCGACGACAGCCAATAGCAAGATCCATTTTTGTAAGTGTGTCATTTTCTGAGTTCCGGAGGAATCGTACCGTCACTGGTCGTCTCGCCGCCGATCAGCCAGGAGAGATTGAATCGCGCGACTTGCGATGCACCGCTCGGTCCACCTTCAAAGTGCAGATAGATCCAGCCTTCGCTCGGCGTTCCTGGACGGCCAGCGGTCAGCGACGAATAGGCACTGCGGCCGTCGTAGACCAGTCGCTTGACTGGCCACGTTTTTCCTCCGTCGAAGCTGGCCCAAACGGTGGCTCGCTCACGAGTCGCCTTCGCTGTATCGATATTGCTGAAGATCAAGATGTCCTTTCCTGTGACGGGTAAGCGAATCAGGCCACCCATGCAACCGTAGGACCGATGCTGATGCCCGTCGGGAAGTACGTCGACGATTTGCCAGTCTTTCCAGGTTGCCCCCCCGTCGAGACTCCGCGCGCTGCGGCGGCGTGTGTTCTTCGGCCGCTCTTGCCAGTGCACGCGAGAGTTGTAATAGACTTGCCCGGTTGATAACTGGGCGACGGCCGCTTCGCCGGTCCCGTTTTCAGGAAAAGGGTCGCTGGTTCGCCAGGTTTTTCCGCCGTCGTCACTATAGATGGCCGTCGTATAGTGGTTGGGCCATTCTTCGCGGCTGTTTTTCTTTCCATAATATCGTGCTGGTCGGAGCAGTCGCCCCGCGTGTGGACCAAAACGCAGCGTAATGCCGTGTTCGTTCATGTGCATCGATGGCATATTGCCTTTCGAGTCCGGCTCGATCGTCACTTTCTCGGCTACCCAAGTCCGACCCTGGTCCACACTGCGATACATCGTCAGCGGCGCTGGTGGGTGTCTCTCTTCTATGAACGCCAGCACATGGCCCGTGCTCTCATCGACGGTGGTGCCGCCACCGTGAAAGCCTGGACTCGCGAGTAAGATCTCGGCTCCCCACGTCTTGCCCCCGTCTTCGCTGCGACGAGCGCGAATTTTGTTACTTCCCCACGTGGCCAAGACGGTTCCATCTAGCGTTACCACGATGTTCGGGAAACGCTCGTCGTTGAACAGCTTCTGCATCTCCATTTGGGGCTTGCCAAGGAAAACGTCGATCGAGCCTTCCATTGGTTTTTCTGCCCAGGTTAACGATGTGGCTAAACAGATCCAGCTGAATCCGCACATGGCGAGCCCTAATGATCTCGGCGTCAACGTTTGTCTCCCTTTGTATGTATCGACTTTGAAAGCAACTCCTCCAGTTCACGGATCGCGGCGCGGTACGATGTCTGACTCACACGGTTCTCCGTCTCGTGAGGATCAATATGGTGATCATAGAGTTCCCTGGCAAGAATATTCTTAGTCTCCCATTCTCGCCACTCGACGTATCGATAGCGATCGGTCCGGACTGCGTAGCCCATGACATCGCCGTGTCCACGGTGGCGGCGACCTTGGTGGGCACGCGGATACTGGCTGAATGCGGTTTGTTTCCAGGGAAGCTCCGGTTCGGCCAGCAAAGGCGAGAGACTTATTCCGTCGAGTCCCTGGGGAGGTTCCAGTCCGCAGACTTCCGCCAGTGTCGGGTAGACATCCACAAACTCGACAAATGCGTCGATGCCAATACCTGCGTGTGGCTGTCCAGGAATCGACATGATCAATGGAACTCGAGTTGACAACTCGTAGTTGTTGGCCTTCGTCCACAGGCCTTGTTCTCCGAGATGAAAACCGTGATCGCCCCACACAACGACAACCGTTTCTCTGGTGAGTTGCAGTTGTTCGAGTTGATCCAATAGTCGCCCGACTTGGGCATCAACGTAACTGACGCAGGCATAATAGCCGTGCCTTAGCTGACGGACTTTGTCCGTCGTCAGTTGTCCGTTCGTTGGGATGTCGGTGTAGCCCTCCAGTTCCAGCCAGCTTCGCACGGCCAGTTCAGGTGCGTCCTTTGGATGTTCGCCTGTCGTGGGAAGTGGTATTTCGTCACGATTGTAAAGATCCCAGTACTTTTGTGGCGCGCAGAACGGCAGGGGCGGTTTGCGAAAGCCGACTGCAAGAAAAAACGGCTGTTGGTCGTTCTTCAATTCGGCGAGTGCCGCGACGGCCGCATCGCAAACCATGCCATCGACGTATGTGTTGTCCGACACGTTCGCAGCCTCTGTCGCAGATCGCTTGAGCCCCTTGCCACGCAGATTTTTCGCTGAGGCGTAACGGAGTTTTGGGTCACGTACGTGATCGAATTCCGCCTCTATTGACCAGGAGAGCGGGTCTTTTGATGGCTTCCCGCTGCCATGAAAGATCTTCCCGATACTGCGAGTGTGGTAACCGTGGTTCTTGAAATACTGAGGCAGCGTGATGATCTCCGGCAGAGTCTCACGAAAATGTGTCGCGAGGTCCCAGACCCGTATCGTGTCCGGACGCCTTCCCGTCAGGAGCGAGAGACGCGAAGGGCTGCAGACGGCTTGCTGGCAATAGGCTCGATCAAAGCGAGTGCCTCGTTTGGCCAGTTGATCGATGTTGGGTGTGCGAGCCGATTTGTCACCGTAGCAACCGAGTGCGGGGCGGAGGTCGTCAATTGCGATGAACAGCACATTGAATCGGTCCGTCGGTTCAGCGGCACTTGCCGGCCACGGCACCAAGCCGAGAAGGGTGAGCAGCACTGAGTGCATAAATGTGTAACGATGCATGCAGATTCAATCGTAACGAGCCCAGCGATTGCCGCGGGCCATCTTTAGGGGAAACGCGCCCTATTGTACGCGGCCAGAGTCGTCTTCCCAATAACTGGTCTGCCTACTTCCTTGCAGTGACGCACACTCTGGCGGTAGCATAATGATTGAACGGACACCGATCCAATCGGATCGTGGCCTGTTTTTCACTTGCCCGCTCGTTGAGAAGGAGCCTATCCGATGAGTGAATCAAAGCCACCGGTCATTGGGAAGACCATCGGACAAGTACTCTCGGAAACGGCCAGCCGCTACCCGGACCATGAAGCGCTGGTCTTTCTGCAATCCGGTTACAAATGCACTTACTCCGAGTTAGATCAACAAGTTGACGCTGCGGCCAAAGGCCTGATCGCACTGGGAATGGAAAAGGGCGACCATTTGGCGATTTGGTCGACTAATCACCCAGAATGGGTGATGTTGCAGTTCGCCACGGCTCGCATTGGCGTCGTATTGATCACGATCAACCCGGCGTACCAGGAATCTGAGTTGAAATTTGTGATCCGCCAGTCCGATGCAAAAGTCCTGGCGCTGATCGACCGTTTTCGTTCGTCGGACTATCTGCAGATTCTACAGAACGTCTGTCCTGAATCGTCGAAATGTGGGGCCGGACCGATCGAATCGACCGATTTTCCGCGACTGAAGCAAGTGCTTTCACTTTCGTCCGACAACGCCAGCGGTTTACTTGGTTGGGAAGAATTCCTGCAGCGAGGCCGTCACGTTACCGACGAACAATTGTCACAACGCGGAAAACAACTCTCTTCCGATGATGCGATCAACATTCAATACACATCGGGAACGACCGGTTTCCCCAAAGGGGCCGTGCTGACTCATCAGAACATTCTGCTCAATGCCTGGTACACCGGCCAAATTCAGCGGTTTGAACCACACGACCGAGTCTGTGTTCCCGTGCCCCTCTACCATTGTTTTGGCTGTGTCCTCGGTACGCTGTCGGCTGCCGTCCACGCGACGACGATGATCTCGCCACACGAGTATTTTGACCCCACACTGACACTCGAGGCGATTGCCGCAGAAAAGTGCACGGCGATTTACGGTGTACCGACGATGTTTCTCGCCCAACTTCAAGACAGTCGTTTCAGTGAATTCGATTGCTCTTCGTTACGGACGGGGATCATGGCCGGAAACCCTTGCCCGATCGAGTTGATGAAGCGTGTTACCAACGAGATGGGGGTGCAGGAAATTACAATTGCCTACGGCCTGACCGAGGCGTCTCCCGTGATCACACAAACGCACACCACCGACCCAATCGAAGTACGAGTGGGAACTATTGGTCGGCCGATTCCCGATGTCGAAGTGAAGATCATTGATACCGATACGGGCGTCACGTTGGAAGCCGGCCACTCGGGAGAACTCTGTGCGCGGGGACATGTGGTGATGTGCGGCTACTATAACAATGAACAGGCAACAGCACTCGCGATTGACAAAGAAGGATGGTTACACTCAGGCGACCTCGCCATCCGCAACGACGATGGATGCTATCGGATCACTGGCCGCCTAAAAGACCTTATCATTCGCGGAGGTGAGAACATTTCTCCCCGAGAGATTGAGGAACGTCTTTACGAACATCCGAATATTGAGGAAGTGCAAGTTGTCGGTGTGCCTGATGTCAAATTCGGTGAAGAAGTACTGGCATGCATCAAGACGAATGGTGACCAAGAACTTTCGTCCGAACAGGTGCAGGAATTCTGTCGCGAGACATTGGCCCACTTTAAGATTCCGAAATACGTTGAATTTCTCGATGAATTCCCAATGACCGTTACAGGGAAAATTCAGAAATTCAAATTGCGTGAATGGGCCATCAAGCATCTCGGTTTGCAAGATGCCGCCGACGTCGAAACAGCCTGAACCCGTGGGGATTCAGCAGGCGACGAGGTAACCCGAAGCGCCAGCGAGGGATAACGCGAATTGCAGCCCTCGCTTACGCATCGGGTTACGAACTCTGCTTCCATTTGGGCGCACGTTTCTCGAGAAAGGCGTTGATACCCTCTTCGAGTTCGTTGGATTCTCTCGCCGATAGATGTTGGGTCACGGCGGAGTGCAATTCGTCGACTAGGTTTCCGCTCGGCTGTCCATCGAGGAGCCGTTTGGAATTGGCGATGGAATGCGGCCCGCCAGCAATTGCCGCTGTAGCCATTTGGATCGCGCTATTTTCAAGTTGTTCAGCGGGCACGACGCGTGAGACCAACCCTATCGCAACGGCTCGTTCGGCATCAATCGCCTCGGAGAGCAAAATCAACTCGCGCAGGGGGCGGTCGGGAATTTGCCGTCGCAGCAATGCCGTGACCACGGCTGGCGTCAGACCGCGGCGAACCTCCGGCAGGCTGAATCGACTATCTTCAGTGACGACGACAAGATCGCAGGCAGCTAAGAGGCCAAGTCCACCGGCGTGAGCCCCTCCTTGCACGGCGCAGATCGTCACCAAGTCGCTGGACAACAGTGAATCTAGAATCGACGAAAATCGACTCATGAGATGTTCTGACTTGTTCGAGTCGATAGCTTCTGTCAAATCCAGGCCGGCGCAGAACACGGGCCCCGCGCCGCCTAGGATGACAACTCGCGCTGAAGTACTATTTGTGACTTCGATAATGGCCGAATGTAGTTGCTCTAACAACGTGACACACAGTGCATTTCTCTTTTGTGGCCGGTTGAGTCGGACAAACGCAACGTTTGGGCGAACCCATTCAACGACCACATGCTCATCAACCATTTGCATCTCTCTCGTTGCAGTATTGAGTCAATTCGTCCTCGGAGCATGGAAGAGGCATATCGAGAATGGCTTGTCCCAGTGCTTTGCCTTGAGCATCTGATCGCATCGATTGGCTACCTCCGCCGTCCAGTACGTCGTACAGAAGAAAATTGAATGCCAACAAGTTCTTCAAGTCGTATCGAACAACATTCGTTACACCCAAGTTCGAAAAATAATGGGCCACGACTTCGGCTGTCAGCCAGCTATCCAAGAACTCGTAACTCTCATCTGTATAGGCGAGTACACCAACGTTTGCGTGTTGACCTTTGTCACCGCTTCTGGCGTAGGCGATCCGCCCCAACGTATTGGCAGCGAAAAGACTATCTCTACTCCTCAGACGCCTGGATTTGAATGTTCGTTCGCTGGAAGGGTTGGCTTCACGTGCCGCGTATTGTTGCGGCGCTACATTCGGTTCGAGTTCGGCAACTCCCGCGGTGATGAATTGTATGTCCACGCTGATTTGCTTCTTGTCGATAAGGCACGGCCAGAACCCGAAGACGGGTTGGACTCTGGGCCTGCCAGCCGAATAACCGGTAGTGCCCTGAGGTCCACTGGTCACCAGGGCGGCGAATTCTCGCGAAAATTGTTCCACCTGCTCGCGGCGCGAATTCAAAACTGCGACTCGCAGTACACACTCGTTAGCTTGCGTGTCGACTCGACGCGGTTTCAATGGAACGGCGTCTCCCGTTCCCAAGCACTCGATCAATGTCTGATCGAAGCCGATTCCCGACGTACTCAACTTCGTCAGAAGGGCCTCACCGGCTCGCTGGGCCTTGCGAACTGCCTGGCAGCCAAAGATGGTGAGCGATCCCTGTGCGCGAAAACCGTTGCGATATGTTGCGCTGACTTTGTAGGAATTGCTGGGACGCTTGCCAATCGCACCATCGACTTTTACTCGGTCATGTCCGAGGTCTTCGATGGCAATCGACGTCATCGAGACAGTAACGTCGGGCGTGAGCAGATTTTCCGGATCGCCAATCTCATACAACAGCTGTTCCTTAACCGTCTGCTCGTCAATTAGTCCGCCAGTGGGCGGTGGTTTCGTAACGATGCACGAGCCATCGTGCTCGACTTCAACAATAGGGAACCCGATGTCGGCAACATTCGGAATCTCCAGCCAGTTTGTCGAAATCCCCCCACATACTTGCGTCCCGCATTCGATCAAGTGCCCGGCGATCGTCGCACCAGCCAGGCAATCGTAGTCGTCCCATTTCCATCCGAAATGATGCACACATGGTCCGACCGCCAAACTCGGATCGGCAACTCGGCCGGTGATGACGATCTGCGCTTCGGCATCCAAGGCATCTGCAATTCCCTGGGCACCCAAGTAGGCGTTTGCTGTGACCATTTTCGACGCGATCTGGCTGATCGATTTTCCGGTATCCATGTTGGAAAAATCTGCTCGTTGCGGGTCGGCCGTTAGCACGTGTAAGATGTCGTCGCCGTCTACGATGGCAATCTTCTTGGCTGGACAACCAAGTTCTGCCATTGCCTCGGCACAGGCCTTCCCGCATTCTAACGGTTCGAGCCCACCGGCATTGGTAACCAGTCGAACGGTTGAACCGGCTTTCCAATGTGGCACGAGTGAGCGGACCACGTCGACGAACTCATGCGCATAGCCGCTTGAGGTGTCACGTTCGCGTTGGATCGCCATGATCGACATCGAGACTTCAGCTAGGAAGTCGAGAGTGATGAAGTCGATGTTCGGCTCGTGCAGCACCAAGTCGGCCGCCGCCAAGATGCGATCTCCCCAGAAACCACTTGCGTTGCCGATCCGAATTGGTTCGGTCATGTACTCATTCCTCAAACTTGCAGGACACCCACTTGGAACGAGTTGGGCGGAGTCTGTCGTTGTAAAGTTTGCATCGCCAAAATCAAAAACTCGCGCGTCCGATGTGGTGCCAGAATGCCATCGACCCATCCCCGTGCCGCGGCGTATCGGATATCGCTTTGGTTTGAGTACTGGCTACGGATTTCCTCGCGGAGCGATTCCATCTCTTCCGTGGAATAGGGTTCTCCACGTCGCTCGGCAATCTTCTCTCGGACGGTCAGGACCGTTTCGGCTGCCTGATCGGGTCCCATCACGGCGTACCTCGCATTGGGCCAGGCAAAGATGAAACAGGGGTCAAAGGCTTTTCCGCAAAGGGCATAGTTTCCAGCGCCAAAGGACCCGCCGATGATCACCGTTATTTTAGGGACGACCGAGTTGCTGATGACATTGACCAACTTGGCGCCACTGCGGATGATGCCCGCTTGCTCGGCGTCCCGGCCCACCATGAACCCCTGCACGTCCTGAAAAAAGACGAGTGGGATCAGGGACTGGTTACAGTCCATAATAAATCGAGCTGTCTTCTCGACGCTGTCAGGATACAGTACTCCGCCTATTTGTATCTCGCCACTCGGGGAACGAGCATTTAGTTTTTGGCTGGCTACGATCCCCACAGCAGTTCCACCAATACGTGCATAGGCATTTACTAGCGTCTGCCCGTAGTCCGCTTTGTATTCTTGAATGCTGTCCCTATCGACGATACATCGCAGAAGATCTCGCACGTCGTACGGGCCAGTTGCGGGCATTAGGTTATAGATGTTGTTCACTTCGTTCGAGGTGTCGGTCGAGTCACGGGTCGGCAGTGAATCACCTGGCAGTGTGGCGACTAGCGATCTTAGACGTTCCAAGCAGGCTTCGTCGTTGGGCTCTTTAAAATCGACGGTACCACTGATCTCCGAGTGCATCTGCGCACCACCCAGTTCCTCTTCGTCGGCATCCTGTCCGATGGCCGCTTTGACCAAGGCCGGTCCTGCCAGGTAGAGGGCGCTGCCTTCAGTCATCACGATTTTGTCACAGAGCACGGGAAGGTATGCGCCTCCAGCAACACAGTGGCCCATGATCGCTGCGTATTGGGGAATTCCAGCGCCAGACAACACGGCATTGTTGCGGAATATACGGCCGAAATCATCCTCGTCGGGAAAGATCTCGTCCTGCATGGGGAGGAACACGCCAGCCGAATCCACCAGGTAGACCAGTGGCAACCGACATTGGAATGCGATTCGCTGAGCACGCAGAACTTTCTTGACGGTCTGCGGAAAGAATGCTCCCGCCTTCACTGTCGCGTCGTTCGCTACCACCATGCACAGACGTCCGGAGATGGAGCCGACGACCGTAATCACACCGGCCGCCGGTACCTCACCCCATTCCGAGTACATCTCATACCCGGCCCACACACCGAGTTCGATGAATGAACCATCGTCGTCAAGTAAACGGTGCAATCGATCTCGAACAGACAACCGGCTGAGTTTCTGTTGCCGAGCATGACCGCGCTCGTGGCCCCCACGTCGCAAGACCTCTTCCTGCTGAAGGATGTCCTGAGTCATTTCTTCGAGAGTTTTCAAGAGGGGTGCCTTTCGCAGAATGCCACCGCCGTTGCGACGACATGTGATAGTATTTCATCGCACGATCACGATATTTCCGACGACATTCCCTCGTGCTTCGCGATGATTTTCAACATGATCTCATCCGCTCCAGCTCCAATGGACATCAAACGCGCATCGCGGAAGTATCTCGCCAAGGGGTACTCTTCCATATACCCCATGCCACCGTGAAACTGAAGGCACGTGTCGGCGACCTCTCTCGCCAGGCGACCAGCTTTCAATTTGGCCATGGATGCCTCACGAGTAAAGTTTTCGCCGGCCTCAAGTTTTCGAGCGCAGTGATAACAGACTTGTCGCAGGCACTCGGCATCGGTGAGCAATTCCGACAATTTGAATTGGATCCACTGATTGTCGATTAAGGGCTTTCCAAATGTTGCGCGGCCGCGACAGTATTCGATCGTCATTTGCAATGCTTGGTCAGCGGCAGCCAAACCTCCTAGCGACATGATTAGTCGCTCTGTTTGGAATTGTTCCATCTGGTACTGAAATCCCCTGCCCTCGTCGCCAATTCGATTGGAGATGGGAACGCGGACGTCCTCAAATACAATTTCCGCCGTATCACTCGATCGGTTGCCCAGTTTTTTGAGCTTCTTCGCCACTTGAAACCCATCCGTATCGGTGGGAATGACAATGAGGCTCATACCCTCATAGCCGTTACTCTCCGAGGTCCGGGCCAACACACAAATCCAGTCAGCTTGCGTTCCGTTGGTGATGTACATCTTCGTGCCATTCAGTACATATTCATCGCCATCTCGGACGGCTTTCGTGCGAATTGCCGCGACATCTGATCCGGCACCTGGTTCCGTAATGGCGACGGCACAAACCGCGTCGCCCGCGATGGCGGGGGCAAGAAAACGGTCTTTTAAATCCTCTGAGCCAAATCGATGGAGCGCGGGAGTCGCCATGTCCGTCTGCACGGCGATGGCCATCGGCAGACCCGTGCAGTGGATTCGACCAAGTTCTTCAGCCAACACGACGTTGTACCAATAGTCGCCTCCCAATCCCCCATGTTTTTCGTCGTATGAAAGGCCCAAAAACCCCTGATCCCCCAGCTTTTTGAAGAGTTCATGAGCTGGAAATGTCTCGGCTTCCTCCCACTCGTCGACGTACGGATTGACGTGCGTCTGGACAAACTGCCGCACCGAATCGCGGAACATCTGATGGGGCTTTGTAAAGCCGGTACCAACGACAATGGCTGCGACATTCGATGGACCCGCCGTGCCTGTCATCCTCGCGTTCTCCCCGTGAAGAATTACTAACGGCCCTCGTCGAGTCGCTGTTCCCCTATCATACGGTTCTCAGTCATTGCGAGGAACCTCATATCATCACTCGGCCAGACACTGAGAGACCGAGCGAGGCCGTGCCACGCACGCGTCACGGTCGCACTGGTCGGTTTTTTGCGTGACGAATCTGGCAACAACGACCGTTCACTGCTCGTCCTGTGGGCACTCGAGTCTTGACCGCCAAGTTGGGTGTTTTTAGAATGCGCCGTTAGTTTCTTGAATACTCTCATTTCTCCAAATCGAAGTTGAGCGGATCATGAATCGATATTGGTTTCTGTTTTACGGACTCGTCGTTGTTCAACCGTGTGTTGCCGAAGAGACATCGGGCACGCTGCGTGAGAGTTTGCAGCGTTCGCCAAATCGATTGGTGTTTGAAACGTACAATGTGGACAATTGGGACTTGGCCATTATCGATGCGGACGGTACAAACCGAGTCAATATTACCAACTCAAAAAAACAACATGAGTTGTACCCACAGGCTTCACCAGATGGGACCAAGATCTGTTTTATTGTCGATCGCGGTATCGGAAGGGATACGGTCCGCAGTGTTTGGGTGATGGACATCGATGGGAAGAACCGAAAGAAAGTCGCCGACAATGCTCGGCAACCGTTCTGGGCACCGGACAGCAAGACAATTGCCTATTTGCCGCAGGAGTTTCCCCGTTTCAATATCGCCGACTATTTTTCCACCGGCTTGGTGTTCTACGATCTGGAATCTTCAAAAACGCGCAAACATCCAAATAGCCAGCAACTGCACCACCTGTACAATCCCAATTTTGCATCCAATGGAAAATGGATTGCTGCCACCGTCCACGCTGGTATGGGCTACGGTCACACCAACTTGTTAGTCGAAGCCAACGGGAGTCGGATTATTAATTTGGGCGATCAGGCGCCTGATGGCTTGGCAAAGAGCTCGAAAGGCAAACGCAGCTTCGGGGGCTGTCGGCCATGCATCAGTCCCGATAATAAGATGATCGCCTGGGGCAGAACGGATCACGAAATCTGTGTAGCCGAACTGGATCTCGACGAAGGTCACCCCAAAGTCGGGAACGTATTGACACGTATTCGTGACCCGAAAAACAAGATCTATCACGTCGACTGGGCACCAGATGGTCAGTTTCTTAGTCTCAGCCGCGGCCCGATCAGTAAGGGTGATCTCTCCAAGCCGGGGACTCACGAGGCGGCATGTGAGATGGTGGGAATCTACGCCAAAGGCTGGGACATTGTCGTAGTTGTCGCTGCCGACCTTCCTGTGATCGATCTTGACCGGCCCAACCCGGCTGAAAGCTACCAAGTGACAAAGGATGGGGCGAGCAACAAAGAGTCGGACTGGTTCCGACCCGCGAAATGAACGAGATGATGGTGAAGCAACGGCGTTTAGGTTTTTCTCATCTTGCGGCTTTCTTGGCTGCCGGGATCTCGGCTGTCATTGTCTGTCCACTGGTCGGGTGTAGCGATCGAGGTGTCGGCGGCGCAGCCGTAGAAACGAAAGTGATCGACCTCACGACCCAGTCCGGTGTCGAGATGGTCTTCTTGTCCGGTGGACAATTTGCGATGGGCAGCGATCGGGGCGATTCGGACGAGCAACCGACGCACGTCATTTCCATTAGCCCGTTCGCCATCGACCGATTTGAGGTAACCCACGCACTGTTCACAAAGGCGCAACTGCCGAATCCTTCCAAGTGGCAGGACGACCCGCAGGGGCCAGTCAACCAACTGCGTTGGCGCGAGGCAAAGATCTATTGCAACGAGCGGTCGATTGCCGAGGGATTGGACTGTTGTTACGACGAATCGTCGTCCGGCTTACCTTGTGACTTTTCCAAGAGTGGTTACCGGCTGCCGACCGAGGCGGAGTGGGAATACGCTGCCCGATGTGGCGAAAGCAGAGACTATCCGTTTGGCTCGGAAAGTAAGCTGAACGCTTTCGCGTGGCATGGCGGAAACAGCAACGGCCGGGCGCACGTCGTTGGATCGCGGAAGCCGAATGCCTGGGGTATCCACGACCTGTACGGAAATCTGTCGGAGTGGTGCCAGGATGTCTATCATGCGGATTTTTACAAACGCAGCCCGAAGAGTGATCCGACGGGTCCGGAAATGACTCCGTCGGACGTCAAACGAGTTGTCCGCGGAGGATCTTGGAAGTCAACCGCGAACATGTGTCGTGTTTCTTTTCGGCAAGGGCAGACAACGGGTGATTCGGACGCATGTTTCTCGAGCGATGACTGCGGATTTCGCTGTGTGCGGCGGCTGAGTCAGGAAGAGGCTGAACGGTTTTCCACCGCGACTGACGACGAGGCCAGTGAAAGCTAATGCTGTTTCATACCTGGCTGTTTGCGGTCTTTTTCGCTGTCGTCTGTGTGGTCTATTTTTCGCTGGCCCGCACGAAGTTGCGGGTGGCCTGGTTGTTGGTGGCGTCGTACGTTTTTTACGCGGCGTGGAATCCGTACCTCCTTTTGTTGATCGTCTATTCGACCGCCCTGGATTACGTCGCCGTGGCCCAGATGGACCAGGCACGGACCCAGGCGGGTAAACGCGCGTGGTTGATTGCCAGCATCGTTAATAATCTCGGCGTGTTGGCGTTCTTCAAGTACGCCAACTTCTTTATTGACAACACAAATTCGGTCTTATCACTTTTATGCAGTGGCGAGCAACTGGGTGACGCGGCCTCGATGATGCCGTTTGGTTGGAAGTACATTCTCCCGGTTGGTATTTCGTTCTTCACTTTTCAATCGATGAGTTATTCGATTGATTTCTATCGTGGCCAGATCAGGCGGGAACGCAGCTTCATTCGATTTGCCGCGTTTGTATCACTGTTTCCGCAGTTGGTTGCTGGGCCCATCGAACGGGCGAGCAGCCTGTTGCCCCAGCTAAATCAAATACCGAAACCGTGTCTTAAGCAGTTCTCTGACGGCGCGTCGCTGTTCTTGACAGGGTTGTTCAAGAAAGTTGCCTTGGCGAACTATCTGGCGGTGTACGTTGAGCGAGTTTATGAGACTCCCGCTGACTTCGGAGCTCCCGCTCTAATGTTGGCCACCTTTTGCTTTGCCTGGCAGATCTATTTTGACTTCAGCGGTTACACCGACATGGCTCGCGGAGTCGCCCTGGTCATGGGTTTTCGACTCATGCGGAATTTTAATCACCCATATCTGGCCAACGGGATTGGCGATTTTTGGGGCCGCTGGCACATCAGCCTTTCGACATGGTTTCGTGACTATCTGTACGTGCCATTGGGTGGTAGTCGTTGTGGCCCTTGGCGCACTTGGCGGAATCTGCTGATCGTATTCGTTGTCTCCGGATTCTGGCACGGTGCCAATTGGACGTTTGTGGTCTGGGGGGCGTTGCATGCGGCGGGCGCAATCGCGACGCGGGCACTTGAGTCGGCCGACTGGTATCGAAACCGAGTGCCGCTGTTTATGAAACGACTTTGGGTATTTCTATTTGTTTGTTTCGCCTGGGTGTTTTTCCGCGCCGAGTCAATGGACGATGCTCTGGTTGTGATTCGAGGGATCTTTGCAGGTGTTTGGGAGGATCCCGCCTGTCCAGCGATGATGCTACTGCTAATTCTGGCCGTATGGTGTTACCAATGGATGAAGGACTCGCGCTTTAAGACAGTTTTGGATCCGGCGCCGGTCAAGATCGCCATGTCGGTGGGAATGATTCTTTATCTGGTCGTGGCCGCGTCCGGCGGCGGTGCCTTTATCTATTTTCAGTTCTGACGATGAGGTCGCCTGTGAATACTGAAGAAGATCTGTTCGGAACCAATGGTATTCGTCTGACGCCTGTGCAATGGGTTGTGACCATCCTCGCCTCGCTCGCGATCGTCGCGGTGGTGCCTCGTATGTGGTATCAGGCCGAAGGCCTCGAGGCTGCGGCCAGCTATCGAGTCCCCTACGCAGTGAGTGCCGATTACGCACTTTACGAACGACATGTGGCGAGCGCCGACGTGAATGACGTTTTGGTCATTGGCGATTCGGTCGTATGGGGCGAATACGTGTCAACTGACGGGACATTGAGTCACTTTTTGACCGAGTCGCAGGACGAGCGAGTCTACGTTAACGCGGGTGTGAATGGACTATTTCCATTGGCCTTGGAAGGCCTCGTGAGCAGTTACGGCACTTCGATCGCGAACCGCAAGGTAATTCTGCACTGCAACATGTTGTGGTTGAGTAGTCCGGAGGCCGACCTGAATACGGAGAAGGAACGCGTCTTCAATCATGTTGAACTCGTCCCGCAGTTTCGATTGCGAATTCCGTGCTACCGAGCTGATGTAACGGAACGGACAGCTATCGTCGCCAGGCGAACGCTACCACACCTAAGGTGGGTGCGTCATCTGCAAGTGGCTTATTACGATGGAGCCAGCGTGCCAGACTGGACGTTGCAAGATGACGGGAAATATCCTCCGACCTACCCGAATGCGTATCGCAATCCACTCGATCCTATCCGATGGGCCGTGCCGACTGAGTCGCTGCCCGACGCCCAGCGAGGGATCGAGAGCAGTAGGCATCAGCCGTGGAACGCAGCCGGGCGAGGGCACCAGATATTTGAATGGGTTGCACTCGACGGGTCGCTGCAATGGGCAGCATTTCAGCGATTGGTGAAACTGCTCAGACATCGGGGAAACGATGTTCTGGTGGTGATGGGGCCATTCAACGAGCATATGGTCTCAGAGTCGAGCCGCGCTGGCTATCAAAACAACAAGGAACAGGCGGAAGCCTGGTTTCAAGGCCAGTCCGTGCCGGTCATTTCGCCCACCGTCTTACCCAGCGAACTGTACGGAGACGCCAGCCATCCGCTAACAGGCGGTTATAAGAAGCTGGCCGCGGAGTTGCTAGACCATCCCGAATTCAAATCGTGGGTCGTAGGTCACTTTCGCCGAAAGTGACCAAGCACTGCTAACTCGGGTCGCGCATCGCATCGACTCACTCGCTTGCGATCTTTCGATTCGTGCTGGTATTTCGGCTTACCAAGCACCCGACGCTAGCGCGTTCGGCTCACATCTATTAACGGTTTTCGCAGGTTTCCGTAGTCTCCGGCCCTGCGGGCCAGGTTACTAACGTGGCCTGCTCCCCAAAACTTGATCCATGTGTTATGAGAGTCTAACCGCCCTGTGAGGTGCTCCCATTTTCTGGT
>DUDC01000121.1 GCA_012959465.1 Planctomycetaceae bacterium
GAGTTTATGTATTTCATGGTTTTAGGAACAAATAGGCTAATATCCGCACGATGACCCAGCGCAGGACTTTTGATGGTCAAATGGCGTATATGCCCGAATTCAAATTCGGGATTGGAAATTTCTATAGTATAAAATTGTGACATTTCATTCATCAAAGACCAAAACACCTTTGGCATTTTTACCTTGCTGCATATCGGCAAATGCTTGATCTAATTCATTAAGTTTATAGGTTTTAGTAACCAATTCATCTAATAGCAAATCACCTTTAGCATATAAATTCATGAGATTTGGTAGGTCAATTTGGGGACGACACTTTCCGTAAAGCGGATTGATGTAGACTTTGTCCCATGCAAACAATTTCATGTCAACGGTGATTTTTTGTTCAATGCCGCTGACTTGCACGGCTGTACCGGCATTGCGAACCATTGCCAAAGGCGTTGCCCATGCCCATGTTTCCGCCGTGCATGTCCCAGCTGCTGCTGGGCGGACCCTTGGTGTCGTGCGGGGCCTGGCCGGTCCAGCCGTTGACAGTGACGAATCTCACGCCGGCCTCGACCATGCGCCGGGCGAGAAGCAGATTTTGTCCAAGTGGATGGCGGCCATAACGGTCGCGCAACTTCGTCGGTTCGCGGTCCAGGTCAAATGCGTCCCGGCCCTCGGACCGTGTCATGGCGTCGTAGCCCTTCTCGCGCAAGTCCGCCCAGTCCGCACCGACCGCGTCCTTGGCCACGACATTGCTCTCAATACTGCCGAGCAACTCGCGGCGCTGGGCGAGGCGATCACGGTCGCCGAGATCATAGATCTTCGGTGGCGCAAAATTGTCCATCGCCGGATGGTTTTTTGCCGAGCCGACGAAGACGGGCGCGTAGGCTGAACCGAGGTAGCCACCGATACCAATGTTCGGTGCGCAAAAAACGGGTGGGCCGACGCATTTGATGAGCCATGCGTTGGAGACGATATTTCGTTTGCTCGGCTTGTGCTTGGCGACGAAAGAGCCGAGGTAGGGCTGATCATCCGGCACGCCCTGGGTCACTCGCTTCGCGGATTGGCCGCTGAGCAGGTTGTGCATTGCATCGAAGTGATTGCTGATCCCGCCCGGATGTGTCATCGAGTTGATGAGTGTGAATTGGTCGGTTAACTTTGCCAACCGCGTGTGCATCTCATTGATGCGCATGCCCGGCACCTGGGTGGAGATAGGTTTGTACGGTCCGCGGATCGTATCCGGCGCGTTGGGTTTCATATCCCACGTATCCACGTGGCTCGGTCCGCCGCAGAGCAAGACAAAGATGCATGATTTCTCGGCAGGAACGGCGTTGCCGCTCGCGTCCAGCTTGTCGCTTCCCATCACCATACCCGGCATTCCGAGCGAAAGCGCGCCCATACCTCCCACAATCATGGCCTGCCGACGGTTCATTTCATACGTGTTCATGGACCTACCTGCGTTTGATTTGCGAGGCATGGATACGACGGGCGTAGTATGCCGGCGCCATGCCCAAAATGCAACTTGGACTTGCGGGTTTCTCCCACTCTTTTGGCAGTTTGGCTTCCCTGTTAGTGGTTGAGAAAGAAGATCGAAAGATCCTGACTGGGAAACTTGTAGAGTTCGGGCCGTTTTGGGGTACAGCTAATGGCCGACAGCACGTACGCCTACTCGGTTCCAGATGGGATGTTACCGTCCATGAGCTCGACCATGGCGGTTGCCAGTGCATCGCCAAAACGCACAAAAAATTTGCCGCTGCCAAGGTAATGGTAGGGGCGCTCACTCCCAACGGCACACCACTCCGCAAAGTGATTTTGCCAGCCCTTTTTATAGACTTCCATTGCGCTCAGGTCGTACACCTTGTAGCTCTCGACGGCAGTGACATTGCCATTGAATTCCGCTGCCTTAGCGGCGGCTCGCTGACCTAGCGAAACGGCATTTTTGCCGACCTCTTCCGCCGTGACTCCTGTCCCCAGTACGCCAATGACGAACGGCATGTCAGGAGTCTTGTACTCTCTGCGAATGTCTTTCACGAAGGTAATCATGTTGTCCTTGTAGTTGTCACGAAACTCTGCTGAGAACTGATCATTGAATCCTTGAAACCAAACGAAGCCAGCCATGTCAAAGCCGGCACTTGCATTATAGGCCGGATGATGATCTTTCAGATTGCCGAGTACCTCGTTTACCCTTTCGGTCATCATTCGATAATTCAGTCCGGCGTCTTCTTTGATCTTTGCCGCATTATCAGCAGCCAGTTCCTTTTCGTTGAGTTTGTACGGTCCGGCCGAGGGCGGTCGAAAGTTGTAATTCAAGGACTTTCCGCCCCAAGATGTCTTGATGATTAGGATCGGCCCATCGAGTTTTTCGGCTAGCGACATTCCGAAACCAAGTTCCGGTCCAATCTTGTCCGAATTGCCGCCGTAGCCGACTGTCAGCGGACCAGACTTGTGACTGTTGTCGGCGATTGAACTGATATAAACTCGATCAGAAATGGCGAATGTGCTTTTGATTGCCTTGGTCTTCGCGTCATATTCAGCCTGTAAAGCAGCGATTTTGGTGCGGGCTAGCGAGATTGCTTCGTCACCCTTGATGGTCTTGCTTCGGATGTCATTGTTGATTTTGTCCCGAGCGATTTTCGTGGCAATTTGATCGTCCACCGTTTTCCGCGTAACAGTCATGCCTTCCTTAAATGCAAGTCGGGCAAGCGCAGCGACCTCGGGGCGTTCATCGGCAAACAGGCGTGGGATGGTGATGTAGTTCGCATGTCCCACCATGTTCGATTGGCCGGCAAGAATGAAGACTTGTAGCCTTTTCGACTCCGGTTCCGTGGCCAGAGTCATCGCTGTTCCTAGGGTAAGGGCCAACAACATCGAAAGAGGGATTTGCCGGAGAGGAAGACGCATTGTTTCACCTTCAATTCAAGAATGGGATTGGTGTCCACGCCGCTCAAACTTCTTTGGGAACGGTAAAGCCCTTGCGGTCTGGACGTGTCAGTAACGCGTCGGCCTCAGCGTCATCGATGAACGTTTCGGCCTGCGGATCAAAGTTCACGGTGCGGTCCAATCGATAGGCGATGTTCGCCAGATGGCAAAGCGCCGACGACATGTGGCCCTGTTCGATCTCAGCCGACAAATCTTCGCGGCGACGTGACCGCACTGCCTCCAACCAGTTGCGAAAATGAGGCAGGTTAGAAATTGGACTTCCTTCTTCAAACGCGTTCGGCCCTTCCTCTCGCTTCCGGCCCAAGAATGTGTAGTAGCTTGAATAGTCCGGGATGATCATCGTCCCTTCAGTGCCCAGGAAAATCGCTCCAACAGGAAAGTCCTTTTGCACGAATGGATATTTGTCTCGGAAGCCGGCTTCGGCGTTCGTATACCAGTCACGAACTTCGAATTCAATCATCTGTCCGCTCGCCCATTTTATCGACGTCGACAGGACGCCTGGCGTTTGGGCGCTGCTCTGGTGCACCTTCTCTTGCATGTAGTTCGTGCCGACGGCGGAAGCTTGTATCGGGTGCGTATCGAGTTTCAATCCCCAACGCAGGATGTCCATCTGATGTACACCTTGATTGCCGATCTCACCGTTGCCGAAGTCCCAAATCCAATGCCAACGTCGGTGCTGGAAATTGCTGAATTCATGAACTGGAGCAGGACCACACCAGGCGTTCCAATCGAGCCCCGCGGGTACCGGCCGCGGCGCATGCTTGCCAAGGTTTCCCCGAATCTTGTAGGCAATACCGCGAGCGAAATAGACGTCGCCAATCACGCCTTCGTGCAGCTTCTTGATGCCTTCGACAATATTGGTTGATGACCTGCACTGAGTGCCGTGTTGGACGATCCGATCGTACTTTCTGGCCGCCTCGAGCATTTTGCGACCCTCGGATATGTTGTGCGATCCGGGCTTTTCGACGTAGACGTCTTTGCCTGCTTGGCACCCCCAAATCACATTGAGCGAATGCCAGTGATTGGGCGTCGCGAAGGTTACGGCATCGATCGAGGTGTCATCCAAAACGCGTCGCATATCGTCGTAGGTTTTGATTGCATGCCCGCTGCGATCGCCCCAGAACTTCTCCGCCGCTTTTCGTTTCGCTTCGTCACAGTCGCAGACACCGGCGAACTCGACACCAGCGGTCGACTCCTTTTCAAGCTCAACAAGACTGGCTCCATGAGCATTGGAACGTCCTCCCATGCCGACGACCGCGACACGTATCTTGCTGTTCAAGTTTTGTCCACGGACGAATGCGGGAGCAACGAGTGTTGTTGCCGTTGTGATTGCGGCGGTCTTAAGGACATCGCGGCGAGTCTTGTTGCTCATGTTGTTTTCCGATTCGGGGTGTGAGTTAGCTGTCTTGTAGACGGTGCAATGGACAGGCAGATGACCGGCAACGGTTAGTGTTACCCGATTTCTGCCTCGGCTGTCGGTCCATTTAGAAATTTTCGGATTCCTACGAACGTATCTTGCCATCCCTTCTCGCAAGCAGCGTAGTACTCATCGGCTTCAGACCCAACGGGAAAGCCGTCTTGCGTCACTTGAAGCGTGGCACTTTGTGAGGTTGGAAAGACAGCAAATCCCCTCGTGAATTCAGTATCAAATGGTAGTTGCCCGGGCTTCGCATAGTAGCGATAGTTGTCGAGAACCATACGGCGGGGCGGTTCAAACGCTCGGATCGTGGCCACGGCAATGTAGTCCGGACCGTCTTCGTCATTGCCCCATGTCGCTGCCCACGTGCCGCCATGTTCTGGTATCACGATCGCGCTGGCGGCACCCCACCACTGTCGGATCGACCTGGGCGTGTGCAAAATCGCGAAAAGACGTTCGGCAGATGTCGAGAAGGCCTCTTTGTGTACATGCTTCCGTGTACTCATCGCACACCTCAGATGTGGGCTTAGGATGGCGTGTTGCGAATGCCCTGGTTCGTGGTGGCAACTAGTCTCGCCAATGTGCGTTGATAATAGTCTGGATGGCAGGATATTTCTCGTCGGTCTCATTGAGACTTTGACGTGTCCTTTCCAATTCGGCTTTCATATCGGCGATGACACCCTCGTATTTCGCGAACCCATACTGATTGTTCATTTCGAACGGATCCTGCCTTAGGTCATAGAATTCCCAAGCGGCGGGAGTGGTGTTTCCACCGCTTGGACTACACCCATAGAAGAAAATCAACTTGTAACGATCCGAGCGAATGCCGAAATGGGCTGGCACTCTCAACTGATGAGCCATGTGCATCCAGTAACGATAGTAGGTCGACGTCCGCCAATCGTCTGGCTTAAGGGCACCGTTCAGTGCAGCGACGAAACTACGCCCCTGCATGGGCGGCGGCGTTTTCGCGCCGGCCAGCTCCAAGATCGTCGGAGCGAAGTCCGTGTTGTTGATAAGCCAGTCATTCGTGGAACCGTTGCTGACCATTTGAGGAAAATGCACGATGAACGGCATTCGCATTGCCTCTTCGTACATCCACCGTTTGTCCATGAAATCGTGCTCACCAAGGAAGAACCCCTGGTCGCCCGTGTACATGATGACTGTATTTTCAATCTCGCCAGTTTGCTCAAGGTAATCCAGTAGTCGTCGAACGTTGTCGTCGACGCCCTTGACGCAACGCAGGTAGCGTTTGACGTATTTTTGGTAAACGGCTTGGCCGTAGCTCGGCTCGGCCAGCGATTTCTCAATTCCCAATCTGCCGCCCAGGTTCCAACTTGAGTGGTTTTTGGTAACTCCCGCACCGAAGTCTCGTGTTGCCCGCGATCCAAATGTGGCGGCAGGCTGATTGTGAAGGTTGTGTGGTTCTGGGATTGTCACATTTGCCAGGTATCCATCGTATCGCTTGGCATTATGAAACATGTCGTGCGGCGCTTTGAAATGATGCATGAGAAAGAATGGCTTTGCTTTGTTCCAGTCATTCTTTAGCCACTCCAGACTGATGTCGGTAATAATGTCGCTGGAGTGCCCACGCTTCTTCACGGTGTTTTTTGTCCATGGCTCAGAGCCGCGGACTCGAAAAACCGGATCGTAATAAGAGCCTTGATTTGGTAGCACGCAGTAGTAGTGGAACGCAGCAGGTTCCTCCTTCAGGTGCCATTTGCCAACCATGGCCGTGTGGTAGCCGGCCTTTCGCATTTCGGCCGGCAAGAATTGTCGCTGCGGGGGCAACCTACCGCCAAGGTCGAGAACACCATTGGTCTGGGAATACTGGCCGGTGAGAATGCTGGCTCGGCTTGGAGTGCAGATCGAGTTGTTGCAGAAGACACGGTCGAAACGCATGCCACCTTTTGCCAGAGCATCGATGCTTGGCGTCGGGTTTAGTTTTGCCAACCGGCTACCGTAGGCTCCAATTGCCTGCGTCGTATGGTCATCGGACATGATGAACAAGATGTTGGGCTGTTTCGCGGAGAGTGTGCCGCCTAGAATCAGGCTGAAAAGCAAACAGAGGATAAGAAAGTATTTCACCGAGGATTCTTCTTTCCGTCGAGTTTGATTCCGGTCGCCGGCGTCAAGTTCAACGTGTCGTGCGACGGGCGAAGAAGGTTACCATAGTAACCGCAGCCAAGCAATAATTCGAAACCGTCGGATGACCTCTGTGGCGGCTTCACGAGTGACGCAATAGCCTCTATTTGTTACGCCAACGGAATTTTGCGGTATGATTACACGTTGGCCACTCCGGCATCTGTACGTCAAATGATTCGCTCGGGAAGAACTGCAACTTCACTTATGCCTGACTGGACCTACCAGACTGTTTTTCGCCCCGCTCTCCTCCGAATGCGTGCTCAATACGCGCGAAGCGTGGCGCTGGGATCGATGGGGTTCTTGTCGCGATTGCCACTTGGCAAACGAGTGATTCAATGGGTGGGACATATGAGTCCCGACTCGCGGTTGGCGACCGAGCGAAAAGGGTTCACGTTTCCTGCTTCCGTCGGATTGGGGTGTGCGTT
This sequence comes from Planctomycetaceae bacterium, assembly GCA_012959465.1. Taxonomy (GTDB): domain Bacteria; phylum Planctomycetota; class Planctomycetia; order Pirellulales; family Pirellulaceae; genus UWMA-0346. Next base: position 6,907 of record DUDC01000121.1, read on the forward strand.
AGATCCACATTTGTCGGCCACTAGCGCGTTTGGCGAGTTCGGTTTTGGGTTCCTGGAAATCGGTCCGGTGGTTACCAATCCAGCGGCGAAGGTTGGCGCAATTCACCTTGATGCCAGCAATGAGACACTGCGATTTGAGTCACCCCACGTGGCGATGACTCCGCTCGCTGCCAACGAACGGCTGCAAAAGGATGGCCCATTTCGCTTGCCGATCTTTGCCCGGATCGAGCCGTCATCGTCTGATGAGGCTGCTCAAATTGTCAGCGTGCTTAGCGGATCCGTCGATGGTTTTGTGGTGACATTGGATGGCCTCGAAGCCTTGCTCGAAATGTGTGATGACAAATTGTCGGTGCAGATTCCGGCTCTTTTTGTTGCGATGGATGCGATCACCTGGCGCGACAAACGCCAGCGAGAACGCTGTGCACAGGCCATCGCCGACGAATCACTCTGCGGTATCGTTGTGGTTGAGTCGGAAGAGGAGAATAGTGCCCGGCAAATAGGGAAAGCGGGGTTTGGCGAGGCGCTGGAAACCGTACGGCTCGCCCGCATCGAACTGGGACCTCAACCAATCGTGATCGGATCAGTAGGAGTTCACTCTCCAGCCGATGCGCTCGATTACATCGAAGCCGGGGCGGATCTCGTTCAAGTTGATTCTGGTTTGGTGTTTGCTGGGCCAGGTCTACCAAAACGCATTAACGAAACACTACTCTACCGTCAATTGATGACGGGTGGGGACTCAGAGCCGCCGACTGGGCGCGTCGGCAGTCAGTCCTGGTTTTGGGCCATGCTGATGGGCTTGAGCATGATCATCGGCGGCATCATGGCTATGATCGTAGCCACGACTCGAGTCGTACTACCATATGACGAATTGATGGCTGGACTCACGCTTGAGCAACTGGCTGCGGTCAACGACCGTCTGCTGTCATTCATGCGCCATGACCGGGTGACGTTGTCGGGAACGATGTTAGCCGTTGGAATTATCTACGTGACATTGGCTTGGTGGGGAATCCGCCGTGGAGTTCGCTGGGCCTTCGTGGCGGTGACCGCATCAGCTCTTGCCGGGTTCTTCAGTTTCTTTTCGTTTCTCGGCTTCGGTTATTTTGACCCGTTCCATGCTTTTGTGACCGTGATCCTCTTTCAATTCCTGCTATTGACGATTCACGCTTGCATGACGCCGCGACATCAAATGGAGGCACCTGACCTGTGGAATGATCGACGCTGGAAGGCAAATCAATGGGGCCAGCTGTTGTTCGTCATTCATGGAGCTGTCTTGATAGCTGCGGGACTCGTTATTTCTGCCGTGGGTATGACGACGGTGTTCGTTCATGAAGACCTGGAATTCATGCACACTACAGCGGAAGACCTGTTTGGGGCGCATCCGCAACTCGTACCGTTGGTTGCTCATGATCGAGCCTCGTTCGGTGGCATGTTGCTTGCCTGCGGCGTAGCGACTCTGTTGCCGGCCCTATGGGGATTTCGAAGAGGTCAGGCGTGGCTTTGGTGGGCATTGATGCTGGCGGGTAGCATCGCTTACATATCAACGATGCTTGTCCATTGGACTGTCGGCTATCACAGTCTCAAACATCTACTTCCGGCCTACGGCGGGCTGGCATGGTTGTGGGTTGCAGGCATGTCGAGCTACTGGTTCTTGGTTGCTCGTGACCGTGACCTTGAAGCGGAATGGGCGCGAAGACTGACGAGAAAATAGGATTCGTTAGTTCGAGACCGCCAGATCTTAGTCCTCGTTGTCCCGTTCTTCTTCCGTTTCGTTTCGAAACGCGTCTTCTAGGATTCGTATCCGTCGCAGAAGTCGTCGCCGTGAAAGCTGTGTCATCGCTACGATAAAGAACGCAGCGGTAACAAATACAGCTCCCAGCCGATAGATCCAATTTTGAATCTGCGGACTTGAGTCGTGGGTTCCCAGCAGGCATAACAGTCCGACAACGAGAAGTCCCGCAGCCGATACCAATGCAGCGAACGCCCCGTGTCGATACCTGTGAAACCGGCCTCGGATGGCTAACAGCAGCACACTTATGCTGACAAATGCGGACACTATACCTAGGAGGGCAACGATGATGGTTGCGGTTTCCCATCTCGAAACGTCAGATTCAATCGCAATTAACACTAGCTTTGCCGAACTGATGCCGACGATCGTACTGACACATAACAACGTAACTCGGAGCACCGGTGGTAGTTGATCCACCAGCAGCCGATTGACGCCATCCAGATACTTCTGATGGAGCCGTTCTTCCACGGATTCAGCGGCGAGCAACTGTCTGGAAAATGAGTCTTCGTTCATACCGACTTGTCTCCTGTCTTCTCAATAATCATCCGCAGTTCCCGCTTGGCAAAGTGGAGCCGAGATTTGACCGTTCCATTGGGAACGCCAATGACCTCGGCCATCCGGCCGAAAGAAAAGCGGTGACAAGTCACCGTACTCCAAACTGGTCCCCATCTTGATCAATTGCTTGATTCGCGTGGCTTCTGCGGGCGGAACGGGTGTACCCAATTGGATAACGTGCGAGGGCTTCGCGACTGGACCCAGACTTTTCCGCGACCGACGAAATTCATCAGCAGTTGATCCGAGAAAAGGAACGCACGAATCTTCTTTGAGCGAGTCAGTTGGTATTGCAAGGTCGGTTCCCAAGCCACCGCATATCCATTGTCAAGAGTATAGGAGCCGTCGACGTCAATCTCTTCGATGTCGCCGTACGAATTGAAGAACAGCGTGCCGGTGCCCGTAACCCTCAGTACAAAGAACCCCTCGTTGAAGAGACCTTTTAACCCATCGAACTTGGCATCGCACTTGACGTCTGGCGTAGAGGCAAGGTAGGCGCCCTTCTCCATGAAAAGCTCACCGTTTTTTAGCTCGTATTCGCAGATATCGCCCGCGGACCCAGGAGCAAGCCCGATCGTTCCAGGACCACCTTCGGCCTCAAACGTATTTTGAAAAAAGCTCTCGCCGGTCAGCATGCTTCGCTTCAGCCCGCTGAGGATGCCGCCGCGGGTCGAAGTTGTCGTTTTAATGTTCGAACTCATCCAGGCCATGGCCCCGGCTTCGGCAACCAACTGCTCGCCGGGACTCAGTTCCGCCTCGAGTACACTGTAACTGGGTTGACATTGAATCGAATATTTCATGGGGAGATCTCCCGAAAGTTGCTTTCTTATCACTCGTAATTGACGCACACAGCTCAGCTTCGTTCGGGTAACATCGGCCCAATCGTACTGCCAAACTCGGACGGGTTATGGCTTTGGACGTAGACTTTTCCTTCGCCGGTAAATTTAAGGACGATACCCTCGCCTGAAAGGAATGACTGGACCCACCCGCTAGCTGCTTTGCCGGCACTGTATTGGAGGGAATCCTCAAAAGCCACCACATGTCCGGTATCGATGGTCAAGGCACTCGTCACGTCAATTTCGACGATTCGACCAAAGGCACTCACCAACAATTGACCTTGACCGGAGACTTCGACGAACGAGATCGACTCGCCCGTTAGGAACCCTTTGAGGCCTTGAAATTTTGTGTCGATGTTCAAACCTGTTGTGGAACCTATGTAGCTCCCGCCGGTACAGATGATCTTGCGAGAACCGTCACACTCGATAACTTTGACTTCGCCTTGTAACGTTGGCGCAAGCCCAACTTCTCCGTCCTCTCCTTGGCAGGTATACGTGGAAAAGAAGAAATTCTCGCCGGCCAGCATGCGTTTCAGACCGCCCAAGAGCCCCCCGCTTTTCCCGCTGCCTTTCGTTGTCACGTCGATTTCGATATTGCTCGAACAGCGAAACATGGCCCCGGATTCGGAGACGAATCGCTCGCCGCTGGAGAGTTTTACTAGAGCCGAACTGAAGGCTCCTCGATCTAATGTCTCGATATGCATGGCAGTCCTCCCGACTGTATTCAGTGATTTTTTGGAACAACCGGAATGGCCAGACTAATGCAAGTAAGGACTCAGCCATCCCGCCAAGCCACCGAGGGTGCGTGTCTGAAGGTAGATTTTCCCGGTGCCAGAAAAGTTGAGTACCAGGCCTTCACCGGATAGCAGGGTGCTTTTCAAGCCGCCCATTCCCCCAATCCGGTAGTCGAGCGTTGGTTCCCAGGCAACAACGTGTGACGTATCGACGGTCAACTCGCCATTGACTTCTTTTTCCAGGACAGCCCCGTACGCGTTGAAAAATAAATCCCCAGTACCGCTGCACACGACCTGGAAAGCGCCTTCTCCGGAGAATAGCGACTTCCATCCGCCAAACTTCACTGACAGGTTGATATCGGATGTACAACCGAGAAAGGCCCCTTTGGTCAGGATCAAGCTGTCGCCATTTAGTTGACGGTGCAGTACAGTTCCGGGAGTTGCTGGTGAAAATGTGACACTTCCGCCGGTCGGGTGGGAATACTGTACCAAGAAGGCCGATTCACCACCGGCGAATTTTCGAATGATCGACTTTATGAAGCCGCCCATCATGCGGCTTTCCAATTCCATTCGATCACTCATCCATGCCATGGCGCCGCCTTCGGAAATAAATGACTCGCCAGGCCCCAACTCAACGCTCAGTTGTCCGTAATCCGGATTGCCCAATATTTCGTGCTTCATGTTTGTGGAGCTCCTGGAAAAGGCGATGTCGACTCGCCGAATGGCGAAAGGAGATGCCGCGAGTTTAACAGGCATGGGTACAACGTCAAAACAGGCGAATTTCAACGTCATATTGGGCGCTCTATGGACAAAAAAGACAAAATTAGCCGTCAGCTGCTGGGCGCTGACGTCGCCAGCCCGTATTGCCTTGTCGCATAAGCGACACGTCGCGCTGTCGCCGGCCAATTATTTCTGGCTTGGAATCACGGCGAGTGAATCGTCGTCTTTGGCGACGAAGTAGCCGAGTGGCTGGTCGTCTTCATCCGTGATTAACCAGGCGTTTCGCGAGTAGCTATTTTGCTGGCGAGTCGTACCAGGAGCGAGCGTGGCGTAGAACTGAAGTTCGCCGCTTCCGTAACTGATCCACTGCAACTTGACTGGATTTTTCGACTTGTTCTCAAACCAGATTTGACAGTTGATTCCGTTTTCTGAACGCTGAGGAGCATCGAAACGGCTGCTCACCGCAATCCACTTCAAAGATAACTTCGGCTTCGTCGGTTCGACCTCGGCCGGAAATAGGGCTGCCAACTTGCTTAAGTCGACTCCGCGGACAATCGTCAATTCGGGCAGCCTCTTTTCTAGCCGTGCGACGCCACTGTCCGTTACATCCGTCTGCCAGACATACAGTCGCTTGAGTTTCGTGCAGCCTCTCAGTCGCTCAAGCGACTTGTCGGTGATTTTGGTTGCGTACAGATTCAGGTATTCGAGATTGGGCAAGCTGGCCAAGTTGCCGATCGCCTCGTCGCCAATCTCCGTCTTCTCAAGATGAAGCCAACGCAGCTTCTTGAGGTTTTTCAGATGCCCTAGCCCAGCGTCGGTGATTTTGGTGTTGCTCAAGTTCAGCCAGACGATGTTCTTCAACGCTGCAACGTGCACGAGTCCATTGTCGGTCAATCCTCGACCACGAAGATGGAAGTCGACGTCCCACGTATCACCAACGGGACGCACCGATCCGCCAATCTTCTCAATCGCGGCGACCGCCTCGGTGAACTCGTCCGCGACGACTCGCGACGAAACAGCGGGTGTGAGTAACGAACCGAGCAGCAGGCAAAGCGTTGGTGCGATCGTTAACGGATTTCGATTCATGCCCTACCTCGTTTGGCTGCCGTTCTTATCGACCTCCGCCTCAAAATAGCGGCAACGGCTGACCGTTGCAAATTTGAAAGGGCCTTCCCTCCTGATCGTACAGCTCGCTGCGAGGGTCGATTTCCATCGCCTTCAACACGGTCGCATGAAAATCGCTCGGGGTGCACGGGTTTAAGGCGGGTTGTCCGCCGTCGCTGTCGCTGCTGCCATACACTTGTCCGCCACGAATTCCACCGCCAGCTAAGATCTGTGAATAGACTGCCGGATAGTGATCGCGACCGCCATTCTTGTTTATCTTCGGTGTGCGACCGAAGTCGGTCAGCACAACAACCAGCGTTTCCTCCAGCGAACCACGTTGCTCGAGGTCGGTTAGCAGCGCCGAAATCGAGCGATCGAACACCGGCAGCAGACGTTTTTTCATTTTGGTGAAATGGTCGCGATGCGTATCCCAGTTGTCACCGTTGCCGCCGGACAAATCTCCAGCACCAGCATTGACTTGCACAACAGGCACGCCGGCCTCGGTCAATCGTCGTGCCAGCAGCATACTCTGTCCGCCAATGTGATCACCATACATCACTCGGATTCGTGGATCTTCACTCTCAAGGTCGTACGCTTGTTTGACCGGGGAACTGAGCAGCATGTCCGCCGCCATTCGACGGAATCGGTTGTATCCTTCAAAATCGGACACCGTGCCGACTCGGCGTTCGAGTTGATTGCGCAACGTTTGGCGTTGAACGATGCGTCTCGGCTCGAGGTTTAGCCTTAGATCTAACTCGCGATTCGTGTAGCGTGACGTGCCGCCGTAGGGTTTGCCGGCAGGCGTACGCATCATGATCGGATCGTACGTCGCCCCGAGCCAACCGCCGAACTGCCCCTGAATCAATGCACCGTTATCGTAATTCAGGTAGGGCAGACAAATCGCCTGAGGAGTCCCTTCGTCCGCGTCGCGAAACTTGGAAATCATCGCCGTAAGCGATGGCCAGTTGCTGCGATCTTTTGCTTTGCCGGATGGCTTTTTCTGTCCGGTAATGCTCGTGTAGAGTGCTCCACCGTGCCCGCCGACTGTGTGATGAAGCGAGCGAACGACGGCCAGCTTCTCTGAGTGTTTCGCCATCAACGGAATGTGTTCGCAGAATTGGATACCTGGTGTCGCAGTCGAAATCGCCTGGAACTCACCTCGTAATTCCGACAGCGCATCGGGTTTCGGGTCCCATGATTCCTGGTGGGCAATTCCACCCCACAGATAGATCACGATGCACGACTTGGCCCGGGGTGCGGAGGCGCCCTGCGCAGGCATTCCTAACAGCGTTGGAAGTGTGAGTCCGGTTAGCCCTGCACTGCTGCTCAGTACATCTCGTCGTGAAAATCGAAGAGAGAGCATCGCGGGCCTTTTTTTAGGGGTTGCCGGTCCGGAACAACATCGGATTGAAGTTAGTCAATGTATCATCATAATTCAAGCTGAGTAACGGGGTTAATTCGCCCTTCATGTTCTCGCTGTGGCTTGGTTTTTCGAGTCGACGGGCCACTTGCAAGTGCCCAATGACCGCACGAATTGCGATATAATAGGGATACCCAATTCACCTATCAAGGAATGAACCGAGAGACCGTGAACCGCCTTAAACCTGCCACTTCTACCTTGCCTAATTCAACTGCCCTTTCTAACCTTGGTATCATTGCTGTCGACCAACTGTCATTCACGGCAACACTGATTAGCGGCGTGTTTCGAGAAAATAATAGGTGTAAGTCTTCTCCATTGCGAAAATCAAGCAAGAAGAAAATTTGATGAGCATATCCAGAAGAAGTTTCCTGAAAGCCAAAGGGGCGATTTTAACATTGCCATTCTTGCATTCGATTGCTAGGGCGATGGATGAGCCTGCAAAGAAGACTCAGCCCAGCAAAAAATTGGTGATGGTCTATATCCCCAACGGAATTGTGCGGCGTTGCTTCTTTCCTGGCGAGGAGAATGGAGAATTGCCCGGCTTTGTCGGTGGCTTTAACGCTGACAAAACAAAGAACGAAGTAAGGACACAAAACAATCCGGGTATCTACCCTCTGGAGCTAACGTCAACGATGCAGCCATTGTCCAGCCTCGCGGACGATGTCACGCTGGTCACGGGCCTCGACCGCACTTTCAAGAATGGCCAAGACGTTCATGCGCAAGGCGCCTCGTGCTATTTGACAAGCATGTCACCAGAACAGGCTGAACGGCGTGGTGTACGACATCCAAACGGAAGAAGCCTGGATCAGGTGATTGGGGATAAGGTCGGCCATTCAACGGTGTTTAACACTCTAGAGATCAGCTGCAATGGATTCACCGCAGGCAAAGAATCCATCTACTTCAATAACATCTCTTGGTACGGCACGGACAAGATAGCTCCCTCGATCAAGGATCCTAAGAAGCTCTACGACAGACTATTCCTGGCGGACAGTTACCGAACGCATATCACAGATGTCACAGACCTAGTGCTTGCGGATGCCAAGACGCTGTCGAAGAAGCTGGCACGTGAGGACCGCGAAACGCTTGGCGAATTCATGGAGATGATTCGCGATATCGAAATCCGCATCGCAAAAATGCAAAAGCTGATTGCCGGCGCCGATGTCAAGATACCGACGAACGAGGTTCTGCCAAGAGGTGACTATATCAAGTTGCAAGCTGACTTGATGCTGCTGGCGCTGCAGATGGGGATTACGAACGTCTGCACGTTCATGATCGGGCCTGAGAGGTGGGACGCCTCACTGCTTTATGAAGGTGTGTTCCCCAAGCCCGTTCAGCATCACAACATGACGCATAACCAAAAAGGCGACGGTTACAAAGAGCTGCAGAAGATCGACATATTCCACATGAAACAGTACGCCTACATCCTCTCCAAGATGAAGACGATCAAAGAATCAGATGGCAGCTCGCTACTCGACAATTCGGTCGTCACCTACGGTGCGGGCTTGGGAGATGGTGCAACGCATCAGTATTTTGACTTGCCGATGATCGTTGCGGGTAAATCGCAGGGACAGATTAAACAAGGCCGTTTCGTCCAATGCAAGAGCGGCACGCTGAACTCCAATATGTGGCTCACGCTTGCCCAGCTGATGGGATTGGAAATTGATGAGTTCGCAGACAGTACCGGTGTCGTTTCGGATCTGTGGACCTAACAATGGCACGGCCCGCGACAGGTACTTAGCTGCGGATCGGTCCGCTGTGACTGGTCGCTTCCAATGAAGAATGCAAAGAGTCTCTGAACAGGACTGTAAGAGGTTGACGTCGATGCGTGCAAGAGAACTGTTTTTTGCGAGTTGCCTGCTGCTGGCGTTCAGTGCCATTGTTGCGGATAGCCAGGCCAACGAGTTCGATACGTTCCTCAAGCCGCTTCTCGCTGACAAATGCGTCAAGTGCCACGGCGAAAAGAAAGTGAGTGGGAAGGTCAACTTCAAGGAGATCGAGACGGCAGGGCATCTTCTTGAGAATCCGAAGCTAATTGAAGAGATGATCGAAGTCATCGATGCTCTTGATATGCCACCCGATGACGAACCGGAATTGGACGCAAAAGTGCGAACGAAGCTTCTCGCGACATTAAAGACGATGCTTCGTCAGTCGACGTCAGGCGACGAGGTAAAACGAGTCCAGGTTCGGCGGTTGAATCGCTTTCAATACAACAATTCGGTCGTGGACCTTTTTCAGCTAAAACTGGATGTATTCAAACTGTCAGAAAAGTTGATGACGCGGCAAGGAAACTACCTCAATTCTAAATCCAACAAGATGCCTGCCAAAGTCAATGTGACGTGCCGCTCGCTGAATGCGGATGTCGGCTTGAAGGAAGTGCAGGCCTTCCCCAAAGACTTGCGAGCAGCCCATGGATTTGATAATCAGGCGAATCAACTGACTCTTTCGCCCTTGCTCTTGGACGCCTTTCTCAAGCTCAGTGTGTCCATTGTTGAAAGTCCGGATTTCAACGCGGAAACGGTGGGCATTTGGCCTAACTTCTTCCAAGAGCCACCAGCCGGTACTGACATCGAAGCGGAGGTTAAGAACAGGCTGAGTTCATTTCTTCGATTGACTTTTCGTCGTTCTGTAGATAGTGCGACCCAGGATCGTTACACGGCCTACGCCATGTCAAAAATTGAGCAGGGGTTGCCGTTTACCGACAGCATGAAAATGGTGGCGTCTGCCGCACTTTCTTCGCCGATGTTCCTCTATCGATATCGATCTGCAGATGGCAAAGAGAAGCAATTCGAACTCGCTTCCAATCTCTCTTTTTTTCTTTGGGGCAGCAGCCCGGACCTGGAATTGCTTCGCTTGGCTGAAGGTGGCCAGCTCGCGGATCCAGAGCATTTGAGCAAAACGGTCGAACGGATGTTCGCCGATCCGAAGATCGAACGGTTCTTGGACACTTTTCCCTCGCAGTGGATGCAGCTCGAGAACGTTCTGGCGGCGACCCCTGATCCTCAGAAACAGAGGTTCTTTAGTCTGGATGAGAACAACCCGGCCAGTTTGCAAATGGTGCTCGAACCGCTGCTGCTTTTCGATGCTGTCTTTATTGAAGATCGACCGATCATTGAACTCATCGCTCCGCAGTTCGGCTATCAGAGCAGGTTTCTACAGATGTGGTACACATCCGATCTGAAACCTCCAAAGATTGACACCCACCAGGTCGTGGAAGACAACCGGATCAGAGACGAAAAACGTGAGCTGCTTCAAGTTGCCATAAAAACAACTGAGGCGGAACGGAATGCACTGGTCCAGCCCGTGCGAGAAATGATCCTGGCTGCCCGAAAAAAAGACGCCGGTGGGAAGGAGCCCGTGAACCTGTTGCCGTATGCGGCATGGGAATTTAACGGTGACCTAAAGAGCTCGGTGAATTCACTTGAGCTGACAGCTAACGGAAAAATAGAATTCCAAGACGGCATGGTCGTCCTCAACAAGGCCTATTTGCAAAGCGAGAAGCTGCCTATCGAATTGAAGGCCAAGACGCTTGAGGTCTGGTGTAAATTGGACGATGTGAATCAAAGCGGTGGAGGCGTGATGGGCATTCAGGGCCCGGGCGACTTCTTTGACACGATCGTTCTAGGTGAAAGGCAGCCGCAGCATTGGATTTCTGGAAGCAATGGATTTAGCCGTACGGAGGACTTTCCAGGTTCCACACCTGAGAACGAAACCAACGAGACGTTCCAGCTGGTGATGGTCTATCAAGTGGACGGAACGACGGCCCTGTACAGAAATGGCGTGCCCTACGGGAAACCGTATCGCAAGGGAGCTGCGACTTTTCCAAAGAACAATTGCTCCGTCATATTCGGCTTGCGTCACTTGCCACCCGGGGGAAACAGATTCCTCTCCGTACGATTGGATAAGGCCCGCTTGTATGATCGGGCCTTGAACGCCGCAGAAGTTGCCTCGTCGCACAGCGGCGACAATCTCTACATCGCGGACTCCGATCTGTTGCAGGCACTCACGCCAGGTCAGCGAAGGAAAGTGGTGGCACTTCGCAAGACACTTGAGGAATCGGGAGTCGCGCTGGAAAACGTTCCCGATAACCAGGACCCCGGAAAGCTGCAGCAGGAGGCGAATCGAAGGTTCGATGACGACATACGAAACAAGCTGCGTTCTAGGACGTTCGAACGTGTCGCTGCATCGGACGCTCGGTATGGCGGTGTGATTACTAATGCTGCCATGTTGAGCATGACCTCAGGCCCCAAACGAACTCACCCCATTGCTCGCGGCGCATGGATTATCGAAGTGATTTTTAATGACCCGCCGCCTCCACCTCCCAATGACATTCCGCCACTGAACGAGGACGCCGGTTCTGATAAATTGACGATTCGGGAGAAATTCGCGGTGCACCGAAAGAACCCGGATTGCGCCAGTTGCCACTCGCGTCTGGACCCCTTGGGTTTTGCCCTAGAGAACTTTGATATCACAGGTCGCTGGCGAGACAAATATGAAAACGGCAGGGAAGTCGATTCAAGTGGAACGCTGATGAGAAAATATGAATTCGACGGCATTGTTCGCTTCAAACAGTCATTGGTTAAAGAGAATAAGCGTTTTGCCAGAGCTTTCACTGCGCATTTGCTGCGGTTCGCGTTGTCCAAAGAGCTCAGCCCGTATGACTCGCTCACCATTGACACGATCGTCGACAAGACGGAGAAAGACGGCTTCAAATTGAGATCGCTTCTCCGGGAAGTTGTCCTAAGCGATAGCTTTCACTCCTCTCCTTAGTGTCATAGCCGTAGTTCGTAACCCGAAGCGTAAGCGAGGGATGATTCAGATAGCAGCTTCTCCCTCGCTTACGCTTCGGGTTGCGAATTACGCCTTTCAGGCCTCTCACCGCTCGTCGTCCGAATTGTGATCGTCGGTGCGAAGGACGATTTCAAGCTTGGGCAGCTTCTCTTTGAGAGGAGTTAAGGTGGCGGGATCGATCCGGTCGGGGATGCTTCGAGTTCGTCATCGGCCCACGTGTCTGTGGCCACGAACATTGCGGCAAGTACCAGAAGGAGTCGACGGTAACAGGTCATGGCCTTGAATCACGCATCGCCGTTGATAGGGTTTGTATCTGATCGGGCGAGAACAACTGACATTGGGTGTATAAGCAAAAATGCCCGCTATGCAAGTGACTTGTGCATCTCACCGTTCTTCATGACCACGACTAGCTTCTCTCGATCAAGCAAGATATTGGTATCGTCCAGTGGATTGCCTTCGATCAATAGCAAGTCGGCCAGAAACCCCTCGCGAATCTGTCCAAGTTCATTGGGTAGGTCCATTGCCGCCCCGCCGTCTCGCGTCATAGTGAGCAACGCTTCCATCGGTGAAAAATCGCAGTAGCGAATCAGGTGGTCAAGATCCCTTGCATTATTGCCGTGAGGCGTCAGTCCAAAACCGTAGTCGCCTCCGCCGAGAATCCGAACGCCGCGACGACGAAGTTCCTTTAACCCGATGGCAGCTGACTCCAGCTCGTCTCGAAATCCCAATTTTTGAACCTGTTCCTCGGTGAAATAGTCTTGACCTTCGTAGGCCGCGGTGGCGGTAAATCCAATATTGGGGCTGACGAAGAGCCAGTCCTTGTTGGCTTCCAGCATATCGATTGCTTCGTCATCCAAGAAGTTTGCGTGGTAGATCACTTTGATTCCATACTTCACGCAGAGCTTTACTGCATCGGCACTACGCGCGTGTGCGCTCAATCGCTTTCCATGAGCATGCACAACCTCCGCAGCAGCGGCAACCTCTGCTTCACTCATTACCGTTGATTCAGATGGCGCGTGAGGAACAAACGTGTCGCCGGAAATTACGAGTTTGATTATATCAACCCCTTCGCGAATCAGCTCTCGCACGCCCTTGCGAAACTCCTCGGGGCCGTCCATCACGATCGCCATGGCACTCAAATGTGGCATGTGTAATGTTCGCATGTCGCCGAGGCCTCCTGTCACAGTCAACCATGGGCTGGCTGCCAAGAGACGGGGCCCGGCAATTTCACCAGCCTCAATTGCATTTCGAATAACAACATCCAAACGGGGCTTTGCAGCGGCAGCGCTGATACAACTTGTGATGCCGCAATCGAGATAGAATCGAGCGTTCCGCATCGCGATCAGCGTATTCTCCTCCGGTGGAATCATGCCGATCGCCATTAGACTGTCGGTGTTGTTGATACTCAAATGCGCATGAGACTCGATAAGTCCCGGCATGATCGTACATTTGCCCCGCCCGTCGACGACCTTCACACCATCTCGGGGAAGCGACTGGCCCGCTCGAGCAACCGTTGCGATGCGATTGTCTCGCACGAGAACTTCACCTTGAAACGGATCATCTCCCGTGCAATCAAGAACATTGACTCGCGTGAAAAGGATGTCGGCCATCAACTCGTTCCCTTAATCGCGGCGAGCGTGTCTGAAGCGGCACTGCTGAGAAACAGAGTGTCCGTACCGGCACAGATCATTCTCGCGCCGCGTTGCATGTCGGTTTGAACGGCGTCTGTTGTCACTCCGAAACAGCCAACCGGAATTCCCGCCGCTTTGCTGACGGTGTAGATTCGATCGATCGCGGCGACTACTTCTGGATCCGTGATCTGGCCCATCTTTCCCATGCTTGCCGACAAATCGTAGGGCCCTAGCTGAATCGCATCGATTCCCTTGACGCGGACGATCGATTCGATGTTCTCGACAGCCGTGATGTGTTCAGCTTGGACTATGACCGCGATTTCGTCGTTGGCCGTCTCGATGTACTCGGCGAATTTCGGGCCATAGCCATGTGCCCTCGCCAGTCCCACTCCACGAGAACCAAGCGGCGAGTATTTCGACCAACGAACAACGTCTTCGGCTTGACGAGCAGTCTGCACCTGTGGTGCGATGATTCCGTGGGCACCGATGTCGAGCATTTTCTTGATCGGCGTTTCAGCCGCCTCGGGAACTCGGACGATGCACGACACACGGTGGCTCACAGCTTGCAATATCGACAGTATCTCGGTGATTCCTAATGGTCCGTGTTCTCCGTCAATAAAAACCCAATCGAATCCCACGCTCGCGAGAATCTCGGCCGTAGCCGGCGTCGGCAAAGTGATCATCGTTCCGAATAGTTTTTCACCGTTCGCAAGACGTGCCTTAAAACAAGCGTTCTGCATTTTTCGATCCTCTCGGTCGGCCCAAACGTACAGATTATAGCTCATTGACTTTGCCAAAGTACTTTGCATTGAACAGGAGTCTCTTGCTCTGGTCGCTTCGCGGCGACAACGCTGGCCCGGAGAGATTTCAACTGTTACATTGAAGCATGGTTCTCCGCTTCAAGGCGCGAACGTCGGCGTTCCTCGAACAATCGCTGTCCAATACCATCGAGGTCACCTCCTGATGGCCTTAGTGCCCCTCATTGCACCAGTGCGACTATCTTCTTTCATTGTGGTTTTTCTGATCGTGGCCGTCGGGTGTGATCGAAAGATCCGTACCGTCGCCCCAAAGACGTCGCTGGTCGAGTTGCCTACGACAACATTATCTGGTCCTCCGTTCTTTACTGAGATCACCGACAGCTCTGGGGTCGAATTTCAGCATCACGTGGGTCCCGTCGGCCGTTATTTTTTCCCCGACATCATGGCCGGTGGAGCGGCGTTCTTCGACTTTAACTTGGACGGCAAACTCGATATCTATTTGGTTAACAGCGGAAGCCCCCCGTCGCAGGTGGACTCTGTGGCCATGGCTCGCCTAGGCGCTAATCGATTGTTTCAACAACAGAGCGACGGGCGGTTCGTCGATGTATCGCTGGCCTCCGGGTTGGGCGACACGGGATATGGGATGGGCGTTGCGATCGGCGATATCAATAACGATGGTTACCCAGACGTCTACGTGACGAATTACGGTCCGGACCGATTGTATCTCAACGGTGGCGACGGAGTGTTTACCGACATCACTCAGGCGGCAGGCATAGAGAACGATCGTTGGTCGGCGTCGGCGGCGTTCTTCGACTTCGATCGAGATGGTTGGTTGGACCTTTTCGTCACGAATTACGTCGACTACCAACCATTTCAGCCCTGTCGTGATGCGGCTGGCAGATTGGACTATTGTAATCCAGCCGTGTTTCCGAGGACGGCGGACGTGCTCTATCACAATCTATCAGGTAACGACCCCGATCAATCGGGGGGATCGACGGAGCCGGACAACGCCCCGATACGATTCGAGAACGTCAGCCTCGAATCGGGCATTGCCGAGAAACCGGGCGCGGGATTGGGCGTGTTCTGCGCTGATCTGAATGGCGATGATTGGCCGGATGTTTACGTCTCCAACGACGGACACGCGAATCACCTTTGGATCAATCAGCACAACGGTGAGTTTCGCGACGAGGCGATCCTGTTCGGCGCAGCGTATGATGCTGTCGGGCGTGGCCAGGCCAGCATGGGGCTCGCCTTGGGAGATGTGAATGACGACGGATGGCTGGATCTGCTGTCGACGCATATGGAGGGAGAAAGCAATGCCCTCTACTTGAGCAGTGGAGGGCCCATCTTCAGCGAATCGAGCGTGAGGTCGCGTATCGCCGAGGCAAGTTTGCCATTGACGGGTTTTGGAGCGATTTTCGTCGATTTCGAACACGATGGCGACCTTGACCTGGCCGTGGTTAACGGCCGCGTCCGCAGAAGTCTTGCCGGCCCAAAAAAATCGCACACGGGCGATGAAACACTGTCGCGGTCCTATGCGGAACGGAACCAGTTACTCATGAACATTGGGCAGGGAGTTTTCCAAGAGTTCGCTGGGGCCGACGCTTTCCTGGGCCATGTCGAGGTGTCCCGCGCGCTGGCGTATGGCGATGTGGACAATGACGGCGATGTGGATTTACTAGTGACCAACTTTGTCGGCCAGGCCCGTCTGTTTCGCAACGATGCTCCGAAAAAGGGACACTGGCTGATAGCCCGCGTTGTCGAGCCGAAACTGGGCGGGCGGGACGCCTACGGTGCCCAGCTGACTGTAATCACCGCCGGAAAAAGGATTCAGGGACTCGTCTCTCCCGGTTCCAGCTACCTCGCCTCCCACGATCCCAGAGTGCATTTTGGGCTCGGAAACGCCGCCAACGTCGAACACATCGAGGTCCGTTGGCCCGACGGCGCGAACGAAGTCTTTCCCGGCGGCGCAGCCGATCGATTCCTTGTTTTGGCCCGCGGAGAGGGAACGCCACCATGACGGCGCCAACCCCAGAGACGAAGGCTTCCGAGGAACAAAAACGGCCTCGTTTTCGTACGGTGTTGATCGTCGTACTGACCATTGCGACTGCCGGCGCTGCCGCCTGGATGCTCAACCGATCCGCTGGTCGCCTGTCATTGGTCGAACAGCCTGAAGTCGATCTTGCCAGCTCCTCTAGGGCAGTCGTTCAAACGATCCAGCAAGCGCAGACCAGAGTGGATTCTTCACCGGACGACGCAATTGCTTGGGGAGAGTTGGGGATGGTGTTGTTCGCCCATCAGTTTGAGGCGGAGGCGAGAGCCTGTTTTGAACAGGCGGAGCGGCTTGATCCGCAGGAGTTTCGCTGGCCGTACCTGCACGGCGTCTGCGCCGCGGCCACCGATCGGACGGCCGCCGCCGACTTGTTTCACCGGGCCGTCACTCTAAAACCAGAGGAAGGGATTGCGCACAACCGACTGGGAGAAGTTCTGCTGGACCTCGCCAGGTATGAGGAGACTGCCTTTCATTTGGAAGCAGCGCAGCGATTGCTGCCGCGCGACGTCCGTCCTCTGCTGGCGCTGGCTCGGTTGGAGCATCTTCGCGGTCGGTCCCAGGCGGCCCTGACGTGGGCAGAACAAGCGGTCCGCGCCGCGCCACAGGAGCGGGCTGTCTATGAACTGCTTGCCATCATTCACGCAACCGGGAGTGAACAGGTGGCGGCGCGGCGCGCCCTGGAGATCGCCCAAACACTTCCCGACCGGCCGCTCCGATGGCGTGATGCACTCGCCGCGGAGGTGCTCGAGTTGCGTCGCGATACCGGTTGGCGACTGTTGCAGGCCGAGTCGCTCCTGTCGCAACGAAGATCGAAGGAGGCAATTGATCTCCTTCGATCCGCGCTGCGCGAGGATGACCGAGATCCCCGCATCTATTGTGCGCTGGCCCGAGGGCTGCTCGTTGAGAATCAAGTGGCGGCGGCTGCCGAAACATTAGAGCGGGCCCGTCGCCGGCATCCCGACTCGGCGGAGGTTCGCTTTCAGCGGGGCGTCGTCCATTTTGTCGCTGACGAATTCCGACAAGCCGAACAGCACTTTCGTCGCGCGACCGAACTGAAACCAGATTATGCTCTGGCACACTACAATCGCGGGCTCGTGCTCGATCGTTTGGGAGAAAAAGACGCTGGGCTGAATGCCTTTGAGACGGCCGTGCGGTATCGGCCGCAATACGCGGCTGCCCACTTTCACGCTGGCAGAATCCTACTTGAACAAGGAAGGAAAAAACAAGCCATTGTACATCTGCAGGCGGTCATTCGCTTCGCACCCGCAGATCGTGAGGCCCGGCGACTGTTGGAACAAGTTGGCCCAACGCCGAACTGACAGACCAAAAGAGGGCCCGCTGCGATGCAACGGGCCCTCTGCTTGGATGCGTGCTTATCCCCCGGCACGCGCAAGCGTCCGGTTTCTGAGCCGACTGCGAAAGCGCTAAACATGACGTCGGCTAGACCGCAGTCAACCTTAGTGTTTCGCCGGAATCTCCGTTGGTTGTTGGTCCCTGATGAATGCTAGTGTGACCAGGTTCAAGTAGTTGATGGTGGAGGGGATAAAGCGCACGGCGCCGTCGGCCATGACGAATTGAGCACCACCAGGATGCTGACTGTTGAAGACCCATGCGTAATGCCTCTTTTGTGCGTCATTTCGCCAGATGCAATTGACGCACCAGTCTTTTTCCCATATTCGCCAGCTGGGATGAGTGTCGAAGTGATTCGGTCCTCCCGGAGGTTGAGACAGCCAACCGCCGCCGCCAGAATAAATTCGACCGTGAACACTTGTGTGTATTCCGAGTAGGCCCCAGGGACCGAAGTGCGAACTGACCATGTTCGAGCCACCATTGGCCGCTTCGCCAATCGCAAGCGTGTACGATGTACCGTCGGTAATGCTGGCAATTTTGCACTTACTGTTGTTGCCAAACATTCCAAGGTTGGTCGTGCCCGCGTCGTGGTAGTAACTCCAATTTCGGTTGTAATCGGTAAACGCACCGACCGAAAAAAGATAGCTCGAACGACGTGCTTTGTATCGACTGTAAAAGTGTGTGCCTGTTTCTCGCCAGCTGCTGAGTTCGCCAGCAGATGCATGGCTGGGGCACTCAAGAATCTCCATTCTCGACTTTGCGAGGAGAATGCGGTTCACGTTCGTCCATACGGGAGAAACCGGACTGATCCCGCCTGCTCGCGGATTCGACGTATTTGTTGCCCAGTTGAGATCGAGCCTCTCGTACAACGGAGCATTTTCCAGGAACGGTAGGAGATACAGCCAACCAGCGTGGTTGCGTACGCCTTCCCCATATGCCCATTGGTTCCTATTTGGATTTCCACCCTGAGTGTACCGACCAGAATTCAACAACGCCGGTGGAAAAGTCTTATAGGTGTCGTGGTAGTTGTGCAAGGCAATCCCATGCTGTTTGAGATTGTTGCCACAACTCATTCGCCTCGCCGCTTCCCGAGCCGCCTGTACGGCTGGCAAGAGTAGCGCGACGAGTACACCGATAATCGCAATGACCACCAACAACTCGACCAAAGTAAAACCATCACGTTTCCTACGCATCACATCACCTCCCATAAAAATGATAATTAGGTTTCCAGTTAGAAACACGAAGAAAGAAACCAGAATGCGACCCACCGACTGTGCACGTTCATCATCAACGTGCTGTGTCAACCCGTATCGAGCACCGCACAAGGTAGGAGGGGAAGGAAATCGGAGTATGTTTGTGGAGTGGCTTATCCAATACAGATTAGCACTTAGCCTTACTTCACGTGAAAATAGTGGGTCCCATTCGCAGTGTCAATTTTTTTCTTGCCAATTGATAGAGAACTACCCCTGCGAGGGGTGATATTCAAGGAGCCGGTGGAACGTGGCTCATAAAAAGTAAGGGCCGGTCGCATGGCAACCGGCCCTTCTTTGGTTCGTGCTTACCCACCGACTAGTGGTCTGTTTTTTTAGTCGACTTTGTTGGGATTGCGTGTTTTCAGCACTAAGTCAACAGACCGCGAACGCCATTGGCGCACATTTGCTTTAGTGCTTCGCCGGAATCTCCGTTGGTTGTTGGTCCCTGATCATGGCCAGTGTGACCAAATTCAGGTAGTTGATCGTGTTGGGGCATGGTGCCTTCTCCTCCACGTAAAAACAATTATAGAAAGGTCTCCGCGATGACATGAAAAGGGAGACCGGAATGCAACTCACCGACTGAGCTGCGCATAGAAAAGTCAGTGCGCGCAATAAAAAATGGCGCCTCGTACTTCATGCGTATC
>DUDC01000122.1 GCA_012959465.1 Planctomycetaceae bacterium
GCTCCGACTGTGAAGGAAGAGGCCGTACCGAGCTTCGACGAACCGACGTTCGACGAGATCGTTGCGCAGATTCCGATCGAGGCTGAAGCGGTTCCTGAGGTGGCGCCGACGCCGGCTGCCGTCGTCGAATCCGAGACGGTCGTCGAGGTTCCGGTCGTCAGCATTCCCGAAGTGGTGATTGCCGATGAAACGGGCGTGTTGGTTGAACCATGCGACGTTGAAGGTTTAGCCTTGGGTTTGATTCGATTGGCCAATGATCCAGTGGCTCGGCAACGCATGGGGGGCGAGGGCCGCCGCCGCTTTACCGAGTCCTTTCGCCATCAGACGATGACTCGACGCCTGAAAGAGCTTTACGAGGAATTGTTGGCCCAAAACACGCCTATCTGACTGGGTTCTCGGCCGACCCTGGTTCGGCTAAAATGTCGTTGACGGGAAACGGCGTTTTTTTGGGCCGCGTATGAGGGAATACGGCCAAGTCGTTTTCCGCAAACCATTGAGGAAAGCACTTGTGACGAAGGTACGAGACTTTCTTGGACGCTATCGATTGTCGCGTCTTATTCGGGTCGGGAGTTCTTGTGCAGTCTGGGAAGCGATCCGAGACGGGGACAACAAGAAATTCGCATTGAAAGTCCTCCGCCAAGATCTGCGGAGTGACAAGACGGAATTATCGTATCTGAAACACGAATTCAACGTTGCTCATAAACTCAAGCACCCGAACGTGATTCGGATCTTCGAATTCAACTTGGACAATAAGACGCCGTACTTGGTGTTGGAATTGTATTCCGAGCAGAACATGAAACAGGCGTTGCGCGCCGGAGTGGATCGTTACGCCTTCTATGTTAAGAAGATTGTCGAACAATCGGCACAAGCGCTTTACCACCTGCACGAAAGTGGTTGGGCGCATTGCGACATCAAGCCAGATAATTTACTGGTCAGTGAGCAGGGCGACGTCAAATTGATCGACTTTACGATCGCCGAGAAGATGGGCGGCTTTCGCTTCTTCAAACGGGC
Organism: Planctomycetaceae bacterium; assembly: GCA_012959465.1. Classification (GTDB taxonomy): domain Bacteria; phylum Planctomycetota; class Planctomycetia; order Pirellulales; family Pirellulaceae; genus UWMA-0346. The sequence continues at coordinate 1,012 of DUDC01000122.1, forward strand.
CATTCGAGGTACTCGAAGTTACATGTCGCCGGAACAGATCCGCGGCAAGAGACTTGACGCTCGTAGCGATCTCTACAGTTATGGCTGCGTGCTGTTCGAATTGCTATGTGGCAAACCGCCATACACCGGCACGACGCCGAACGAACTGCTGGAGAAGCACATTAGAGGTGGGCTGCCGTCGGTGCAAACGCACAACAGTAACGTAACGCCTGAACTGGCTGAGCTTATCAAACGTACGATGGCAAAGAAGCCAGCGGATCGTCCTAATTCGATGTGGGAGTTTCTCAAAGAATTTAACTCGATCCGGTTGTTTAAGAAGAATCCTAAGAAGATCGAAAAACTCGACGTGGCGAACTGACAACCGCCTTTCTAATCTCCAGAGCTTCAAGCGATACGAATATGGACGCGTTGGCACCCGGATTTGAATTCGAAGAACCGATTCATGAGTTGCAGGTTCAAATTGCCGATTTGCGGTCACAAGACCCAACGGCTGAAACACAGGACGAGGTCCGCCGCTTGCGTCGCAAGCTGAACGAGACCATTCGCGAGATCTACTCGAGCCTGACGCCATGGAATACCGTTCGAGTTGCCCGTCACAAAGACCGACCGTACACCAGAGATTATCTCGGCATCGCATTTGACGAGTTTGTCGAGCTGCATGGAGATCGTCATTTTGGTGATGATCGAGCAATGTTGACCGGCTTTGCGAAACTGGATGAGCATAAAGTGCTCGTTGTGGGACACCAAAAGGGTCGCACCTACAAGGAACGCAGCGCTTGTCATTTTGGTTGTGCCCACCCCGAAGGGTATCGAAAGGCGATCTCCAAGATGAATTTGGCGGCAAAATATGGATTGCCCGTCATCTGCCTAATCGATACACCCGGTGCCTATCCTGGAATTGGTGCCGAGGAGCGCGGGCAGGCGTACGCGATCGCCGATAACATGTACGAAATGTCACGTTTGGCCACACCAATTATCTGTGTCGTCATCGGCGAGGGTGGTAGTGGCGGCGCGTTGGGGATCGGCGTTGGAGACCGCGTGGCGATGCTGGAACATTCCTATTATTCGGTCATCAGTCCTGAGGGATGTGCTGGGATTCTCTGGAAGAGTCACTCATACGCCGAGAAGGCCGCAACTGCATTGAGGTTCACGTCGTCGCATCTGATTGAGTTTGGCGTGGTGGACAGCGTGATTCCAGAGCCGCTGGGCGGCGCCCATCGCGATCTTCATCAAATGGCCGCCCGTCTAAAAGCCTATCTGTTGAAGACACTCCAGGAACTAAAAGCTCTCCCGTTGGATCAGTTGCTCGACGAACGCTATCAGAAGTTTCGCAAGATGGGCGTTTTCCTCGACAGCAATTCGGAGCCGCCGGCGACCGAAGAACTGCCGCCTACGACAGAGGTGAATGATGGTTGACGTGCGTTGGGTACGGGCTCGAATTAAGGGCTATCCCCAACGTCCGATAATGTTTCTTATGTTCGGTTAATGACCCCGTAATTCCCGGGAAAACGTGACATTTGACACGGCGTGTCCCACTCTCGGTGCGAAACAACCGATCGCGCTTGACGGCCTCAGGAACGCCTAGGATACTACGGTTGCAGCACAGCCGATAGAATAGAGTGCAGACCAGAGCAGGCACGTATGAAACGAGGCACCCTTCTTTTTGTTCTTGGCGTTTGCCTACTGTCGACCATATTGGGTTGCGGCAAGAAAACGACACCCGAGGAGGCGCAACCAAAGGGCAACCCCTTTGCGTTGGACCTGCCCCCGATTTCTGCTCACGACCGGATGATTGTCGCCCTGCGATCCTACCGGAAGCAGCAGGAGGCCGACCCGTATTTGGGTGACGGCGCGTTGAAGATAGCGCAGGCCATGCTCGAAACCGATCCTCGGGCGAATGAACCCGATTTTCGCTTGACGGTATTTGAGCGACTGGGGCAGCACGAACTGCGGCTTGGCCTGGTCGAAAGTGGCTTGGCACACCTGGAAGAAGCCAATCAGCTGGCCATTGGAAGCGACTTGAACCGGAACGCACTGGAGCGATCGGAACGTCTCTACGCGCTGGCCGTTGCTTACCTCCGACTTGCAGAAAACGAAAACTGTGTCGACTGCCGCAATGGCGAGAGCTGCATCCTTCCCATTGGGCCAGCCGGCGTGCACGAGAAAGTGCGTGGCGCTCAAATGGCCTTTGAGCTTTTTGGGCAGGTATTGGAAATCAATCCCGAGAATGACAAAGCTCGCTGGCTGCTGAACATCTGTGCCATGATACTCGGCAAGCACCCGCAGAGCGTGCCACCAGAGCACCTCCTCCCCCCATTCCCGAAAGCCGACTTTCCGAAGTTTGCCAACATTGGCTCGGATCTCAAGATTGACACGGTCTCCTTGAGCGGTGGTGCGATTGGCGATGATTTCGACGGCGACGGCGACTTCGACCTACTCGCATCTTCTTGGGACAACACGACGCAGGTTCGTTTTTTTCGCAACAACGGCGACGGCACGTTTACCGATGACACGGTGACAGCCAACTTGGTCGGCATCCTGGGTGGGCTGAACATGCTGCAGGCCGACTACGACAATGACGGTGACCTGGATGTCTACGTGCTGCGAGGCGCATGGCATGGCGAAAATGGGCGACACGTGAACTCGCTGCTACAGAACGACGGAAAGGGGCGTTTTACGGACGTTGCGTTCGACGTCGGGCTGGGCGAAGGGCTTCCGACTCAGACGGCCGCTTGGGCTGACTACGACCTCGACGGTGACGTCGACCTGTACGTTGGCAATGAGCACTACGCCAGTCAGTTGTTTCGCAATGACGGCGAGGCCGGATTCGTTGATGTGGCGAGCGAGGCTGGGGTCGAGAACCGGCGTTGCCCGAAGGGTGTCATCTGGGGAGATATTGACAACGACGGTGATCCCGACCTGTATGTTTCGAATTACGAGGGCCTAAACCGCCTCTATATCAACCAAGGGGATGGCACGTTTGAGGATGTGGCTGAAGACCGTGGTGTCACCGAGCCGATTGACAGCCTGCCGGTTTGGTTTTGGGACTATAACAATGATGGAGCGTTGGATCTTTTCGTCGGCTCTTACACGATGGACTTGGACAAGTACGCCGCCGACGCGTTCGGCAAGCCGGTTACCGACATCGATCGAGACCAACTTTACGAAGGAGACGGCCACGGCTTCTTTCGCCGCGTCACGGATGAGATGGGGTTACCTAGAGTTTCCGACGTGATGGGTTCCAACTTCGGCGACCTCGACAACGACGGCTGGTTAGACTTCTTGCTCGGCACCGGAGCGCCGGGGTTCGATTTTCTCGTGCCCAATTTAATGTATCGCAATGTAGCCGGTAAACGTTTCGAGAACGTGACCTATTCCGGCGGCTTCGGCCATTTACAAAAGGGACACGCAGTGGTGTTCGCTGACTTTGACCGAGACGGTGATCAAGACGTGTTTCAGGAGATGGGAGGCGCATTTGCTGGCGACGCATTTGCCAATGCCTATTTTCAGAACCCTGGCTTCGACAATCAGTGGTTGGGAATCAAGCTGGAGGGTGTGGCCACTAACCGCTGTGGATTGGGCGCGGTTATTCATGTTTGGCTGCGAGACGGCGATGAACTTCGCCAAGTCGTTCGCGTGTGTGGCGCAGGTGGCTCGTTTGGTGGAAATCCCCTCCAACAACATGTCGGGTTGGGCACTTCAACCATCGACCGCGTCGAGGTGCACTGGCCAGTCTCTGGGACTGTTCAAGTGGTCCGTGACGTCCAACCCAACCAGGTAATCCACATTCGAGAAGCGGTCGGATCGGCGAACCCTTAGTGGCTTCGCATCTTCGGGTGAGACATCAAATTGTCATCTCACACGAAGACACAAAGTCGCGAAGTAGAAAAACTTTATTCACTCTCTTTACCGAACGGAAAGCGAATGCCGTAGTCGGTGTCGCCAAAACGGATTTTGAATCCTCCATCGGGCTCAGAATCGCCCCCCTGCCCCGGTGTTTCCTCTTTGGACGCGGACGCGTGATTGTCACGCACGAAACGCAGGGGTGATCGTTCGCCATTTTCGGATTGTTCGTCTTCGTGTTCGTCTCGTAGTTTTCGATCGAGTGAATGGAGGTATGGTCCCAACACCTCATGTATCTCGTCCGGCATGATGGTATGCACTTTGTCGATCACTCGCGTGATGTAGAAGCCTGAACGCGAATCGCAGATCTGTCGACGTTGAGCATGCGTGGACAAACTCATGGCGAAGAACGTGATCACTAGACAAAAACAAACACCCGTCGCTAAACCGAGCAGTGCTCCCGCCTGCCGATCAAAGTCCTTGAGCTTGATCTTGTTGATCATCTCACTCACATAACGAAAAATCATCCAAACGGCCAACGACGTGCCCAGGTACAGGATTAACATGGCGACAAAGACGCTCAATGGCTTGTCGAGCGGTAGCATTTCGGCCACTGAATCCCGAAACTTGAAGGCCACGATATAGCTGACAACCAGTGAGGACGTCGCCGCGATCTGCCATGCAAGTCCCTTCCAAGCACCAAACATGGTCATGCCGAGGAGGACCGCCAGCATGATGATGTCATAAGTTTGCACCGCGAAAATCTCCAAAACCAGTTGCCGCGACGGCTGGTATCAAGCAGTTCCGTTCAGCCGCCCATTCAGGGTTCTGCCCACACTTGCTAATCCACCCGGACGAGGGGTGGTGGGCAACGTAGTATAGCGAGCCGGTCATGGTGTACGAAGGTCAGTTCTGCTGCCGGCTGGACTTCAATCCTCGTTCCCTCTGTCATTCGTTCAACCGGCCACATTGTTGGAAACGGCGGTGGCAACTGGCATGGCCATCGAATTTGCAATCCGGTACATTTCCTCGCCCTGTTGGATGACTGTTTTTTGGTTGAGGGAACCCAAGCCGATGCCGAGTTTTCGCACACATATCACAACGAGCTCTTGTTTGGGCGTCGTCTATGGCGCCGTTGGCATTGCGATGAACGTGCCGATTACCAGCGCCGTGATCGGCGGCGGACTGTGCAGTCTGGCCGGCATGTTGCCCGACCTCGACAGCGATTCGGGCGTTCCCGTCCGTGAAATCACCAACGTGGCCGCTGCCGTCACCCCGATCTTGATGTTGGACCGATTCGCGGCCATGGGGCTTGGCCATGAGCAGATGATCGTGGCCGCTGGCGGTGTCTATTTGGTGATGCGATTCGGTGTCGCCCGCGTCTTCAAGAACTATACAGTGCACCGCGGTATGTGGCACAGCGTCCCGGCGGCGTGCATTGCCGCCATTCTGGGGTTCATGATTTGCTCCTGCCACAGCTTGCCGCTGCAATGGTACAAGGCGGGAGCTGTCTTTTTGGGGTTCATGTCTCACTTGGTCCTCGATGAGCTGAACAGTTTTGAGACGAAGAATGGGCGGTTGAGAATCAAGAGGTCATTCGGCACTGCCCTCAAGCTGTGGGGGCGCAAGCCGTGGGCTAATGTCTCGACCTATAGCAAATTGGCCTTGGTCTTGCTGTTGGCCTTTGGAGACCATATGTACTTCCGTAGCTTCGTCAATCACAATCGAGATCGCATCCGAACAGCGAGTGAATTTCTCGGCGGCTTTCACGGTCGCGTGAACCATGACGAGCATGACGCTGACAACGAGGGTGCCGAAAAGCAAGATTCGCCGCAGATCAAGACTCGCGAGACGCTACTGCGACGTTGAGCTGGCATGAGTCGCCCGATTGGCGACCGAACGCTCGTTCGGATGATAATCGTCCCGTGTCGGGTTGAGGATACGGGCTTTCGCAATGACAATGTTGGATTGTCTTTCCCCTGAACAACTAAGGAGGTTGTCCCTTGGCTCGTATTTTCTTTGCTCTTTCACTGTTCGTGGTTGCTCTTCTGGCGATCAATGTTCTTCTCGGCTTTCGTATTGGGGACTTACAGACCACGGCGCGGAGAGTAGTGGCTGTACGTAGGGAGTTGGCGGAGGCGAGGCAAGACTTGTTGGCTATGCCCGGCAAAGTCGAAGAGTTGGAACAGGACCTTCAAACGGCAGCTGCCGCATACACTCCGATTCGTGACCAAGTGCGAGTTCACGTGCTTTTTGGAATAGCCGCCTCACTGGTCACACTGTTGGTCAATAGTATTACGATTACCTACTTCATTGGCACATCGCGGTGGTGCAAGGAAGTTGTCGACACTTACTCACTGGACGAAGAACTTGCCGATCGGAGCCGTCGCCTCAAGCGAGGTGCGTGGCCTTGGGCTCTGGTCGGCGTGATCAGTATTCTGGCTATTGTAATGATGGGCGCGGTTTCCGATCCCTCCAGCGCCAACTTCGAAAACTCGGTTCGCTGGGTACTCCCTCATCGGCTGGCGGCATTGGCGGGCGTCGGCATCATTGCCTGGTCGCTGCTAATGCAAGTGGGCAAGATCGGCGCCAACTACGAAGTGATCGAACAGATACTGGATGAGGTAAAAGAGGTACGTCGGACTCGCGGACTCGATAAGTTGTCGGAGGATGCGTTGTCACGTTTTCGACTTTGACTGGTTGTCATTTATAATGTCGCTTTGTTTCAGAAGATGAAGGAAGCTAATGCGTGCTGTTGTGCAACGAGTGAAAGAGGCAAATGTAAAGGTCGATGGGAAAGTCGTGGGATCGATTGAGCAGGGTGTCCTCGTTCTTCTCGGTGTAGCCGACGGAGACACCGACGCCGACGCCGATGCGTTGGCTGAAAAAATCGTCGACTTGCGGATTTTTGAGGACAGCGAAGGGAAAATGAACCTCTCTTTGGAGCAAGTGGCCGGAGGACTTTTAGCGGTCAGTCAGTTCACGATTCTCGGGGACTGCCGTAAGGGCCGGCGCCCCAGCTTTGCCAAGGCGGCTCAGCCAGCCGAAGCGGAACGCTTGTACGAGCGGTTCGTCGATATGGCCCGTGGACGCGACGTTGAAGTGGCAACGGGCCAATTTCGTGCGATGATGGACGTAAGTCTTATCAACTGGGGCCCCGTTACACTGCTGTTGGATAGCCGCAAACAGTTTTGATCGCCCTCGACCGGACACTGCACTCCAAAGCTCCATGAAATTCGCCGCAACCTACCGCCAAGTATTGCGAATCGTCGTTGCCGTTGCCTGTGGCATCGTCGGAGTGTGGATGGTCACGTTGTTGCAATCCGACGCGATTCAAGGACGGCAACAGACCACGCTTCAGCTTGCCTTGACGGTTGCCGCGTTGGCGACACCTATCGGTGCGTATTGGGCGACCTGGTTGGTGCGTGTCCATTGGCCGGGCCGCTCAACAGTCATTGCCATGTTACTTGCGATGGCTATCATTCCGCTCTACGTTCAAGCGGCCGCGTGGGAGGCTGGGTTTGGAAAGCTCGGTTGGTACACCGTTGCTCAGACGCCGCATACACCTTGGCTGACGTCGTGGCGAGCGGCCGTCTGGGTCTATCTTGTTGCCGCGCTGCCCTGGTCCACGGCATTTGCATTCGCTGGACTATCAAGGCTGGACCGTCGGCTGCAAGATCTGTCGCGATTGGAACGGGGTGCGATCTCAACCTGGTGGATCGTCGTATTCCCGCGATTGACGCCCACTCTTGTTGTCAGTTTCGCATTTGTAGCGGTCGTCGTGGCAACCGAACTTACCGTCGCTGATCTTTACATGATCGATACGGTCGCTCGCGAACTCTATCTCGGTTTTGCCATGGGCGATTCTCTGGCCGAGAATTGGCGGGCGTCCGCAACGATGATCGGAGCTTGGTTTCTTTGGTGCACGCTTTGTATGGCCACCAGTATCTACGGTTGGCGAGGACAACCGACCATCTCGGCTGGTGCTCCGTCCGCCAGCACGCGTTTGTCGGCAACTCCGCGAGCGATCGCGATCACCACAGTGCTCGCTCCTCTGTTGATGTTGAGTATTTTGCCCATCGGAAGTCTCCTCTTGGCCGCTGGTCGCGCGGTGTATTTCGTAGATGGCGATATACAACGGCGTTGGTCTGTGCAAGTCTTGTGTGACAATTTGGCTGCCGGTGTTTCGGAATTTCGCAGCGAGATGTTCTGGACCACATCGATCGGGATCGTGGCCGCAACGATCACCGTTGCGCTAGCATGTTGCCTAGTTCACTTGGCGAATCGCAATCGATACACGGCCTGTTTCGTACTGTCGATCAACGGTTTTCTGATGGTGATTCCAGGACCACTACTCGGTCTGTCGTTGGTGTCTGTTTTCAACTCCCCTGCCCTGCCCTTTTTGCACGATCTGTACGACCATTCAATTGCGGCGCCCGTTGTTGTCGGCGTTCTCCGCGGCCTACCGATCGTTACGGCGATTGTCTACTTGATGTCTAAGATGATCCCGCTGCCTATTCTTGAGCTTTCGAGCATGGACGGCCTGAATCGTTGGCAGCATTGGTGGATTATTCGATGGCCGCTCACGCGTGGCGGCCTCGCCGTCGCCTGGCTGTTAAGCTTGGCGTTGACGATGGGAGAACACTCTGCCACTTTTGCAGTGACTCCTCCCGGTATCACGACGATGGCGCACCGAATCTTCGTTCTCATTCACTCAGGTGCTCGACAGAAGCAAGCGTCACTAACGCTGCTCGGCTTAGCCTGTTTTGTCGTCATCGCCATCATTGCGGGCGTGGCGATGTCGGGGAGAAAGAGAGCGACGTGATGCCTGGGGATTTGAGCCGCAGACGCCAGCCTCGGGTTTTGTGCGGCTCCACCAGTATTCCCAATGCCACACATTGATGGGTAGGAGACACACAACCGGCTAACGAATCTTCAACATGAAGGGGACGAAGTTACTTTCCAACTTGACGATATCGCCGAATGCCGTTTGGAAACGTTGCAGTCGCTCTTCGGCCGTTTCCTCGGCCAACGGTTGCATCTCGGAGAGTCCCTTCATGTACTGCGAGTATTGTTTCTTCTGCGTCTTTTGCAGGTAGTACGTGAGTGCCCAAGCTTGGGAATAGGCCACCCCTGCCGTGGTACTACTAGTGAACGGCTGATCGTCCGCCACAATACGGCGAATGACTCCGTTGCCTGGCGATCGACGTTGAAAGTTGGCCAAGTGCAGACGGTGAACTTTGCCGATCCCCGACCAACCACGACGGTTGCGGAGGTCCGGCGTCTCGAAGAAGATCGCCATCCCCTCGCTGACCCACTTCGGATTCCCGGCCAGACGAGTTTGCAGGCCGCAATTGTACGAGATCTGGTGCGTCGCTTCGTGAACGATTGTCGCGACAGTGCGTTCCGCGGCTGGTTGAATCAGGATCCGGTTCACTTGATCTGCCGATGTGACTCGCTGTCCACCGGTCGCATTTTCTACTCCGGTCAGGTCGAACATGACGACCCGGTTGGTTTGGATGTTGAAATAACCCAACATCGATTTGGCTGACGGGCCAATATCCTTGACAGCATACGCTTCATAGGCCGCTCGGTTCTTAAAGACCAAGGCGACCAACGGGTATTCCGGAGACACGAGTTTAACGCCACGCGTTTTCCAATAGTTGATAAACGCTCGGTGCAGCCGCTCGTACAACCCGCCGCACCAATCCGCGTACGCTCGTGTGGTGTTATGAACAATGACATAGTTGGCTGTCGTGGAAGATTCGAATCCGGGGAACTCCTGCAATAGCTGTTCGGTGAATTCCTTGTGGTTCGGAATTCGAAATGGTTGATCGAGCCGATCTTGAGCGATGATCTCATTCGCTTGCAGCAACCAGTACCGTGTGGTTTGGGATTCAAGGAGTATTCCTCCCTCGGCGCCCGTGAACAGAATGCGGCCATCGATGGTCGAACGAGTATCGTCGCGGTCAATGGTCACTCGACGAAGTTGCTCGAGAGAACTTCTCGGCTCGTCACCGGCGAGCGGCAACGTAACGGCGATGAACCACCCATAGATGATGATCCGCGGGGCGATCACAATCAGTTCAGGCCAGCCTTGACTAGCTCGAGCGGACTTTGGCGCAAGAAATGGCATGTTACTTCGTACGAATCGCGTATTAGCTGGGTTTGGTTCGGCCTGGCATTGCAACGGAATATTCAAGTGCTTGGCCAGGTTCGATAGTTTCGGGACCCAACCTTACTTCGCTGGCCAACGCCTTGTCCCATTCGATTTTTTGACCCGAGTAGCACGCTTCGCGACCCATGATCGCCACCATCGTGCTGATGCACATATAGTGACCGTTGTTGAGGATTTTACCACTGCGAATGCCGGCAAATAACGCTTGATGCTCCAGATCGTACATGCTCGGCTTCGCGCCGCTGAACTTCCAGGAGTCACCGTCGGTCGGCTCGATCTGATTGGCAAGAACTTTGGCTCGGCCTTTGGTACCGATCACGAAGTCCTCCGTTTCATTCTTGCACTTTGCCATTTGGCGCGTGTACGAAAACGTCTTGACCCCGTTAGCCCACTCGTAGCAGACCGCGAAATGATCGAAGATGTGTCCGAACCGAGGCTCGATGCGAACCTGACGCCCACCGAGGCCTATCGCGGAAACCGGCGGCTCGTCGTTCATCAGCCAGACCGCCTTGTCCAGGCTATGGATATGCTGTTCGACGATGTGGTCTCCAGATAACCAAGTGTAGTAAAGCCAGTTGCGGAGTTGATAATCCATGTCGGTCCACTCTGGCTTACGGCCGCGATGCCAGAGCGTGTTCGCAAGATAGTTTTCCTGGATCGCGACAACGTCGCCGATCATGCCCGCTTTGATTCGTTCAATGGTTGCTTTGACTCCACGGTCGTACCGCCAGCATAGCCCCGACACCAAACTCAAATTCTTTTCTTTTGCCATCTGCGATGTCTCCATCACACTTCGCACGCCTGGGGCATCGACGGCGACTGGCTTTTCGCAAAAGACATGCTTGCCGGCTTCAATCGCCGCGCGGAGTTGGACAGGTCGAAATTGCGGGGGCGTGCACAGTAGCACTACGTCGACATTCGAATCCATCACTCGTTTGTACGCATCAAGCCCAACATGGCTTGTATCGTCAGTGACCTTGATCTTTGATGCGAGTCCCTTGTCCCGTTCGAGAGCTGGACGTGATTGCCTGTTGAGGCGATCGTCATAGGCATCGGCCATCACCGTCAACTGGCACTTCGGGTCCGCATTCATCGCGTTCTTGGCAGCCCCTGTTCCTCGTCCACCGCAACCGATCAGTCCGATGCGGAGAAGATCACTTCCCTGAGCATGAACGGCCTGTGACGTCGCGATCGTGGCCAGCGACGCGCCTACCGTTGCCGCTGTGGACGATTTCAGAAATGTGCGGCGTGAGGTGTCCGTGGCAGGCTTCGAAGGAGTGGACATCAAGCGGTCTCCTAGGGAACGGGTCGGTACCGGAATTGCGTCACGGCAACGTTATCGGTGGGATTCAAAGGTAGCAGGCACATGAGCTTCGATGGGCCAATTTTCAGCTCAACTCCATCATACCTGCATCAATGACGCCATGAAACCTACCGAGAGGCACGAAGACGTGTCCCGTCACGGGGGATAAGGCGTCGAATTCGCGGGCTAACTAGCTTGAAGCCGACGTTCGATGCGGGCGATCGCATCTTCCACATGACAGGGACCCTGCAGCGTTTCGAAGCAACTGCCACTGCCAACCATCGATTGGACCTTCTTATCGGCCGAGATCACTGTGCTATGGCTGCGTTTGCCAAAAAAACGCCCAATTTCTGCCAGACCGGCACGGGTGTGCTTGCGGGCCAACCACATCGCGAGCATACGAGGATGTGTTGCGACGCGGTCACGTCGGCTGGAGCGAAGGCAATTCTTGTCGACCCCAAACGCCTCGCAAACCGCGTCTTCAATGTCTCGCAGGCCGATGACCCGTTGATGTGCTTGAAACAGATCACGTAACATTCGCTCAGCAAATTCCAACGTCACATCGCAGTGATAAGCCTCGCTTGCCACCTCCAGACGATGGACCGCACCTGCGAGTCGTCGCGCATCTCCCGTCGCCAATTCGGCAATCAGCCGCTTGACGCTGGAGGAGAGGACGAGTGAGCAAGTGGACCGTTCTAACATCTCGCAACGCATGGCAAAATCAGGAGTCGAAATGTCAGCGACTAACCCCCCTGCCAACCTTGTTCGCAGTTCTTGAGGAATGGCCGAAAGCTGGGCAGGTGGACGGTCAGACGAGAGTACGATTTGCCGCCCATCTCGTATCAACGAGTCCAGCGTGTGTTGCAATTCAACCAGTGTGGCTCGTTTGCCAGCGAAGAACTGCACGTCATCCAGAATCAACACTGACACGTCGCGGTACTTGCTGCGAAAACTGGGTAACCCCGAGCCCTGGATCGCTTCAACAAACGACGAGGTAAACTGCTCCGCCGTCTGGAGAACGACTCGCCGCAAGCCGCGACGTCGGGCCTCACCGCGAATCGCGTCTAGCAGGTGAGTTTTTCCACTACCGCTGGGTCCATAGAGAAGGAAGGGAGAAGCTTCGCCCGGGCAGCGCAAGATGCGTTCCGCCGACGCTACCGCCATTCGGTTACTATCGCCGACCACCATGGATGACAGGTCTCGGTACTTGCGGCCACTCTTTAGCTTCGCCGATCTCTCCGCAGCACGGACAGTGTTTGGAGACGACACTTCCGTTGCCGTCTGAGGGCCATCCTGCTTCGTAGCGAGTTTCGCGGTGAAATGGTCTGCGGTACTGCCCACCTCGTCATCAGTGGCTACGGCAAAGGACAACTCAAGGGAGCGTCCGATGACCATCTCACAGACCTCTTGGATGTCACGACGAAAGCCGCGCACCCGGTCCAAGCGAAACGCGTCCCGCGCCCGAATCCGCAAGGTCGAGTCTTGAATGTTCCAAAGCGATCCATCGCCGAACCACAAGTCGAATCGTTCTTTTCCGATCTTGCCAGCAAGTGCATCCAGCAACGCTGACACGATCTCCCTATCGACGATCGTCAATTCCTACCGCATCCTCTGCGCAAACCGCGCGCGCCATTAGTGTCGGGAGCAGCTTCCTTAGAGGTCAGGCCACTCAAAGCGCTAACGAACGCAGCGCGTGTTCTCAAGATCCTGCACCGAACCAACCACGTCCGTCCGTTCGGTATCCATGAACAACATACGTCAGTGGGCCGATTTTACGACTGCTAGCAGTGCTGTCAAACCAATGGTGCATCACAAACGTATATCGACGTACTTGACACCGCGATGATGCGGAAAATACGCAGGAAAAACTTCTGAAACGGGCCATGTTGGCGGTGTGGAAAACCTGTTTGGCCGACGTCGTCTCCGCCGCTAGTCGCCGTCGTTGTGCTTGTAAGTATCTTGTTGATCATCGTTTGCGTAAATGTGTGTCTTTGGCCATCGGATATGGCCGAGCGAAAAAGTTTGTTAGTTTTTTTAATCAGCCGTCCACCTCATCAAGATGTCGTGTCAGGCAGACGCGGCTTGCCCAACGTTGGAACCCGGCTGCCTGGTATTGCTCGATCGCTGGACCGTTGCGGCGATCGACCGCCAGTACAATTTTGCCCCGTCCCATGTTCACAGTGTTCGCAATGGCGTGGCTGACAAGACGGCGGCCCCACCCTCTTCCTCGATATTCGGGAAGCACGCCCATGTAGGTCAGCTCGGTCTGGTCGTGATCAGGATGGTCGGACAGTAACAACACCGCGGCGTCACCGGCGAAATGCTCGGTTTCTCGCGCCACAGGACCAGCGGGTTTGCCGTCGGGAAAAATCCAAGCGGTCAGAGGTGCCGAAGTTTGGTAGCCACGAACGACATCTTCGACCGCTCGGATGCCGTTAAGCTCCGGACAATCGAGCGTTTGGCGATAGGTCCCCCCTACAATGTGACAGAGCCGGGGAAAGGAATCGTCAGCCGCATCGCCATTCAGCACGAGGGGCTCAACGGCGGAGTCCCTGAGATTCTCTGGGGCGCCCTGTGGGACAGTGCCGGCAGTGGCGACCATATAGTCCATGACCGTCAGCTGCGTCATGCCCAGAGCGATGAGGGACCGCCAGGGCCCTGGTCGATCTGTCGGCAGTAGTGCCTGCGTGTAGTGGATGTTCTGTTGGAGGAGCTCGGCGAACAGGCGTTCACCAAGGGACCGCCAGTCATAGTCGCTCTCAACACAAGCTGGCGGCCAGATCAATGCCGCGCGGCCACCAAGGTCTTGGGCCTGGACTCCCGCAATCCACCGATTTTCTACTCGTTGAGCCACACAGACATCCCCGGGGCGTTGCTCCAGCAGGCGCTCTCGCCAGACGTGGGTCTCGTCGGGTGGAAATGCCGTTAGGAGGAACGTCAACAGTCCTTCTTCCTCAAGAGGATGTCCGACAAACACGTGTCTATTCTCCCAAAAAGGGTATAATCCTTGGAGTTGGGGCGGGTATTGAGGAGGACAGTTTAATGGAGAAGACAATGAGAATGTACATCGTTCTAGCAGTCATTTTTTCACTGGGAACTCTCCTTAGCGACACCTCATCACTATGGGCGCAGGGGCGAGACATTCAACCTGGATACCTCGGTGTCACGGCGGACGAGAGTGCCCTGGGTCGTGGCGCAGAGGTCATGCGAGTTGTCGACGGCTCGCCAGCCAACAAGGTGGGAATCCAGCCGGGAGACATTATTCTGGCGATCGATGAACACATCGTCAATGATTTGAAGGCGATGGTGACCGAGATGAGGGAGCGACCGGCGGGCCGGTCCGTCAAGATAGATTTTCTGCGAAAAAACCGATTACACCGTGTTGAGGTGACATTGGGTGTTCGCCCCGGCCCCGCGCCGTTGTCCGGCCAGCCGATGCCACCAACTCGTGACCTAATCTCGCAGTTGATCGGGCTTGAGTTGGTCACACTGAAGTCAACGAACCGTAATCCCGGCGGCGTCATGGTCGTTGATGTACTCTTCGACGCCACAGGTGCTGGTCCTCGGATTCCCATCGAGGCGATCATCCACAAACTTGACCGAGTAGCCGTCAAGACAAAAGAGGATTGTGAGAGAGTGCTCACTCGCCATCGACCGGGCGACCGCGTGCAGGTGCAGTTTGTGTTAGGCAACCTGGTGCAGGAAACGGCCGTGACGGTGAGAAATCCCACGGTGCTTCCGCCACGAGCGGCTGATGGCGGCAATGGGGTTCTGGAACGCCAACTTGGCGAAGGTGGACGGCGCCCGATATTGGGCCGCCTCGGACGCGTTCTCGATGGAGCACTCAACGACGCTTTGCCGCGTCCCGTACCGCCCCCGCAACCAGTGGAAGCCGTACCGCCGCCAAATGAATTGCCTCTGCCCCTTGTTCAACAACCGGCCAACGAGAATTCAACGGCGCAACTGACCAATGAAGTAAGAACGTTGAGAATTCTGGTGGAGGCCCTGCTAGACCGGGTCGAGCAGCTGGAGAAGAGAGATTCGTCGGCAGTAAAAAAATAGTGCCGACGAAACTGACCGAGTAATCGGCCTTTCTTCGTGCGAGGTCCGTCCTAGGCCTTTCGATCCCGCGTATTCGGGACAAGTACTAGTGAATCAACCGCCTACCACCGCCAAGTTTGTCGATCGCGTCTGAGCATATTGCGACCTTCAGGGCTCATACCAAAACGACTCGACGGGTGATTGACTTCCATGTAGACCGCATACCGGGTGAATGGCGAATTACTGCGGACAACTGGCGCATGCGACAGTTTTAGGGCACTTTTGACAGTACCGTTCCAGCTGTGGGTGTAGAGACCCGCAGCAAGCGTGGGCCGTTTTTTTAGCTTGAGCGGCCCTTCGGCGAACTGTTCGAACATGCCGGTATCACCGCAGCTTCCCTCCAGTACGATGCGTTGAACTCGGTGTTGTCGGTCGAAATAGTAGGTGGCTGAGCCGGCAAAGTCTGTCAACTTGGTTCCCGTGACGAGGGGGACTCGAAGGCCTTCCAGTTCAACTTCGGCCAGGACGGTCGTTACGCGGGACCAAGTTTGTGTTACCCAGTTTGGCGATCGATCAAATCGCACGACATCCTCTAGGGACTGGTGCTTGGGTCCGGTCAATTCCGACGGCAGGTCCTTTAGTGAAACCGTTGACGTCACCGTGGGGACCTTGGAGTCTTTCACTGATTCGGTCGACGAGCTGGAACCGAACGACTTCGACCAATCGATTGGCTGTGACGTGTCTTTCGCTCGACTCACCTTCGACCTTGCCCAACCCTTCCACTGTTGCCATTTGCCATCGGTTGAAAAATAGGAAACGGCCACAGCACTGACCAACATTATCGCCAGCATCATTTTGCGAGGCAGCAACAACAGACGTAGCAGTGTCATGATACGACCATCTGAAAAGTACAAACGGAGCGAATTGTCGGGTTCGGCAAGGGTAAGCAGCGATTGCTCTGGAGCCACCGCTAAAGCAACATCGGTCCATTCGGTCGCAATGGGCCAATCGTGCGTCAGAGCTGGCAATGGTGCGGGTCGGGACGGAATTGCCGGTTGGAGAAGGGGCGCGAACGTCAGCGATTGCATGGGATGTCAAACGCGACCCATGCTACGCCTCGTTGTCGTCCTCGCTCGCCAACACTCGCTCCGCGGCGATAACCAGTCGTTTCTCGCCGATACGAGTGGCGATGAGGACTAAAGGAGGGCCATCCCCCAAGAACTTCTTAAGGCCACGTTGGAATTGGTTGGGGTCGAAGGGTTCGACACCCCGTTTTTTGACTTCAACCGAGCGAGGTCGACGCTGTCGGACATAGGCATTCATCTTCTTGCGATCGAGTTTCAGAACGTCAAGCACTCGAAACGTGCGCAACAGAGGATGATGGGTTCTTTGACCGGTCAAATAAACAGCGCCCGGAGCGATTCGGCCAAGACCCAAACCCACCGTGATATCGTCAACTAAGTCAGCGGCCAGAACAGCCGGTGATGGTTCAAACAGGAAGTCGCCAATGGTGTCATGAACTTGACGACAGACCGTAATGGCCTTTTGCTGCCACTGCCCGACAGCGATGCCCTCGTCATTCACAATCGTCGCTATACGACGCCCGGGCGAGCCAGCCGCCTCTCCCCACCAGACCAACTGCTGACGGCATTGGCCGCTTCGTTCCACCCATTCGCGTTCCCATTCCGCGCCGGATTGTTCAAATTCCGCTGCGGGCGCAACTTTAACCACGCCGGCCGGCGTCTTATTCATCAGCCGCAATACGTCGTCCCATCCAGGTTCGCAGTACGATACCTCCACGACTCGACTGGCGTCGGGGCGGCGGTCCGGGTCGATATGGATCCACTCACCGTTCAAGGGCGTCTGTAAACATGATTCCTGGCGAACCAGCACCGGTTTTTCGGAGGCGAGTGAGGCGTTGTATGACGCTATTTCGGCGAGCAGTGGATCGGATTCCACACCGCATGCTTCACCGCGGCGGGCTAACGCAATCAAGTCACCACCCATGCCTGAGCACATATCCAAGGCCGGATGGTTCTTGAACCGGCGAGCTTTGTACGTGGCAAGTGCAAAGTCTGACGCTTGTTCCAGCGCGACAGGCGTGGCGAGCAGCTTCTCGAACGGGAATTTCCGGGTGATTCGTGGACGCGTTTCGCGGAGTGCCAAGATCAGTTGGATCTGCCAGTCGGATAACTCGCGTTGCATCCGTCGCAGCATTTTTTCGGAGGGTGCCGGATCTTCGAGCCAGCGAGTTGCCGACTCAGATCGAAACCACTGTGGGTCAAATGGCTCGACCACATCCATGGACGCGCTCCGCGGTTGAAGTTCCGGTACAGGATAGAGATTACGACCTGCTCACTCAGCCGGCATTCGACGGGCCAAGCGTTGGCCGCAGCTAATGCTGATCCCCTCCACCCAGTTGTTCTTCAACCTTGTCGGCCTGCCAGGCGACCGCCGAGATGAGTCGCGTGACTTCCAACGCATCGGCCGTATCGGCCAGCTGATTGGCTTGGACAACGATCATCTCGCCCGCGGTGGTACGTTGGATGGCGAAAGCCCCGTGCACCATCTTGATGTTGTATCGCAGCAACGCCATTGCATTCTTGTCGTTCGCGGGGCCGCAAGTGGACGTGTAGGCGATTAACGCGTGTCCTTCGGAGTCTTTTGCACCAAAATTGACCACCACCGTCTGTTTGCGCAACGAGCCGATGGGGACAACGATACTCCAGAGCTCGCCGTTCTCGTTCACTGTCCAGCCGGAAGACTGGGCGACAGTGCGCACGAGAGCCTTGGGGTCGGCGGCAGCCGCACTGAGATTGGAAAAATCTAGTCCACCGGAGGCTGTGGTAGCTGCCGCTCCTGCTGCTGCACCGAGCGCCGCTGCTGGTGCGGCGCCCGACTGTGGAGCCGGTGCCTGAGGTTGCGCCGCGTTACCCATCATCGCCTGTTGAAGCATGGCGGGCATCATCATCCCGAAACCGGCTCCCATGCCCATGTTCATGGCGTTGCCGCCACCACCCTCGTTCTCCGCCATTTTTGACATGCTATTGGCTGCTTGGTACATCGTGAACGCCTGCAAGTTGCCGATCGCGCCCATGCTGCTTCGAGCGTCAATCGCTTTCTGCACTTCTTCCGGTGGCGTGATGGCGTTGATAAAGAAGTCGACAAGCTCCAAACCATATTTCCCGAACTCCTCGCTGACCTTCACACGAGTGCCGGCAGCGATTTCGTCAAACTTGGCAGGCAAGTCCAGCATGCCGATTTTCGATGTTCCCAATAAATCGGTCATTCGTGAAACAATGAGGTCTTTAAGGAACCCTGACACCTCGTCGGTGGTGTATTTTCCTTGCGTTCCCACAAGTGTATTGAGCAGCAGTGGCGCATCGGCAACACGGAATGAGTACTTTCCAAAGCTACGCAGACGTACCATTCCGAAATCTGGGTCCCGGAGGGTAATGGGCTGGCGAGTTCCCCACTTCTGATCCAAAAATGTCTGTTTGCCAATGTAGTAGACTTGAGCCGTGAACGGTGATTTCTCCCATGGGATCGTCAAGAGGCGAGTGATGAAGGGGACGTTGGCAGTCGTCAAGGTGTAGCGACCTGGACCAAACGTATCCATCGCTTTCCCATCGCGGAAAAATACCGCCTCCTGGTTCTCTTGCACGACCAGTTGAGCTCCGAACTTGATGTCGGCGGAACCCTGTGGCGGTACCCGGTGCACTAGTGATCGATTGGATTCATCGAAATACTCGATAACTTCTAGGCGTAGCCCCATTGTTCACTCTCGTCCAAGATATTTGCGTTGATTTACGTTGGTTATCATTTATTCGCCAACACCTTTTAGAAGGTCAGATCGACGTTCCAATTGCGTTTCAGCGTCGTCAATTCGGCGGATCAAGTCGGCGGTCACGGCAGCCGGAGAATCATCGAGACCTTTCTCACCCAAAGCCTCGATGGCTTTGCCCAACGAATCGACCGACTCGGTCATCTCCATGTCCAGGGCATAGACCTGGTCCAATTTCTGTACGTCAATGCGAACGAAATCGAAGAAGCCGCTGTACCCGCGGACCTGCGAGCGGATCTTGGAAATCAGCGTGTCCAACCGCGTGTGCACACGTTGCACTTCCGGAAGAGCATCCAATTGTGCCGCGTTGACCATTTGCCGCATGTAGCTGTCGAGAGACGTCTTGCTGCGTTGCAAGCACTCGGCCATCCACTCCCGGGCCAAGTGATCACTTTCTCGGCGGTAACCCTTTTCCAGATATCCTCGAAAGCCGGGGATGAATCGGCCAATGGACTCGATCCAATTCCTTTTGTCAGCATGTTTTTGGGGATCCGGCATCAACGACCTCCTCAGGCGACAACAAGACCCTACTACCGCTGTTGATTATAGGGTAGATCGCAAGGCAACTACAGCAGACACGGGCCGGAAACCAAGCCGGCTTCACATGATCGATAAGGGCCCTTAATTCGGCGTGTGCCAGCGCGTGTCGCCGCCGAGTCATTCACGCTCGCACGGCCTCGGGTTGCGAAGTCTGGCCTCGTCCCTTGACGAATCGCAAATGAGCAGAGCGCTGCCGTTTTTGTCAACGTGCCGTCATCGGGCAAAGTTAAAAGAACTCGCTGCCTCGAATACTGAATGCTCCCTTGGGAGGCTCAACGGGATCTCCGCCTTGAATAAATTTCTTCCACAAATCGAGGTTGTTTCCGAAGTCCTTTCCGCTGTTCTGTTTCAGCGACTTCACCGCAAGGACTTGCAATGCGGGGTCGTCATGATCGAGAAACTCGCCCAGGGCCACGATCGTGGTCGGATGGGGGAAATCGGCCAGCGTTTTGATTGCGGAAATTTGCACGTCGGTGCTATCGTCCCGCAGCAGGGCGATGAGTCTTTGCAGCGCTTGTTCGTCGAACTGGTCACCACAGGCCTCTGTGGCCGAAATCCGGACTTCAGCATCGTCATCGGCCATCGCCAGTCCGATTCCAGTGGACGCCAAAGACGACTCGAAATGCCCCAATGCCCGCGTTGCGCTCGCTCTGAGCACCGGATTTGAATCCTCGCTGATGATCGCCGTCAATTCCGATGCCATCATCGTCTGTTCGTCGGGCGTGTATTGGTCGGCCGCCGCCGCCAAACCGACTCGGTGAATCTCATCGAGCCGTTCGTGGAATGGTGTGACAAACTGTGAGTCCCTATGCCGTTCCAGCTGGATCATCGGATTCAACCAGGCGTACTCTGCGCAGCCACTTAGAACCAAAAGGCAAATTGATGTCAGCACAAACGGTGAGCGAATCGATTGAACCTTCATAGTCGTCCATTACCTACGGGCGGAGTCGGATGTGTTGTGATCGGTCAAATTGTTGGCCAGCAAGGTACGGGTGTGAACCCGGAGATTGCGGGGGCGAAAATTTAGCAGAGGGTCGTTTCTTCCACCAGAGAGATTTGTGAAGCTGGGTAGCTTTGCGACTTATCTCGCTCAAAAACCCCCATTCTTTGCGCCACTTCCTACGGTTGAATCAGAGCTCGGGTTCGATGCGCAAGCTAACGGGCCTGTGCCAGCCCTCCTTCAGGTCGGACTCACAATTTGCCTAGACCGGCCCAACGCTGGGTTTATCGCACGGTGATACGCCAGTGGGAGGTTGTGACGGTTGCGTGAGCGGTGCCGAGCACGAAAGAAGACATAGCCATTCCCGGAGAGGTCAACTTGTAGACTGGCCTAGCCGATATTTCACATACCACCTAGTCTCACGCCGTTCGTTGACATTCTCCCAATCCGCCCTCATAGAAACACGTGTCGATGATCCGAACAGTAATTTCATTTATCGTCCTTTTCGCCTCACTTGGACTCATCTCTCGTGCCGTATTTCACGGTCCGGCAGGCCAAACTACACTCAACCGTCCGTCCATCTCCCCATCGGTTGCCAGCTCTCACTCCCCTTCCTCCGCTAGTCGGACCCACCCTTCGACCGGGCGAGCCTTCCTCGACCCATCGACCGGCATCGATGTGATCTGGACCGTCGCATTTGATGAACCACCTGTCGAAGACGATTCGTCACCTACAGACGCCCCTGTATCGGATGACGAGGTGTCCGAGACGGCCGACAAGGTGGATGCGGAAGAACCTGAAGCGTCCGAGGTGGATGCCCCTGAGAAGTTGGTTGAGGCGTTGGAGCTGAGTTCCGACATGCTCGAGCGACGAGAACGAATTCGGGATACGCTGGCTTACTATTTCGTCCGTCCAGAGAATGTTGCCGTTCGCAGTCCCTGGGGGATCATGCACGCTATCATCGCTTACGGTGTTGATACTCCCTTGATTGCTGGTGGTGAAGAGGTCAATGCGATTGGGTGGCTCTGTTGGAACCGTCCTTGTCGCGGGCAGCGACTGTTCCGAACTTCGAAAGGTCGCATCGTCACTCCGATTGGGCCCGGTTACCAAGGTCATGTCGGACAGTTCTTGGCGATGATGGCCCAGTCGAAGGTCAAGCTGGACTATCCAATGCAAGTGAATGGTGTTGATTTCACGATTGCAGACTTGGTCAAACACGAGCAAGCGACCTGCCGGCGGAACAGCGAGCTGACTTTTAAGCTGATCGGATTGGTTCACTATTTGGATTCGGATGCCGAGTGGAAGTCGAACACCGGGGCAAAATGGGACATCCCCCGGTTGATCAAGGAAGAACTGGCTCAGCCAGTGAGCGGCGCTGCTTGTGGTGGAACGCATCGAATGATGGGCTTCAGCTATGCAGTTCACAAGCGGAAGCAGCGAAACGAATCGTTCACCGGGCAGTGGTTGCGGGCGCAGAAGTACGTCGATTCCTACATCGAATACACTTTTAAATTACAAAATCGAGACGGCAGCCTAAGTACCGATTGGTTTCGTGGACGAGGCCATCGAGGTGACAGCGACCGCAAGATTCAGACGACTGGTCATCTCCTCGAATGGCTGGTGTTCTCACTGCCGGAGGAAGATTTAACCGACCCCCGCGTGACACGTGCTGTCGACTTCTTGAACACGACACTCTGGGACAACAGGCAGCGCACGTTGGAAGTTGGCCCCAAGGGTCACGCCCTGCGGGCGTTGGCGTTGTACGACGAGCGTGTCTTCCACGGGAGTCCCGGCCAACGCAAAGAATATCTTGCCGATAGAGCCAGCCAGCTGCAGCGATGATGCGAGTACCCGTTGCTTGGGAAACTAAAACGGCGTACGATGCGTGCACTGGCAAGCCGAGTTGGTGTAAATCCTCCACCGATCATCCGTGCCAACCTCTTTTTCTCGTGCCAGAGTGTGCCGAGAAGTGACCGTGAACGCCAAGCATTGGACCGGCGACGGCATGCGGCAATATCGATTTGGAAAACGTTTTCGTACATTCATCGACGGTGCGATCCGATTGTGCAAGTCGGTGGAGGCCGACGCCATTCTGATGATGATGGATGGGCGGATGGATTACGCCCAATTGGCCGAAGCAGCCGATGGCCACCGAATCATTGTGGCGGCCGACTTTGCGGAGGAACTTGAGGGAGCCGCGGAATCCGGATTGCCGGCGATCGTCCTATCCATGGACGATTCACCGGTGTACGAGAAGTTGACGCAAGCACTTCTCGAATGTGTCGCCTATGAGTGGTTGCAGCCAGGATCCGCGGTCGTTGCCGTTTACAGCCTCTTTGATGCGGATCGATTTGATACGATTTCTCTCGTTCCCCTCGACGAGCATCTCGGACGCTTGACGCCGCGAGATTTGCGACAGCTCGAAACCAGTGTGCCCCTGGAGACATTGAAGGCCGTCGTCGATATTGCCGTCGAAATCGGCCGTGAAGGCCGCGAAGGGAAGCCGGTCGGGACAATGTTTGTCGTCGGTGACACGCGTCGAGTGTTGAGTCTCTGCAAATCGGCGGGCTTTGATCCTGTCAAAGGCTATGGTCGCAAGGAACGTAATCTAAACGATCGCCGCGTTCGCGAGGCGATTAAGGAAGTGGCCCAACTGGACGGGGCCTTCGTGGTCTCTCCCGACGGCACGGTGGAACGATCGAGTCAAATCGTCGAAGCTTCACACACCGAGCTGACCAGCGTTTCGGCAGGACTGGGTGCGCGGCACTGGGCGGCGGCGGCGATCAGCAAACACACCAATGCGGTGGCCGTCGTTGTGAGCGAATCCAACGGTACGGTACGCTTATTCTTGAAGGGGATGGTGGTATTGCGAATTGAACCACACCGTCGCCCAATGAAGTGGAAAGACGTGCAACACGATCCACCCCAGACGGAGTAATTGGAAGCGAAACGACCATGCCTATTTACGAATACGTTTGCACCGAATGCAGTGCCCCGTTTGAATTGTTGATTCGCAATGACCGGGATACGCCCTCTTGTCCCAGCTGCGGAAGTGAAGAGATTTCCAAGGAGTTTAGTACTCCTGCGGCGCACACGCAGAGCAACCCGTTGCCAATGATGGGCCCAGGGAACTGCGGACGACCCCAATGCGGAGGTGGGGGTTGTGCTGGATTGGAATAGGGTTGTTGTTGTGCCTCGGCCTTGAAGCTGTCTATTCACCTGCCAAGCCGGATTCCTCCCGGCAATTCCACGCCATGACCGACCGTCTCCTCCCCCCTGCCCCGCTTACACCGGCCGATGTACGGTGGATCGACCGCATGGCGGAATCGGAATTCGGAATGTCCACTTTGGTGTTGATGGAAAATGCCGGTCGGCGTTGTGCGGAGGTACTGCTCGAGCAGGATGCGACACCGGGACGTGTTGTGATTCTCTGCGGAAAGGGGAACAACGGCGGCGACGGTTTGGTGATGGCCAGACACCTGGATGCTGCTGGCGTCGATGTCCGTGTGTTCACATGGTGGAACGTC
The DNA here is from genome assembly GCA_012959465.1 of Planctomycetaceae bacterium. Classification (GTDB taxonomy): domain Bacteria; phylum Planctomycetota; class Planctomycetia; order Pirellulales; family Pirellulaceae; genus UWMA-0346. The sequence continues at coordinate 25,228 of DUDC01000122.1, forward strand.
GATTCGATGTCCCCGGATGCGGCCACGAATGCGAAGATCCTGCAACTCGCCCGTATCCCGTTTCGCTGTTTGGATCCTGCATCGACGGTAGAACATTTGGCATTAGAACTATCCGCCGCCAAGTGGGTCGTCGATGGGATGCTCGGCATCGGTGGCACGGGTCCACCGCGATCACCCATTTCCGAGGCGCTGCAATGTTCGGCGGATTTTCCGGGGAGGCACTTTTGTATCGACTGGCCCAGCGGAGTCTCCTGCGAAACTGGCTCCGCTTGTTCGCCGCATCCGTTTCGAGCCAACGTCACTTGTACGCTCGTGGGAGAAAAACGCCACCAACATCTCGCCGGCGAGTTTTTTGGGAAAACCGTGATTGCCGACATTGGTCTACCGAGGGCCTTGTTCCGGCAATTCGGTAGCCGAGTCTAGCGGTGGAAGTGTCGTCGAACAATGGTATGAATCGCTGACCAATGTAAAAAAAATGCGGGGCGTCGACCGTCTGGTCGACGCCCCGTCACCAATCGCTCCCGACAAGGATGTCCGGCACTGACTGACTTAGGGTAGAACGTAGATTCCGCCGACGATGGCGCCGGCCTGCATCAATCCACCTCGCATGCTGATGGGAATTGGTGGGACCAACCAGGGAGCACAATCGCCTTCCCGATAGGTGCCAACCGGGTACATGCACTCGTTCATCGGATGGATTCCCATCTTGTAGGGCAAGACGGCGATGTTGAAGAAAAAGTGAGCTCCAGAGATCACCGGTTGTAAAACGGGCCCGGCGGTGTGGCCGTAGCGTTCCAGTTGTACTTCTTCAAAGTAGAGCGGATTGTGGCAGACCGCCGATGCTTTCCACGTCATCGTCATCGGCAGCCAATCGCGTGCAGCATAGGCCTCATCGCCGAGCTCACACTCGATCGGGATGCCCCAGCTGGCCGCGAAGTGACAGCGGTCGTCGTCGCTCAATTCGCGACTAGGTATCGTCACTACATCTCCCGTGGCCGTCCTTATCTGAAGGCGCCCATGCGTGAAATCGATGAAGACTCCCGTGGCGAGGACTTGGCCAGCCCGGCCGCGCCAGCTGCGAGAATCTGAAGATAGGCCGCGATCGTTCTTGACTTCACTTATCGTCGGTGTGATGTCAAGGCTGATGCTGCGAACGGTCAAGTCGGCCAACTTCTCTCGACCTTGGCGGCAGCGGTCCGCACTGACGGAGCAGTTGCCGTTGTTGTTGGTCGGATCTGTGGGTTCTTGGGCAACCACGTTGCCACTGAAAATTGGTCGAGCATATTCTTGTTCTTGTG
>DUDC01000123.1 GCA_012959465.1 Planctomycetaceae bacterium
CCACGGGTAGGTAGACCGACCGCCTGGGCGAGTTGCTGTAGGCCTCTTCGTTTTTCCGAAGATCTTCGGGCGACGGGTTTTGCGACTTTGCCTTCACCGGTTCTCCAACCAGGCCGCAGTCCAACCGTCCGCCGTGAAACAGGAGACTGTCGCGGATCGCTTCTGCCTCGAGGCGACGACGAGGTACTCCACGAAAATCGCGGCTGGCGTTGCGAACGCCGCGTTGACGGTAGGTGGCCGACGATACAATTTGACGATGCAGTGACTTTAGCGACCAGCCGTTGTCGATTAACTCTAACGCCAACCAGTCAAGCAGTTTCGGATGCGTCGGCCGCTCGCCCTGCAGACCGAAATTGTCCGGAGTGGTCACCAGTCCTCGGCCGAAATGAAAATGCCAGAGTCGGTTCGCGATGACTCGAGCGACTTGCCCGCCCGCTCCAACGTCTCCATTCGTCATCCAGCGGGCAAGTTGCAAGCGGCCACTCTCTCCCTCACCGATCACGTATTCTGAATCCGCGGCGTATGATCGCCGGGCAGAAACGGCGCCGGGAAATCCCCGCGACACGGTGTCGCCCAGTGCCAAGTGGCTCCCTCGCAGATGAAGTTTCACATCGTGTGCCTGTCCGTCGATAACGGCCATCACCTTCACCGGTTGCGGTGCACTCTTTTTGTGGGCCTCGATTTCAAGTTCGGTTTTTCCGAGTCGTTCCAGAGTCTGCGACAGGTCGCCTCCATCTTCGAAACGAATGAGTCGAATCCGGTCGATATGCGACATCAGTGGAGAGGATTGGATCCGCAGCACGTTCTTGCCGCCGCGAAAGGTGTGCACGCCTTCCGAGAACCAACGCTGATGTTGCGGCATCCAACCGCCGGTCACTTGTGAAATCGCTTTCTCTCGAACAACCTTGTCGTTTATGAGCAGTTTGCCCGGGCGGGCGTTTTTTGCCGCGTAGCGCAGTTGGAGTAAGAACGAGCCGGACTCGGAGATCTCGATGTCGTACTCAGCAAAATTCTCTTGAGAGCCGGGGTCGGAGATGATTCCAATCCCCTCGCCGTAGCCGTCCGTGATTGCCGAGACGTTTCCTCGGTCAAATTTCTCTGCCTGTCGGTCGATAATGTCCCCGGCCACCGCTTCGATCTGTCGCTCCAACTCGGACTTGCGAGCGTTCAGCTCGTTCAGTCGTCGATCGTAGTCGGCCTGCTGCCTTTTCCATTGGTCGGTTTTCAGAGCTTGGTCGCTTGTGTCCGTGCTGTGAAAGATCCCGGCCAGCGCGTAGTAATCGGTCGAGGGAATCGGGTCGAACTTGTGGTCGTGGCAGCGAGCACAGCCGAGCGTGAGGGCGAGGAACGCCTTGCCTAACGTATCGACTTGCTCGTCGACCGCATCGGCACGCATTTTTACTTTGTCCTGTTCGGCGAGGATCTTGGTACCCAGTGCGAGGAACCCGGTAGCGGTGACGCGTTGGTTGTGCCGGTCTCGGTTGCCTGTCAACGACGTCGTCGCCGAGAGTTGATTCAAGAGGTCGCCGGCGATCTGTTCCTGAACGAACTGGTCGAATGGCAAGTCCTCGTTGAAGGCTGCGATCACATAATCGCGATATCGCCATGCCAGTGGGTAGGCGTGATTCTCGTCACCGCCATTCGAATCCCCGTAGCGGGCAACATCCAACCAGTGTCGGCCCCATCGTTGCCCGTAGAATGGCGATGCGAGCAGTCGATCTACCAGTCGCTCCCATGCATCGGGACGACGATCGTCGAGGAATTCGGCGACTTGCATCGGCGTCGGAGGTAGTCCGATCAAATCAAAGTAGAGGCGGCGAATCAGAATCCGCCGATCCGCCTCGACAAGGGGCATTCGTCCCGTTCGTTCGAGTTCGGACAATATGAACCGGTCGATCGGAGAACGAACCCACGATGTCTGTTTCACATCGACAGGTTGAGGTCGCTGCGGTGGAGTAAACGACCAGTGCGATTCCCAAACCGCGCCTTCCCGGACCCAGGTGAGTAGCGTCTTCACCTCGGCAGCTGTGAGCCCCTCGCCGTCGCCAGAATCCGGTGGCGGCATCCTCTCGTCGCCGGTAGCGGTGATACGACGTACGAGTTCACTACGCGATGGGTTGCCAGGGACCACGGCAATTTTTCCGGAGGGGAGTTCGGTAGTCGCCGCATCGCGAGAATCAAGTCGCAACTGTGCTTCCCGTTGCGCCGCGTCCGGACCATGACATTCCAGGCAGTGTCGGGCGAGCAGCGGCGCCACGTCTTGCGCGTAACTCACCCGTTCGTCGCCCACGACGTGAGCAGACAGAGAACAAACGGCCAGTAGTACCAGCAGACAACGACCCATGCTAGAAAACGCTCCGGAGTTGCAGAGGTACGGCAATCCGTCAGCCCCTCATTGTAGGGTAAGAAAGCAAACCCAGCCTATGCGCCCGATGGGCTGGGCTAGGTAAACTTCCGGGGCGTTGCCCCTTTGCTGTCCAGATTCAGCGAAGATCGGTTCCGTGTTCGATCCAGGATTTCAGACACATCGCCATATTTGTCCAGCCGGAGCAGTTTTTGTGAGAGACTTTGAGTCCAGGTTCGTCCGTCTTCCAACCCGCTTCACTGACACCCAGCAGTGTTCCGCCGTCGTCGAGTGGTTGCAATTCCATCGTGATCACGATCGGATAGCCGGTGCCACACATGGATAACGAACTCCGTTGGCGATGAGTAAAAACATCGAGTAAACTAGTGTTGCTCGATCTCACCCATACACTGAGAGCGAATAATACATGCACCGCATCAAATTTCCGCTCGTTGCTCTGTGTCTTCTGACTCCGCTACGAATATGGGCGGGGGAACCGTTTCACCAACAGATTGACCAGTTGATCGAAGCGCGGGCTGGAGGTGAGGTCGCCACTGCGGCCGATGATGCCGAGTTTCTTCGCCGAGTGTACCTCGATCTAAATGGGATCGTGCCGACCGCAACGGCCGTTCGCACCTTCCTCGCCGACAAGGATCCTCAAAAGCGTACAAGACTCATCGACCAGCTGCTCGCCGCTCCCGACTACGCGCGCCGCATGCGGGAGGCGTTCACGGTCATGTTGCTGGAACGACGCACGGGAACGGCCGTCTCGGATGAAGACTGGAACAAATACCTCGAAACGTCATTCAGCGAGAACCGGCCGTGGGACCAGTTCGTGCGTGAATTGTTTATTGCCGACGCCGCCAACGAAAAGACACGCGGCACAGTAAAATTCTTTGTCGATGGGGGCCGCGCCGACCATGACCAAATGACGATCGACGTCGCTCGGTTGTTCCTGGGCATGAACATTCACTGTGCCAAGTGCCACGATCATCCGAACGTCGACCAGTTCAAACAGGCCGACTATTTTGGTCTGTCGGCTTATTTGATGCAGAGTAAGTCGGCCAAACACACCACACTGCAAACAACGTTTCTGATTGAGAATGTCGCGACGGCCAAAGTCGAGTTTGAATCGGTCTTCGATTCTGGCAACAAGCAGCAAACAGGGCCGCGATTGCCGGGCGGGCAGGAAGTGGAAATTCCCACGTTTGAAAAAGGTGAGGAGTTTTCCGAACCTGCCAAAGACGGCTTACCGGGCGTGCCAAAGTTCCAGCCTCGGCAGTTACTGGCAACGCACCTGACCGATCCATCCAACCGGCGATTCGTGGAAAACAGCGTGAACCGATTCTGGTTCCTGATGATGGGACGTGGATTGGTACACCCGCTGGACATGCTTCACGATCAGAACCCGCCATCGCATCCGCAGTTGTTAAAATTGCTGGCCGATGAGTTTGTTGCTCATAAATTTGACGTCCAATGGCTGTTGCGTGAGTTGGCACTCAGCAAAACATACCAACGGTCGAGCATCCTGCCGGAGGGTGTTGCGGCGGTCGACGCGCCCCCGCAATCCTACCGTGTCGCCAATGCCAAGGGGTTAACGCCGGAACAAACGGCTTGGAGCATGATGAGGGCTACCGGTGTGCTCGACCAAGTCATCAAAACGCCCAGGGCGGAAGATTCGAAGTTCACCTTCAAGGACTACATCAACGGACGCATTCCGGCGCCCGACAATCTGAGCGATACGATGTTGCTGTTTGTTTCCGTCTTCGGAAATCCACCCGGTGAAGCGGAAGTCGAATTCCAACCATCGATGGGACAAGCGCTCTTCCTGATGAACGAACAGTTGGTGCTCGACTGGCTGAAGCCGAGCGACGTCACGCTCGTCGGGCGATTGGAGAAAGAAGCTGATCCGAAGAAGATTGCGGACGAACTCTACGTGAACATCCTGAGCCGATTTCCCAACGCCGAGGAATCGGCGGATGTTGTTAGTTTTCTAGACGAGAACAAAGATCGTCGCGGGGAAGCGCTCGGCCAGTACGCCTGGGCGATGTTGACGTCGGCAGAATTCAAATTGAACCACTGATACTCGGTCGAATATCGCCACCGCATTATGATCCACTCTCACCACTGCAACAGTTCCGAACACGAGTTGTCGCGACGCCAAGTGCTGGGCACGTTGGCGGGTGTCGCTGTCGGCAGCGGCGCGAGCGGATTGTTGCACCCTTCCGTTGCCGCCCAATTGAAAGCACAACAAAAGCGTGTATTACTGATCTGGCTGGACGGAGGCATGAGTCAACTGGAGAGTTGGGACCCCAAACCGGGTACCGAATTCGGCGGGCCGTTTCGGGCGATTCCAACGTCGCTTCCGGGAATTCACATCAGTGAGCTGATGCCGAACACGGCCCAGCAGATGCATCACTTGGCGGTCGTCCGCAGCATGTGCACCAAGGACGAAAATCACTCGACCGGCGTGCCGCGCATCCTCCGCGGCGATCCCAAGAACCGCGGCGTGACCTATCCGTATCTCGGCGCTGCGCTATCGAAGTTGAAGGGCGATCCGCACAGCGCATTGCCAAACTATATCTGGGTCAAGCCGGGATCTGGCGGATTCATCTGGCAACACGCAGGTTTTTTGGGAGCGAAATACGGGGCTTTGGCGCTCGGTGACGGCAAACCGCCAATCCATATCAACCGCCCAGCCGAAATCGATGACGCCCGGGACAAGACTCGCAACGATATTCGCAAGCGACTCAACACTCAGTTCCGCAAGGGACGTCGCGAAGCTCAGGTTGATGCCTACGATTATTCGTTCGAAATGGCTGAGAAGCTGATCCGACGCAAAGATTTGTTCGCCGACTTCAAAGCCACAGAACTGGACCGCTACGGTGGGCATCCACTGGGACGTCACATCCTGCAGTCGAAACGGCTGATCGAAGCGGGCGTTCAGTTCGTGCAGTGCCATTCGTACCATTGGGACACACACGGCGACAATTTCAACATGCACTTGGACCTCGTCCCGCAGATCGACAAACCGTTTGCCGCCTTGATCGAGGATTGGAACGAGAGCGGGATGTTGGATAATGTACTGGTGCTGCTCATGTCCGAATTCGGGCGAACTCCAAAAATCAACCAACGGATTGGACGCGATCATTGGCCAGAAGCCTGGTCGCTGTGCATGGCCGGATGCGGAATCCGAAAAGGAATCGTGCACGGTAAAACGACCGCCAACGGCGCGTGGGTGGACGATACCGAGTACGACATTGGCCATGTTTTCCACACGGTCTTTCGCGCCATGGGTGTCGATCCAACGACAACGGAATATCACAACAACGGTCAGCCGTTGCCAATCGCGCATGACGACTGCGATGCGATCGCCGAGTTGTTGGCCTGATCGAAACAAAACCGAACTAATCCAAGAATATGAAACTCGACGTTACAAAAGCCTGGATCGACAAGAAGTTCCAACACGAACGGCAACTTAGCACTTGTCGCTTCAGCCCATGCGGTACGTATGTGATCGCGGCCGGTTGCGACACGGACCTGCAACGTTGGAATCTGGCAACGGACGAGCGAGTATCGCTGAGTGGGCATCCAGGCTGGGTCGGCGATTTTGCCTTTCATCCCGACGAACAGCGTCTGTATTCCGTCGACTATCATGGCGGACTATTCTGCTGGGATTATCGGCAGGATTCGCCTCAACCGCTGTGGAAGATTCAGGACGCACATTCAAGTTGGGTGCGCAAGGTGGCGGTGAGCACGGACGGAAAATATGTGGCAACCGGCGGCAACGACAAAGTCGTGCGACTCTGGACGGCCGATGGAAAACCGGCCGGCCACTTGCGGGGACACAATGGATATGTCTTTAGTTTGTTGTTTCATCCGTCGGGAGACATCTTGCTGAGTGGTGACCAGGTCGGCAGCGTCCGACAATGGGAAATCCCCTCGGGGAATCAAGTTCGTGAACTCGATTTAACCGTTCTTCATACTCGACTGGACAACTTCCTGGCACACGTCGGCGGAGTACGGTCGATGGCCATCGACGCGACCGGCAATCTGCTCGCCTGCGGCGGGATGACCAATGCAAAAAGCAACTCGTTTTGTCCCGGCGACCCGTTGGTGGTACTCATGGACTTGGCCAGTGGCAAAGAACAGGCGCAATTGAAACCGTCTCAAAAAGCGGACGGTCCGATCAACTCGCTGCGTTTTCTTCCCGACGGTATTCTGGCCGGTGTTGGGGAGGGAGCGAGTGGTGCGTCGCTGGCGTTCTGGAAAACCGACGAGGCCGCGCCGATGCATAGCGTGAAGATGACCAGCGGCTACCAGATCGACCTGCACCCCGACGGCCTGAGGTTGGCCGTCTCGCGATTCCAAACCAACGGTCGAGGCGGTAACGGTCGTCACTCCACGGCGGAAACCTACATCAGCAACGACGGCGTTGTCGACATCTATCAATTACACGAGAAACCAGCAGATGGCTGATTGGTGTGAGCCGAACTCGCTCGCGTCGGGTCTTGTGGATTGATCGTGTGAATTTACAAATTGATTGGGCGGCGAAGAAACCGGCAAACAACTTCAAACTCGCCTTGGTGGTGGATTCCAGATAAACTATCCAGCGGTCGCTTTTGTTATTCGAAAACTAGGAACCAACAGGCCATGCATACATCCGACATCAAGCCAGCTGGAAAACGTGGTCGCCCTCAGCGATTCTCAGTCACGTGTCTGGCAGTACTTTCACTTGTCTCATTCTCTTCGCAACTGCAGGCCGCTGACGCGCCGATTGGCCACTCGTTCCTCGGCGTTGGCAAAGCGAACAAGGTGGTGATCATCAGTGAGACGGGGGAAGTTGAATGGGCGTTTGACAAGCCGGCGAGTGACGGATGGGTCCTGCCCAATGGCAATGTGCTGTTGGCACTCTACGGGACGAAGGGATTTCCGAACGGTGGTATCGTCGAAGTGGAACGAGCAACGAAGAAAATCGTTTTTCAATACAAGGCGCAGCAGAAGGAAACCAGCACGGTGCAGCCATTGCCCGGCGGTAAATTTCTGCTCGCCGTATTGGGTCCGGAACCCCGCGCGCTGGTAATCAACCGCAAAGGGGAAATACTCAAGTCGACTCCATTGCAATGCCAGACAAGCAATTTCCACATGCAGACCCGGATGCTCCGCCTACTACCCAACGGCAATTACATTGCGCCTCATCTACTTGACTTTGCAGTCAAGGAATACAACCCGGACACGGGCAAGGTGATCCGTACGTTTCCAACGGACGATCGGGGCCGCGAAAGACGCGACTGGCCTTTCACCGCCATCCGCCTTGCGGACGGTAACACGCTGATCGCCTGCACCAACGGCAACCGAATCATCGAAGTCGACGCCGACGGCGACATCGTCTGGAGCGTAACGAATGAAGATATCGGAGAGAATCTCTTTGATGACGCCTGCGGCGCTCAGAGGTTGCCCAACGGCAACACGGTCATCTCCAGTTATCACGCCAAAGGCAACAAAGTAAAACTGTTCGAAGTGACTCGCGAGAAGAAAGTCGTTTGGCGATACTCGGGAATGAGCGCCGGATTCCATCATTTTCAGATTCTCACAACCAATGGAAAACCGCTCGAAAAGAACACCTGGAAGTAGCATCAAAAAATGATCCCGGTCTGGACATTTTCGATCGGAGAATTGAACATGTCGCGAACGCTCTTACCGTTACTGTTGCTTTTGCTGTTGCCGCTGCCGGGCCCTTTGGCCGTCAGCGGGGCAGAGCCGTATGACCTACTGATTCGTCATGGACGGATCGTCGATGGCACGGGCAACCCTTGGTTTTATGCCGACGTCGCGATTCTTGACGATCGAATCGTGGCGATCGGAAAGCTGGACAATGCCGAGGCCGTGCGGACCATCGATGCAAAGGGTCTGGTCGTGGCACCCGGCTTCATCGACATGCATTCCCATTCCGATTTCCTGCTGCTGGAAGATGGCAAAGCTCAGAGCAAAATCCGCCAAGGTGTGACGACTGAGGTACTCGGTGAGGGAAATTCCGCTGGACCGTACCAGGGAAAACTGTCGCCGCGAAGGACACAAGTTGGCGAAGAGACCGTCGAGTTGCGTACACTCGGCGACTATTTCGACACGATTGACCGAGCGGGTACCTCGACCAACGTTTGTTCCTACGTGGGACTCAACAACATTTGGCAGAGCGTGATGGGGACGACGTTTGATCGCCCAACACCCCGGCAGATCAAACAGATGCAGGAATTGGTCGACCGCGTGATGCGCGACGGCGCGATGGGTCTCTCCAGTCAGGTGATGATGCCACCCGGGTCGCTTGCCACGACCGATGACCTGGTCGCGTTGTGTAAAGCGGTCGCTCCGCACGGTGGCATCTATTCCACCCACATCCGCAACGAGGGCACGGGCGTTTTCGACTCGGTGAAGGAGGCGATCGCCATTGGCGAGCGGGCGGGTGTGGCGGTCGACATTATCCATCTGAAAATCGCCGACCAACAGTTTTGGGGGCGGATGGATGAAGTGATTGCCTTGATCGAAAACGCTCGCAGCCGCGGCGTCAATGTCCAGGCCAATGTCTATCCCTACACGCGCGGCAACAACAACTTGGTGAGTATCATTCCGCCATGGGCGCATGAAGGCGGCCGTGGAGAACTCGTGAAACGGTTGAAAGACAGCAAGCTCCGCGAACGAATGAAGCGGGATATCAAGCGTGGCAGTGACGGCTGGTACAACCATTATACGGCCGTCGGTGGCGATTGGAGTCGAATGCTGGTCAGCGGCAACAATCAATATCGAGGCCTGACGATGGACCGCGTCATGTCGCTGCGGACGCAGGGACGAAAGAATGTCGACTTGCTGGACGAGTTGTTCGACTTGCTGATCGAAGAGGGAGGTTCAGTCGGTACGGTCTACGCTCACCACGAAGAATCGGACATGAACCTTGTCCTATCGCAACCTTGGTGCTCGGTGGGATCGGACGGTTCGGCCTACTCGATCGAAGGCCCCCTCCGTCGCGGCAACCCACATCCGCGCAATTTCGGCACGTTTCCCCGCGTGTTGGGTTTCTACGTCCGCGAGCGAAAACTGTTGGCGCTGGAAGATGCGGTTCGCAAGATCACTTCGTTGAATGCGGCCAAGATCGGGATCGGGGACCGCGGCCTATTGAAGCGCGGCTACTTCGCCGACGTGACGATCTTCGACGCCGATAAGATCATCGATCGAGCGACCTACACCGAACCGTTTCAGTACAACGAAGGCGTCGAGTTCGTCATCGTCAACGGCGAAGTTGTGCTCGAACGTGGAAACCACACCGGCGCCCGACCCGGCCGCACAATCCGGAAACACCGATGAAGACTTTGTGTCTTCGTGTGAGTCAACGGCGGGACCGAACACAACGGCGGCAAAATTGACTTTGGTGACGACGCCGAAGCGACGATCAATGGTGTCGATTACACGGGCAGTAACAACACTTTCATGGTGCCTGATGGAACGGGCAGCTTTGCTCTTGAATTCGACGCAAAACACGACAAAAACTTCGGCAAGACGCCCAGCGGCTGATCAGCGAAAGTGACCTACGATGTGAATCCGTCGTTGAAGGCGTTCAACAATCGCCGGCCCTTGTAGATTGCGTAGGCCTGTTCTGGTTCCACGGGTCGGTTGGGGTTACCGGTTGGGTACCATTGCAAACACTCCTCGTCAATGATCAGCGTACCTTTGGCCGAATTGCGGTCGGCAGTGACGACCAACACTCGGTACTCGAAGAAAACGCCCAACCAGAGTGGCTGGTCGACCCAGTATTCTTCCTGAGGGATTCGAGCGAGTAACCGCGCCACGTGGCGGGTCGCCGTTTCGGATTCCACGTGCAACTCGTAGATATCATCGTGCTCCGAATCCAGCCCGGCAAACAGAGCGTAGATCTGTTGTGGCGGCAGGTCGAGCAGATCACTGGATACGGTTTTGGATATCGGGCCCGATATGCCGATGTTCTCGAACGATCCTGTGTCCCGCGAGTAGCCGAAACGAAATAGAAAACAGTCGACCGGCTCATCGTAGCCGGGCCAGTTGAGTGATCTCTGATCGAACAACGACATTTCGTCGGGCGGCATGGCAAATTGAGTTGGTTCGGCCAACCAAGCGACCAGCTCTCCTTCGGCCCTCGCTTCGGGAACGCGATAAACTGTGTCAATGCGTTGGTCGATCCCCAACTCTTCGGCGTAAGCCAAAACGGTCAGTCGCACGGCACGCTCTGCCGCCATTGCGATGAGCGACTCTTCGCCAACGGATTCGCCGAGTCGGGCAAGAGCAGCGGCCGCTTCGACACGCAGGCGGCGATGCGCGATCTCAAGCAGCGGGTAGATGACAGCGGCGTGCTGGTTGTCGTCAATCAACGCCAACGCATCCAACAATCCGATCATGATGGCGACCGCGTCATTAACTTGCTGCCCGAGACGCACCAACTGATCATGAGACTCGGGGGTACGCTCCTCAAGGCACAGCATTTCTTGCGTGAGCTGTCGCAACATCGAGGCGAGTGTCAAAGCATGGTCTCGGAGCGGATGAACAGAACTGCACCCCTGTCGCGTGTAGTAGTTCGCCAAGTCCAGAATGGGTGCTGCCAGCGAGAGTTGACCGAGCTGATCGGCCAGCTTGGGAAAGAGAACGGCGATTAAATCGCTCGGAGTCGAGCGAAATAATGGAGTCATTGCCACGACGGCAGTCTGCGGCGTTTGCGGTGCAGCCACGGTGACCAGAGTGACGAACTCTTGCCACGTTTCCTCGACCGGGACGGAGGACAACAGGTTCAAGACCAGTGCTCGAAACGAGTCGTCCGCTCCGCTCGCCGCGTGGAATAGCAGGCTCAGGTTCGCCAATTGGGGCGAGACAATCGTCTCCGGCTGTTTGTGGTCGAGAACGAGTCCGAGTCCTCGCCGAATCAGCGATTCACCGAACGGTGCAAATTGCTGCGACTTCTGTTGGGCAAAGTACTCGACAAGTTGTTGCCACTGCAACACATCGACGTCGTTCCACAGTGCAGTGGACGACGCGGCGGGACCGTTATCGGCCGTGAGGGCTGGATCGTCATGGAGTTTTTGAAACAGTGGTTCAACCGACATTTCAGCAGACATGCTGGATCCTTCACTGGGTTCCAACTTTAAAACACTGGCGAATGCCAGTCCCACACATTGTGACGCGATCCTCATTCGCTGTCGACAGTTGGAATGTCGGCTATGCGGCGAACGTGGGAGGGGATGGTAGTTGCCGAATGGTGTGCGAGTGGCAGAAACGACGCAAAAGAAATAGGAATTGATCTTGACGTAAGACAGGGAAACTTGGTTCAATGCGCGAAGGTAGGAGGGTCGTTTTTGCAGGTTGTTGCCAGTGTGGTTTAATCGCCACCTTGTTCACCTCAGTGCGGCAGCCCCACCAGACTGTTTACGGACGGATCACCTTTCCTTTATCGGGCGCATGAGGGAACGGTGAGGAGTCTACATCTCAGCGCCCTTTGCTAGGAGCCATTGCATATGGCAACGAAGAAAGCTACGAAGAGAAAACCGGCAGCCAAGAAGTCTCCCAAGAAGAAGACGGCTGCCAAGAAGGCTCCGGCCAAGAAGAAGGCCGCTGCGAAGAAGTCGACGAAGAAGAAGACTGCCGCCAAGAAGGCTCCGGCCAAGCGTAAGGTAGCCAAGAAGTCGACGAAGAAGAAAGCTGCCGCCAAGAAGGCTCCGGCCAAGCGTAAGGCAGCCAAGAAGTCGACGAAGAAGAAAGCTGCTGCCAAAAAGGCTCCGGCCAAGAAGTCGACGAAGAAGAAAGCTGCTGCCAAAAAGGCTCCGGCGAAAAAGACCCGTAAAAAGAAGTAGTTTACGATCACTTCTGGCTACGGCCGACAGCTTGACTACAACAAGAAAGACCGGGTGTTATACCACTCGGTCTATTTTTTTGCCGAAATGCGCAGACTCGCTACGTCCTCCTTCTTAACGAATCGTGATCCCGAGCGGGAATTAAACCTGCTGTTTTAGCCCATTCTCCGAAGCGGCATTGACGAAAGCCCAAGGGCTAGTTAAGGTTACGACAAAAATACAGTCCGAAATTGGTAGAAATAAGGGAGCCTAGACGGCTTTGGGTACGAAGACAGCTGCAAGCGAAGCGGTAATCAACGGCGGATTCTCGAAATTCGCCCTTTCTGGGGAACTTCTGTCAGCACTTGAAAAGGCCGGCTATGCCGAGCCGACGCCGGTACAAGCTGGTGTCATTCCGCGTGCGCTAGAATCGGTCGACGTTGTCGGCCAAGCTCGAACAGGAACCGGAAAAACGGCCGCATTCGCCATCCCGATCCTAGAAAAACTAGAGGTAAAGCGCGGCAAGCGTCCGCCTCGTGCACTGGTGCTTGTGCCGACTCGAGAGTTGGCCGTACAGGTTCGCGACGAGTTCGCCAAGCTGAGTATCGACAGCAAGCACAAGTCGGTCGCCATCTATGGTGGCAAGCCGATCCGAGGCCAAGTCGAGAGTTTGCGCGATGGTGTTGACGTGGTTGTCGGGACGCCCGGACGGGTGATCGACCACATCCGTCGCCGCACGATGCAGACCGAATCGATGGAAGTTGTCGTTTTAGACGAAGCGGACCGGATGTTGGACATCGGTTTCCGTCCCGACATCGAGCGGATTCTGCGGGTCTGTCCCACCGAACGACAAACGCTATTACTCAGCGCCACACTTGCACCACCAATTCGGCGTCTCGCCGAACGCTACATGAAAAACCCGGAGGTGCTCGATTTTTCGACGAACAGCTTAGATCACGACACGATCGACCAATATTATTTTACGGTTGACGAGACGAAGAAGTTCCCTCTGCTACTACGGTTGTTAGCTCGAGAAAAGCCGGCACAGGCAATCGTGTTCTGCCGCACGAAGCGGCGAGTGGACAAGGTGACCAAGCGGCTGCAGAAGAAGACCAGATTTGCCGGTTGCCTACACGGTGATATGGAACAACGAGCTCGCGATCGCATGATGGCCCGATTTCGCAGCGGCGAATTGCGGTTCTTGATCGCGACCGACATCGTGGGACGTGGAATCGACGTCACCAACATTTCGCACATCGTGAATTACGACATTCCCGAGTTCTGTGACGACTATGTACACCGAGTGGGACGAACCGGCCGCATGGGCCGTGAGGGTATCGCTTTCTCGTTCGTGAATCCCGAACAGGGCCATGAGCTTACTCGGATCGAACAGCGAATCAATCGCTTGTTGAAGCGTGACTCGATTCCCGGTTTCTATCTGACCCACGATGAAGAACGAGCGGGTCGCGGGGGCGAGGGCGAGGGCGATATCGAAGAGAAGCCGGCTCCACCCGAACCACCTAACTCCCGCCGCAAGCGATATCGTCGCGCGTTGTAAACGCCGAATCGCAAATCTCTGGTTCACACCAAGGCCCGAAGAGCATTTTTCGGGCCTAATTCTTGCGCCTCGACCAGTTCGGTTAAGAAAACAACACTTTCATTCTGGTTCGAGTTATTATGGTGTCGGATCAGCGGGAATGGCTCGCTACTGTTCGAAATTGCGCGACCCTGATCTCCTTTGACAAAGCCACCGTGTCGGTTCGCCGACTCAACTGGAGCCGCACCATGTTTCTGAGTGATTACGTTCATCGTTATCAGCGGTTGTTCTGCACGCTGGTCGTTGCCACCTGCCTCTTGCTCAACGGGGGCATACGCGCGGGCGAGACGATCCGAATGGCCAGTGCACCTCATCTTTCCCCAGATGGGAAAACTCTGGCGTTTAGCTGGGCCGGCGATCTTTGGACGGTGAGTTCGGCAGGCGGTGTGGCTCGACGTTTGACGCACGTCGCCTCTCGAGAGGCCGATCCGAAGATCTCTCCTGACGGCAAACGCATTGCTTTCAGCAGTGATCGCAACGGTTCGGTGCAAACGTATGTCATGAGTATTGATGGTGGAGAACCGACTCAGCTCACCTTTCATTCCGATGGGAGTCGAGTTGCCGGTTGGTTCCCGGACGGACAATCGCTGTTGATCAGGGGGCAACGAGATCAGTACTGGCGGCACGCGGAGCGTTTCTTCCGTATCGCGGCGGACAAACGGTCGGCCGAACAACTGTTGTTTGATGCCTACTGTAGCGAACCGAGCATTTCTCCCGACGGCACCAAAGTTCTTTTCAACCGCGAAGGGGAACGCTGGTGGCGAAAGGGATATGCTGGCAGCCGAGCAGCTCAGATCTGGGAATACAACCTAAAGGAAAAGAAGTTCACCGAAATCGTCAACCGCGACTCCGAATCGCGAATGCCGGTCTGGCGGGGGAACGACGGACGTGCTTTCCTGTACGTCAGTGGCGAGGGCGGCTCGTTCAATCTATGGGCGCGACACATCGAAAGCGGAGAAGAAGAACAACTGACCGACTTCGGCGACGATTCGGTGCTTTGGCCGACCGCATCCGCCAACGGGTCGACGATTGTGTTTCGGCACCTGTTCGACTTCTATCGCATCGACGAGAAGCAAGCGGCGCCGCAAAAGATCGAGATCACTATCGAGGGTGACCAAGGCTACGAAGATCGCCTGCGGCGCACGTTGACGACAGCCACGGACGCCAGCTTTAGCCAGGACGGATTGGAGATCGCGTTTATTGCCGGTGGCGATCTGTGGGTTATGGACACCGTACTGCTTGAACCGCAGCAGGTCACCGACACGGTCGAGTTTGAGCGTGATGTCGCATTTTCACCGGATGGTAATTCTCTTTTGTACATCAGTGACCGGGGCGGACAATCCGATATTTGGTTGGCAACGCGGAGTGACGAGCAACGTTATTGGTGGCAGAACGAACAATTCAACCACAAGCAGATCACCGACGACGGCGAAATGGAAACATCGCTGGCATGGAACTCGGCCGGCGACAAGATCTCCTTCGTGCGTTCCCTCGGGACGTTACGGATCATGAAACTCGATGGGAGTGAGATGCGTGATCTGGTTCAGTCGTGGAACCGCCCTCGCTACGATTGGTCGCCCGACGGCAAATGGATGGTCTACTCGTTGAGCGACGCGGAGTTCAATCGCGACATCTTCATCGCACCGATTGACGGGTCACGTGAACCGTTCAATCTATCCCGTCATCCGGACAACGAGTACTTTCCAAAATGGTCCCCGGACGGACGAATGATCTCCTTCGTCGGGCGTCGCCAGGGTGACGAGGTAGACATTTACTATGTCTTCCTCACGGCCGATCAGGACGAGGTCAGTTCTCGCGATCGAAAACTAGAATCGGCCCTCGAACGCTTGAATAAATCGCGTCCGAAATCAAAACCCAAGGATGATGCCAAGAAAGAAGAGAACGGGGAAACAAAAGAGAAAGCAGAAGAGAAGGACGAAAAAAAGGCTGGGGAGAAAGAGGAAAAAGTAGCGAAGGTCGAGATCGATTTCTCCGGAATCTACGAGCGGATCAAGCGAGTCTCGATCAACAACACCAGCGAAACGAGTCTTTTGTGGTCACCCGACTCCAAGCGTTTGGCGTTTCAGGCAACCGTCGACGGGAAACGCGGGACCTATACGATCTCGATCCCCGACAATCCCAAACCGACGTTGTTAACAACGACTACTGGCTCAAACGCCCGTTGGTTGTCGAAGGGAAACTCCATTGTGTGGCTGGTCAGTGGGAAGCCGGCCAGTCATTCGGGGACGGGGGGAGTGGCGAAGAGTTACTCGTTTACGGCGCGGCAGCAACTCTCGCAATCGGCACGTCATGTCGCGGCGTTCGATGAATGCTGGCGGGCCATGCGAGACAATTTTTACGATGGCAACTTGAATCATCGCAATTGGGATTCGGTTCGTCGAAAATACCGAGTGGCTGCGGCGTCGGCAAAGAACATCACCATGCTCGCCGACGTAGTCCACATGATGCTGGGAGAGCTCAACGGATCACACCTCGGTTTCCGAGTCTCAAGTCAATCCAACCCGCCAGCCTGGCGGGAGACCACGGCGCATTTGGGAGTCCGCTTCGTCGCCGGCTTCCAGGGTCCAGGCCTAAAGATTCGCGATCTGCTGCCCGATAGCCCGGCCAGTCGAGTGAAGAGTCGACTGGCGGTCGGAGAAGTCATCCTGGCGATTGATGGCCAACCGGTCGATCCGGCGATGGACCTGACGACCGTACTGAACGTCGTGTTGCCTTGCGATATGAAACTTAAAGTGAAGGGAGTTGATGACGTTGAACGCGAGGTCACCATTCGGCCGTACAGCTATTCATCCGCTCGCGGTGCACTCTACGAGAAGTGGATCGACGATAGTCAACAAGCCGTTTCCGCAGCATCCGACGGGCGACTGGGTTACATGCACATCCGCGGTATGAACATGTCGAGTTTCTACCGATTCGAACGAGAATTGTACGAGGTGGCAGCTGGGAAAGACGGAATCGTGATCGACGTGCGCGAGAACGGTGGCGGTTCGACGACCGATCACCTGTTGACCATTCTCACTCAACCAGTCCACGCGATCACCGTACCACGCGGCGGCAGTGAGCCCGGTTACCCTCAAGACCGTAAAATCTATGCGACTTGGCGGAAGCCGATCGTCGTCTTGTGCAACCAGAATAGTTTCAGCAACGCCGAGATCTTCAGTCATGCGGTCAAGACATTGAAACGAGGCAAAGTGGTTGGCGTCACAACTGCCGGCGGCGTGATTAGTACCGGTTCGACACGAATCATGGATCTCGGTACGTTGCGGATGCCGTTCCGCGGCTGGTACGTACTGGGCACAGGCGAAGACATGGAACGCAATGGGGCCGTACCTCACCACATCCTTTGGCCGAAGCCGGGTGAATTGCCACAAGGGAAAGACCGGCAGTTACAACGGGCGATCAAAGCCCTGTCGGCTGACGTAAAAAAATGGAAGAAGATACCCAGACCAACGTTGCGAAACGCTAGCGATCGAGATTGAGGCACATCGCTCTCAGGTATCCCCTATACTACACCCTGTTTCATACGATCAGGGCGGGTTTGCATGAGTGAATTCGATTGGTTTCTCGTATTTCTCCTCAACGGCGGCGTGATTGTCGTCGGGCTGTATCTTGCCAGAGGAACTCGTTCCAGCAGTCAGTGGTTTTTGGCAGGTCGCTCACTTCCATGGTGGGGCATTGGACTGTCGATGTTTGCCACCAACGTCGACAATGCCGACTTGGTCGCGGTAACCGGCAGCACATACAAGGAAGGACTCCACATCATCTCGGTGTACGCGTTGGGGAGTGCCGCCGGTGGCATTCTGGCTGCGTTCTGCGTCGTACCCGTCATCTACCGCGCAGGCTTTTACACCAATGCCGAGTACCTCGAATCGAGGTTTGGTCCGTCGATGCGTGTGCTCAGTGCACTCATCCAGCTGCAGTACCGCAGCAGCATGCTCGGCCTGATGATCTGGTCGGTTTACTTGTTACTGACACGATTGGTCGACATGCAACCGATCGAGGCCTGGGGCCTGATCGTAGGCGCGGTTGTTTTCGCGGGATTCTATGCTGCTTGGGGCGGGCTGAAGGCCGTCGTCTGGACCGATGCCTTGCAGGGCCTGATCATGATGGCGGGTGGCCTGGCGATTTTCTGCGCCGTTTGGAATGCGGTAGGTGGCTGGAGCGGTTTGACGGAGTCCCTACAAGCAGCGGATGCCGCCGCCGATACACACTTGGCCGACTTGACTCACATCGGCCGCTACCGAGGTGAACACGGAGCCACACCACCCATACTGGTCGTTGTTGCCTGGACGATCATCGGTTGTGGCTATTGGACCGTGAATCACACCCAAACGATGCGGTTGATGGGTGCCAGGTCGCTGTGGGACATGCGGATGGCGGCCTTGTTCGGCGTCTCCATCAGCTTGCCGATCATGATCAGTTGTGCTTTTCTCGGAGTGATCGGGCGAGCCCTACCTGCTTTCCAAGGTATGGATAATCCCGACGAACTCTACCCGATGTTGGCAGACGAATTCCTCGGATGGGGCTGGAAGGGTCTGGTCGTAGCCGGCGTTCTCTCCGCCGCCGTGAGCACATTCGATTCGATGGGTGCCTCGCTGTCGGCCGTCTTCACCAGAGACATCTACGCCCGCTTCATCGTCAAAGACCGTGACGATGCGCACTATGTTCGTGTCGGACGATGTGCAACCGTTGGCGTCTTGGTGCTGGGCTTCCTTTACCTACCATTCATCTGGACGCAAGAGAACATGCTTCGCGCGTTCACGACTTTGATTCCCGTTTTTGTAACGCCTCTGCTAACCACGTACGTTGTGGGAGTTCTGCTTCCCGTGCACCGGGCAAGCGGATGGATCGGTATCATGATCGGGTCCGCCTACGGTTTACTGGCGTTGGTTGGTCGAGAGTTTCCCGAAATTGTCGAACTTCCGGTACTCGTTTCCGGTCGTTGGATGGCGTTGATATGGTCATTGTTGATCACCGCCACAACGATGGCAGTGGTGACATTGATCGCCGGTCGCGATCACTCGGCGCAGACTCCGTTGAAAGAATCCGGCTGGCTGGGACGCAGCCGCGAACAGTTGCCAAAAATCCTCGAGCATCCGTTTGCCGGCGAGGTGCCGCTGTTAGCCAATCCCAATCTATGGGCCGCGTTGGTCCTGGCGGGGAGCGCGTGGGTGGTGTTCGGTTTGCTTTGGTAGTGACGTTGTGAGTGAAAGGTAGTCTCGACGATGAGAATTGTGGAAGTTGAAGTCACTGGCCTGGTCGGTGGCACGGTGGATGGCGGTTGGCCACAGGGTCACGAGCCGCAGGAGAACCTTCATTCACTAGTGAAGGTTTCGACCGACGAGGGTCTTATCGGTTGGGGCGGGTGCTTTACATCCGCATCGCTGGTAGCTGGTGCGATGGAGTTGATGTGGCCCCTGTTGCGGCACGAATCGGCCGTCGAACCGGAACGCGTCACCGAGACGTTACGTCAGGCAACGTTTTGGCAGGGTCGCGGCGGTTCGGTCGAGCACGCGATCAGCGGCCTCGACTTGGCGTTGTGGGACTTGTTTGGCAAGGCGTGCCAACAACCCGTATCACGGCTTCTCGGTGGTATCTATCGGGACAAAATTCAACCGTACGGGTCGATTCTCTTCGATGAACCCGAGCCATTGCGGCGGACATTGCACGATGTGGTGGCCCGCGGGTTCCGCGCCATCAAGTTGGGATGGAGGCCTTTTGGACGTCGAGACCGCCGGTTTGATGAGCTGCTGATACGGACCGCCCGCGAAGCCGTCGGCGATGACGTAGAAATCATGGTGGATGCAGGAGGAAGCGAACAGTTCTGGCCCCACGGTCTCAATTGGGCGCGGGAAACGGCCAAGATGTTGGCGGATTACGGCGTCGTTTGGTTCGAAGAAGCACTGCCACCCGATGACCTGGAGGGGTTTATCGAGTTGACCAAGCAATCCCCCGTGCCGATCGCCGGCGGCGAAGTGCTCACTCGTCGCCAGTCCTTTCTGCCGTGGATCGAACGCAGAGCACTCGACATTGTGCAGCCGGACTGCACTAAGAACGGTGGACTCAGCGAATCCCGGAAGATCGCCTGGGCGGCCTTCGACCATAACATTCTGGTCGTGCCGCACGGTTGGAACACGGCGGTCGGGTTGGCGGCCGACTTGCAGTTCGCCGCTTCTCTGCCCGTCGCGCGTTATGTCGAGTACTTAACACCGTGCGCTTATATTGAAGCGTTCCTGGAAGAGCCCTTCAGACTGGATGACGACGGTTACCTGCCGATTCCTATGGAGCCTGGACTCGGAATCAAAATCGACGAAGAGAAATTAGCGCGGTTCACCGGTGCCGTGCATTGTTTTCAAGCGTAGACTCGAAGAAACTGTGCGCCACCATCGACAAATCAGCCGGCATGCGCTAGCGTCCGGTTTTCCGGCGACGCATTTATTATCAGCAATGAGAACGGTGGGCTAGCGCCCAGCGGCTGGTACATTGGCAGAGCCAGTGCCACACATTTGATTCCATCAGGAGATGAGTTCGCGGATCACATGTCCGTGGACATCGGTGAGTCGGCGGTCGATACTGTTGTGCCGTACGGTCAGTTTGCGGTGGTCAATGCCCAGCAAGTGCAGGATCGTAGCGTGGATGTCGTAGACCTGCGTGGGGTTGTCGCGGTCGAGTGGTTTGTATCCCCATTGATCCGACTCACCATGCGTCATGCCGCCTTTGATCCCACCGCCGCAGAGCCAGTTGGTAAAGACATACGGATTGTGATCGCGTCCCTTGCTACCCTGCGTACTCGGCATGCGACCAAACTCGGTGGTCCACAAGATAATGGTATCCTTCAACATGCCACGTTGTTTCAGGTCCTTGATCAACGCCGACGCGCCGTGTGCCATGCCCAGTGCCAACGGTCCCTGGTCGCGTTGAATATCTTCATGAGAGTCCCAGTTGCGGCGTGGAAAACTGTTGTCGTTACCCGACCAGATCTGCACGAACCGCACACCTCGCTCCAGCAGTCGTCTGGCGACAAGGCACTTACGGCCGAAGTAGTCGGTCTCCTCAAGCGGATTAATCTTCTTGTCAAACGTTGTTCGCCCGTGGTCCAGTCCATACATCTTCAAAATATGCTTCGGTTCTCGCGACAAATCGAGCGCCTCCGGAGCACTTAATTGCATCTTCGCAGCCAACTCGTAGCTGCGAATCCGTGCTTCCAACCGCGAATCGCCTTCACGTTCCTGTAGATGTTCACGATTCAATGCAGCCAACAAGGTCAGGGCCTTGGTGTCGCTGTCCGGCGTGACGTACTTCGCTCGGGGCAGCAGATCCGCAATGGGACTCTCGGTGCCAGGGCGAATAATTGTTCCCTGATGATGCGTCGGAAGAAAGGCGGCGCCCCAGTTTTTCGGTCCGTTGGAACCGAATCCGCGACGATCGGGAAGCACGACGAAGGTCGGTAAATTTTCGTTCGCACTTCCCAACGCGTAGCTGATCCAACAGCCCATTCCTGGGAATCCGGGACTATCAAAGCCAGTCGCTTGCAGGTACGTCGCCTGGCTGTGCACGCCCGTTTTGCCGATCAAATTGTGAACGAAAGCCATCTCATCGACGACTTCGCCAAGTGGTTCCACGACTTCGCTGAGTGGTTTTCCGCACTCGCCGTACGGTTGGAACTTGAAGGGAGACTTCATCCACGGTCCAAGCCCGTTTTGAAACGCCTCGACGTGCTCGCCAAAATCGGACTTTTCGCCGTGGTGTTTCTCCAAGGCCGGTTTGTAGTCGAAAAGGTCGAGGTGACTCGCCGCACCAGCCATGAATAGTTGGATCACTCGTTTGGCCTTGGCCGGATGATGCAACACCTTGACGGTCGCGCCGCTTCCTGGGCGGATGGACGCCGCCCTTGCGTCTTCATTTTGCAACAAACTCATCAGAGCCAGACTACCGAATCCGCTGCCAAGCTGTTGTAGAAGATGCCGTCGATTCATGTTGGAGTTCCCCAATGAGCCCGTCGACCCGGGAGCGCCCTTATTCTGGGATGAAGAGTTGTTCACTATTCCAAGCTCTGCTAATCGACGAATACAAATTCATTTAAGTTAAAAAGCAACCGACACAGGTTCTCGTTTCCAAATTCGTCAGCATATTTCATCAGTATCATTCGCTGCTGCCGCGTTGGCCGACGCCCGGTTATCAGCTCGAATGACCGCTCAACACGCTCGGCCGGATCATCAAACTCGCTCTCAATGCGTTTGGCAAAGTCCTGGGCCATCTGCAACATGAATTTGTTGTTTAACAGTGAAAGCGCCTGCAATGCGGTCACTGTTTCGTCACGTTTGGCGACACTCTGCGACGAGTCGGCGCAATCCAGAGTCGTCATGAACGGATCGGGTTGACTGCGAACGATGAACCGATAAATACTGCGGCGATGGGTCAGAGGATCTTTAGGATTGTGTTTGTGATACTCGTAATGAGGAGAGTGCTCCGGACGTTCGAGAACAAACAGTTGAAAACCGGGCCCGTACATCGTTCGGTTCAATTTTCCGCTCACCGATAACACCGAGTCTCGTACTTCTTCAGCCGTAATTCGTCGGCGGTTCGTCCGCCAAAGGTAGACGTTTCCGCTGTCGATTTCATTGTTTTGCTTGTTGTGTAATGACGACTGACGATAAACGGAACTTGTCACTATTAGTTTGTGCAGTTTCTTGAGGGACTGCCCTCCGTCGCGAAATTCCACGGCCAGCCAGTCGAGCAGTTCTGCGTGCGACGGCTGTTGTCCCATGCGGCCAAAATCGTTCGGCGAATCAACGATGCCACGGCCGAAATGATACTGCCACACGCGATTGACAATCGAACGCCAAGCTAGAGGATTGTCGCGATGCACCAACCAACGGGCCAGCGCCACGCGTCGGTCGCTTTCCCCGTGCGACGTGGGCAGTGCAAACCGCCAATCCACTTTAGCGATGACGGGAATGGTGCCGGCCTCGACTTTTTGACGTGGCTCCAAAATGTTGCCCCGATTTAAAACGTGGATCTCACGAGGCTTACCGCCGTTGGCTGCCGTACCAACAAAATTCCCTGTTCCGCGATGGATTGTTCCGGCGTAGACCTTTCCTTGTGGCGGCAGTGCCTTCATGTCGGCGGAACTCGTTTTGATAGCCGTTCGATTCGTGGCGATTGCCGTTTTCAATTCGTCGCTCAGAGCACGAGCGAGGACGGTTGCCCTCGCTGCAGTCAGTTTCGCGATCTGCTCCTTTGTGTTCGAGTCCGTGGCCACACCAAAGTAATAACCATCAACGAGGTTTTTTCGCTGCCAGCGGACGGGGGCTTGGATCGAATCGAGTGAAGTTACGGTCTTTCCTAACGCCATATTTTGGCCATCGGTGTTCAAAATCGCCATCTCGGCCATCGCAAAAATATAATCGTTCATGCGGGTGGCAAGCTTTGTTGCCGTCATCCGAACATAGCGAGCCTCAAGTCCGGCGGCCGCTTTGACACTCTGTGGATTCGTACCCGGATTGGTGACATCCGCGTTCGTGTGATCCACCAACACGGTCACCTCCGAACGAAAATCAGCATTGTCGCTAGCCTCGATTTTGTACCGCGGGGGAAATCCGAAACCGTGTCCGATGCCGTTGAAGTCGTCGTGGCAACCGACATAGACAACGGACTCGATCGGCATTGATTCACCGAGGTCGACTTGAACCCACTTCACCGTTTCCGGCTTCGGTTCGATGTTGCTGTGATAACCAAACTCAGGTCGGACTCCGCCCTTCGCTTCATTCGCCTTATGCAACTGAGAGAGTTTGGCATCGATTGCCTCGAGTTCTTTTCCGGCGACCTTCTTTGCCTTGCTGTCGAGGACGATCTTCTCGGCAGCGAGCTTTTCCTGCTGTGTTTTCAACTCCACGCGACGCCTGGCTGTCTCCGGATCGGAATCGTAGAGTCGGTCGGTGCGATCGAGCGCAGCGAAGACAGCCTGCAAGCTGTAGTAATGTTCTTGGGTGATCGGATCGAACTTGTGGTTGTGGCAGCGGGCACACTGGACCGTTGTGCTGCAAAACGTGTTCATGGTCGAGCTAACCATGTCGTCGCGATCGAGGTGCCGGGCAATACGGCCGTCAATTTTGGTCTCGGGAACTTCAGCATGTCCGATAAAATCCCAAGGTCCGGCGGCAATGAATCCGGTGGCCGTAATTCCGTCGAGCGTGTGCGGCCAGAGCACATCACCGGCAATTTGTTCCATGACAAATCGTGAGTACCTCTTGTCTGCATTCAACGATCGAATGACATAGTCTCGATACGGCCAAGCGTTCGGTCGCAGTTTGTCCTTGTCGTAACCGTGCGTATCAGCGTAGTGAACAACATCCAACCAATGCCGCGCCCAATGTTCACCGTAGTGTTTCGAATCGAGAAATCGATCGACCAAACGTTCATAGGCCATCGGCTCATCATCTTGCACGAAGGCTGTGATAGCTTCCGGAATGGGTGGTAAACCGAGTAAGTCAAAACTCAATCGGCGAATCAACACGGCCCGTTCTGCTTCCGGCGCGGGCGACAACCCTCGCTCGGTCAACTTTTGCTGAATGAATGCATCGACGGGCGTTCGCTGCCTGAGTTGCCCGCCGACCGTCTCGCCCTCGACGCTAGATGGGATCATTGGTCGCTGCAAAGGGCGTAACGACCACCAGTTTAGATCAGCGACGCGGGGTGTCGTTAACTTGAGCTCGGCCGGCCAATTGGCTCCGTTGTCGATCCATTCTCGAATGGCGGCAATTTCCGCTGCCGATAATGGGTCGGCATTCTTTGGCATCTCCGCCTTGCCGTCGACCGGGGTGATCACTTCGATCAGGTGGCTCGCAGCAGATTCACCCGCCTCGATGTATCCGTCTGCAAACGCAGTCGCCACCGTTTGAAGAGAAAAATCGCCCTTGTGATCCTTGTCATTGTGGCAACCCAGGCATCGTTGCGTCAGGATCGGCGCCACGTGCTTGCGAAACTGTTCATCCGCGGCGGCAAACGCCGACAGTGACCCAAGGAGCAAGCTCCATACGACGATTGCCGGCAGTGGTTTAATGGTCTGACTCACGTCGCTCTACTGTCCCTTCATTAATTCACCACAAGTGCCGCAAGACTGAGTGAACTCTCAATTCTAGCCGATCTGGCCCAGAAATACTCGCTCCATCGAGGTACGAACGAACATCTGCCAGGAGCATTGCCGAACTCGCTTTCCTCAGTCAAAATCAAGATCTAGCGTGTGGCACTGGCTTCGCCAGTGCTATGGTCCGGCGCGATTCAATACCCGAGGCTAGCGTCTTCGGCTCAAAAGGTGAAACAACATGACTCGGTATGTCTCTTGGTCACTCGCGATGCTGCTGCTCTGTACCTCGTTGGTGCAAGCGGAAAGACCGAACGTTCTGTTCATCCCCATTGACGACATGAACGATTGGGTGGGACACCTTGGCGGTCATCCGCAATCGATTACACCGACGTTGGATCGCCTGGCCAGTCGGGGTGTCGCGTTTTCCAGTGCCCACTGTGCGGTGCCGGCCTGCAATCCTTCGCGTACGGCCTTGCTGACGGGATTGCGACCATCGACGACAGGCGTTTATTACAATTCGAATCCTTGGCGACCGGTACTGCCGGACGTGATCACGCTGCCGAGACATTTCAAAGATAACGGTTACTTTTGCGCGGGGTTCGGTAAGGTGTACCACGGGCGGTATGCGGACCCGAGTGACTGGCACATTTGGGGCAGCGCTCCGGGTGACTCGAGGAAGCCAGGCAAAGCAAAACACCTCACCGATGGCGGTGTGGGTGGCATTCGTTTTGGCCCGCTGAGCAATCCCGACGAGGAGATGATCGATCACATCAACGTCACGCGTGCGATTGAACAGATCAACCGCAAGCACGACAAACCGTGGTTTATCGCCTGTGGGTTGATCAAACCCCACATGGCATTCAGCGTTCCGAAAAAGTACTTCGACAAGTTTCCACTCAAGTCGATCGAGCTGCCGAAAGTACCGGCAGATGATCTTGATGATATCCCAGCTGCTGGCATCAAGATGGCCAAGCCAAACGGTGACCACGCCAAGATCATCAAATCGGGTCGATGGAAGGATGCGGTCCAATCCTACTTGGCAACGATCAACTTCGCAGACGCACAGCTCGGTCGACTGATCGACGCTCTGGACCGAAGCCCGTACAAGGATAATACGATCATCTGTTTGTGGTCGGACCACGGTTGGCATCTGGGTGAAAAACAGCATTGGCGCAAGTTCGCGTTGTGGGAAGAAGCGACTAAGGCGCCAATGATCTGGATCGTGCCGGGAGTGACACCTGCGGGCCGTGTCTGTGCGCGTCCGATTGATTACATGAATATCTATCCCACGTTAAATGACCTATGCCAGCTTTCCGCCCCCAAAAATCCAAAGGGTCAACAGCTGGCAGGCCTCAGCATGAGAACCCTGCTGGCCGACCCGAATTCCGCGTGGGAACGTCCCGCGCTGACGACTTATGGGCGAAACAATCACTCTCTTCGAGGAGAGCACTTCCGATACATCCGCTACGCGGACGGC
>DUDC01000124.1:0-22342 GCA_012959465.1 Planctomycetaceae bacterium
AAATCGTCGGCGAAGTCGATGTCGATGCGTCGCTTGACGACCCACAGGTTTACGAATTTCGCGGGCGAATGGAAGATTTCCCACTGCCGGGCAAGAACCCCAAGTTTCCCGGAATGTTGATCACGCTGACGCATGTCGGAAAAGCTCCCCCGCCTCCAAAACGCGTCAAAGGAGAGAAGAAAAAGAAACTCGAACCACCGATGGAAGACCCGACGAAGCCGCTGATCGTCGTCGAGTCGATCGACTTCGAGGGTCCGGTCTTCCAAACTTGGCCGCCGGCAAGTCACACACAAATTCTCTTTCCCTCGAAGTTGTCCGACAACGAAGAGGTCTACGCCCGCGAAGTGTTGCAGGTGTTCATGGAACGGGCGTTTCGGCGTCCGGTCGATGAATTAGAAGTCGAGCAGATGATGACGCTTTACGAAGAACTCCGTCCGCGGTCTGCATCGCTCGACGAGGCGATGCGCGACGTGTTGGCGATGGTGTTGATTTCGCCCGATTTTCTTTACTTGCTCGAACCGCGCGACCAGACCGCCGTCGACGAAAACGGAAAACAACCGCTCACCGATCACGAATTGGCCGCTCGGCTGTCGTATTTCCTCTGGAGCACCATGCCCAACGAGCAGCTTTCAAAGCTGGCTGCAAGCGGCAAGCTGCGTGACAAGACCGTGTTGGAGAAGCAGGTTCGCAGGCTGATCGCCGACGAACGGTCGTGGAATTTTGTCAAACGATTCACCAACCAATGGCTGGATCTATCCGGTCTTGATCGCGTGGCCGTCAATCCCGAGTTCTATCCCAACTTTGACGATCGGCTGAAACCCGACATGCGGTTGGAGACGCAGCATTTCTTCGCCGAAATACTGAAGAACGATCTGAGCGCGTTGAACCTGATTGATTCCGATTTCGCCATGCTCAATTATCCGCTGGCAAGGCACTACGGCATAGACGGTCCCCTCGGAACTAGTTTCGAACGCGTCGCGTTAAATCCCGAAGATCATCGTGGCGGCTTATTAACACAGTCGAGTATTCTGCTTGCCAATTCGACCGGTGAGGATTCTCATCCGATTCGCCGCGCCGTCTGGTTACTCGATCGCTTGCTGGATGACCCGCCACCGCCTCCTCCACCAGATGTCCCCGATCTAAACACCGATCAGCCCGATCTTGCGGCGTTGCCGTTGAAGCGTCAACTCGAAATCCACCGAACGAAATCGGCCTGCATGAGCTGTCATCAGGGCATCGACCCCTGGGGCGTGCCGTTCGAGAATTTCGATGCGGTCGGGCTCTGGCGCACTGAGGTCACGAAGCCAGGAGCGAAGAAACGTCAGAAAGTTACAACCCCTATCGATGCGACGAGCACGTTACCGGGCGGACACGAGATCTCCGGTATCGATGCGTTGAAAGATCATCTGTTGCAGCACGATCGCGAGCGGTTTTCGCGCGCCGTGGTAACAAAACTGATGGCCTACGGCTTGGGTCGATCGCCGGAATTAGCCGATATGGATACAATCGATCGCCTGGCGAATCAGTTCGCCGTAAATGGCTACCGACTGAGTGACCTGATTGTCGCGATCGTGCAGAGTAACGAGTTTTTGAATAAATAGTCACCGATCGTCTGTCGACGATATCGCCGACTGTGAAGGGCAACCCGATGCAAAAATCCTGGCATCTTGATCGACGCACATTCCTCCGTGGTAGCGGTGTGGCAATGTCGCTGCCGCTACTTGAAGGTATGTCTTTTGGAGTCGGTTCGAAACCAGCCGCCGAACTCCCACGACGGATGTGCTGCGTCTACTTTCCGTTTGGTGTCGCCCTTCCACCGGAAGGCCGAGAAGACTCTGATTGGAATTGGTTTCCCATCGGCGAAGGTCGGGAGTTCGAATTCCGAAACACCCTTCAATTGCTCGAACCACTGCGTCAGGACGTGACCGTGCTCGGCGGGATGTCACATCCTAACGGACGTAAGATCGGCGGCCACGACACGGGCGACATCTTTCTAACAGCCGCCAGATTCCAGGGGACTCATTACCGAAACTCGGTTTCAATCGACCAGCTGGCCGCCGCGCACATCGGGCAGGACACGCGTTTCGGCTCGCTGGTGTTATCGAGCGACGGCGGTGTTGGCGAACCGACGCGATCAACCACCTTGTCATTTTCGGCCAAAGGGCGGCCGGTTCCCGCACTGGCGAAGCCACAACAGATCTTCGATCGGCTGTTCGGTATGGAGGGCGAAGTTGGCAAGAGCGAAAGAGCGAAGCTTGAAAACGCCGCCAGCATGCTCGACCTGGTACTGGAACATTCAAAGTCGATCAAGCGGCGACTTGGTCAAGAGGACCGAAGAAAACTCGACGAGTATCTAGCGTCGGTTCGCGCCGTTGAAAAGCGAGTCGCGCGGTCGCAGAAATGGCTGTCAATTCCGAAGTCGTACGTCAATCCAGCATCCGTCGCGCTGAATTCTTCCCCGAAAGGGCCGCAGGACTACATCAAGGCGATGTACGACCTAATGTTCCTGGCGTTTCAAACTGACACGACGCGGTTGGCGACCTATATGCTGGGCCAAGTTGCTGGTGCGACCACGATTGCAAACGCCTTTCCAGCCTGCATCGGTCTGGGTGGTAACTGGCACGGTCTGGCCCACGGTGCGGGGAAGAAGGGTGGTGCGGAAAAACTCGGCAAGTTCGACCAATTCCTGGCCAATCAGTTGGCATACTTCCTTACTCGACTGAAGGAAACGCCCGAGGGTGATGGGAATCTACTCGATCGTACGATGGTACTGTACGGTAGCAGCAACAGTCGAACGCATCAGAACCGCAACTACCCGCTGGTTCTGGCCGGCGGGTCGAAGCTCGGTCTCCAACACGGCCAGTTCTTGAAATTGGGCGAAAAAATGCCCCTGTCCAATGTTCTGTTGACGATGTTGCACAAGCTCGAAGTTCCCGTCGAATCGTTTGCAGACAGCACGGGTGAAGTATCCGAATTGCTGGTCTGACCCGCGATCCGAAATTATCGCCACGACAGCTGCGCTACCGTCCTGCCTACTTTAGAAAGATACGTCGATGTCGCGAATCGTCATCATGTGCTGGCTTGTGCTAAGTGCATCTTCGATATCGAGTGCCTCCGACCCGGCGAATTGGCCACAGGGAGCCGGTCCGACAGCTGACTTCCGAGCATCCGCGGACAGCGTCCCGTTGCAATGGAGTGTTGTGCGGAATAAGAACATTCTCTGGCGAAAAATACTCTCCGAGACAGGACAGAGTACTGTCGTTGTCTGGGGAGACCGGATCTTCTTTTCGACGCTTGAAGATGTCGATCGGGACTCCGACGTCGGACGGAACATTGTCGCTTACTGTTGTGAGTCGGCGACAGGGAAGACTCTCTGGACCCGCACCATCGCTGCTGATCATCCGCTGCGCCTGTCCGGTTGTTTCAGCGACAGCTCGGCACCACCACCTGTGACCGATGGCAAAAGCGTTTGTTTTTTCAACGCCTCCGGCAGAGTTACCTGCTTTGATTTCGACGGCAATGAGCGGTGGACTCGGACGCTGATGGCCGTAGGTCGTTCACAGCCCTTCCTTCTGGCAGGCAATATCATCTTTACCCGTCAGACGTACATGCCTGACGAGAAGGGTCATTTTTCGCATGCCCACAAGGACGCCCCCATCTCGGAATGGACGCAACTGCATGCTTTGAATCTTCAGACCGGCAAAGCGGCCTGGACGAGTCGCTGTGGTGTCAACATGGGCTGTATTCCACTGCCACACCGGCTTAAGTCCGGGCGACATATCATTGTCGTTGGGCGCGGGGGAGGACATTCACCGCCGGAAAACCCAGAAGGTGTCTCCATGGTCGATGGGGAAACTGGCGAGACCATTTGGACGCTTCCACTGCCCGGTTTCATGAGCACAATGACTCTCTCGATGCATAGTGGCCACGTGCTTGTGTTTCACGGGCCAGAGCATTTAAGAGTGGATGGCCGAACTGGCAAGATCGTCAGTCAATCGTCGATCGTAGCCGACATTTCCTTGTGTGGTCGCGTGAACCACAAGTATGAAACGACGCAGCTCACGCTGCCGGTCGGTAAGAAAAAGCGCAACATCATTCAGTCGTCGAACTTGCTCGTCGGTGACTACCACTATTTTCGCAGTTATACGCATCCGTATTTGGGACGAGTGAATGTTCGCACGGGCAGGGTCGAGTATTTGCAGCTTCCGGTACAGTTAATGCGCGCGTCAGATGACGGCGTGGATCATCTTCTGTGGGACGCCACTGACATTTCCCATGCAACGACCACAGGGAAAAAACCGGCGATCACAAAGTGGGTGTTCCGGCCCAACGACATGAAAAACTCGAGAGGCTTTGTTGTGATGGGAGACAATCGTTCGCGGGGCAATGGTTGGGGGCATCATGCCTCAGCCGTGCCGACGCGGTTGGGAGACCATCTATTTGTTCCAACAATGAGCGGCACTGTCTATGTCATCGACCACGCCGCCGATGTTCTGAATGAGGACGCGGTCGTGGCGATCAACGATCTGGGACCGATCGGCAAGTCCTGGAACCGCGCGAGCCTCAGTTTTTCCGATGGCCGCATCTTCGCCCATACAATTCGTGAAGTGATCTGTATCGGCAAGTGAATCAGCCGGACCAGGACGCATGCCGTCACCGCGAGATGGAACGGCGGCGTGTACCGGCCGCGTATGCGGCCAACGCAAGTAGCCGTGGGTTTCAACCCACGGAACGCGGTTCTCCCTCGCTTACGCATCGGGTTACGGTAAGCGAAGGCGCCTGTCCGTCATACAAACAGGACACCACGTGTCATCCCGCGTAGCAATAGGTATCCGACTAGAGCCACCAATGTTAAAGAAGCAAACGTCGAAGTGTGAGAACGCCATTTTGCGATGGCGATAATTCCACCCATCAATATCACCGTAGGGCCAATATCACCCCACGGAATGAGCGGGTACACCGCCGCAGTATTGGAAAACGGCCACCAAGGTTGAATGGCCCAATCGGAGAGTCCTTTACCGCCCGATACAACCATGTCACACGGAAGGTGTATGATCTGTGCAAACAAGGAAATACCAACACAGACGCTCATCATGATGTTTCCATGTGTCACTTCTGTTTCTCGTCTACCGTCCGTTGCTTCAGGTAGCCTGGCGGCGACCCGACGGCCAACTCTACCTATCCAATCAAATCGTCTCTGAGTCATTCCCAGAACCAAAGACGTGAGAACAATTGACATCACATTGTGGCCCCAAACGCGATGCCCGCTCTCATAACGCTGCATATCGAAGATCATGGGTAGCCCGTCCCAGTCTGGGATATTCGAAGCTAGCCCGGCGATTGCGACACCTCTCCAGCCAAAGTACCGATGAACGCCGAAAGCAAAAGCGACATGTATCCCAACCAAAGTATGCTCAGGGCTGGTCACAAAATTTGTTCCGCAAGAGTAATTGAGCAAAGTACAAGACACATAAACAAACACTGGCCTCTTGCCTACCGATTCTTGCTCTAACCGTCCTCTCGAACATACGGGACATCACCTACAGGGACGGCATCGAACATCCAGCGATGGGACCACAGGACCTCATCACCGGAACCGCGTTGGACTTCACGAATCTCGACGAGGGTTTTAACGATGGAATTGTCTTTTGTGTCACCAGACCACGAACCAACGACGACCTTAGATACATCCTTGAGGGAAAAGGCTCCGTACGAGTTTCCCAGCTTGGGCGGAGTTGCGACCAAGCTCCAAGCGCACTGAGGCTGGACCCATGACCCCTCGGGAAATGGAAACTGAGGGTTGGCGGCGATACGCAGATGGCGATAGTTCTTCGTCCGGCTGGTCTGCTGGACTCTTTTCAACATCAGGAATTTGACGACGATCTGCTTGCGGCACCTCGGCGACAGTCGTTCATGCAGCCACAACTCCGAAAGCACACGTTTGGCACTTTCCGTTGTTGCAACTCGCGTGTTCGATGCCGCCTTGAGAAGGTCTTCTTCGGGCACGTTGGCATTGAAGAGCCAGAGCCGCATCAGCAGGCGTTGTGTCGCGGCGTCGGAACTATGCCATGCCACAAACCAGTCTGTGCGGCCCGCGTCGGTTGTTAGGTCGTAGTCGGCCAGCAGTACCGTGCGGGAATCCTCCATCCACTTGTGCCACGAGTCTCGCTGAGCCCGATCGTATCGCAGCGACGTTAATGATTGGAGCGTGGACAACGCTTGATTCGACGTCACATGGTTACCATTCAGAGCCCAATCGTAGACCGCGGGAACAAACCGAGGATGCGGATAATTTTGGGCGGTACCGAGTACTGCAGAGCTCTCGTCTTGCATCGCTTGGCGGCCGTGTTCAGCATGATGCTCGCTTATCTCGGAGACAAGACGATGCATTGGTGCGAGCACACCCGCATCGGGGAAGTTCTCAACCGATCCGCCGGGAGAAGCTCGGAGGTATGTCAAGAACGTCCGCAACTCAGGCTCATCGAGCGCAAGAAACGGACCGAAGCTAACTGCGACTTTGGCCATATTGATTTGCGGTAGAGCGGAAATTGCCTTGCGTCGGAGGGCAGGTGCATGCTCTCGATGGAGGAAAGTAGCAACGTCGTCATAGCTCTGCGGTCGGAAAGGCATCACTCCCGCAAGGTCGAGGATGACGCCGGCTTTCGGCGAACGCGCGTCCGACTTCAGGATTTGCAAAAAACGATCCTGTTCGGTCGCATCGTGCGTAGCCATCGCAGCGACCAATTGTCTCAGCTGATACTGGTCCTTCCCACGGAGGAAATCCACTATCTGGTCGGCTCTCACCGCCGATGGAGGTCGAGCACTGAGTGCCTTGCGGTGAGAAATAATCCCCAGTGCAGATCTTGTTTTCTTGACAAAGCTACTTGCCGTATAGTCCTTGTTCTCGGTATGCCGCAAGGATCCGCGTCCCCATGTTTCCTGACACATCCATACGCGTGTTGCCTCCAGCGCGACAACACCTGCGCTACCCCATATCGGGCGGTCTGATGCGTCCAGAAATGCGGCGACCTCGACGGTGTCATTGTCCTTCAATCCAATTGCCCCGCGCAACTGTTTTGCGATCGATTCATCGAGCTGCAGATTCTCGGCAAGATCGGCCTTGTCGCCTTTGAGCAGAAGGTTGATCGTCAACCGTCCATCTTGATCGACAACACCGACAACGATACGATCCGCCCGGTCGGACATGACGTCCATATTGAACGAGGGAAGAATTTCGGCTGACGCATTTGCGGCCAAGGTCAGCACGAGCACTAGAGTTAAAAAAACTCGTTGGGTCGTGTTGGCCTTCATCCGATTCTCATTCACACGAGTCGTGATTCTACGGCGCGGATCTCGTTGCCGTTCCGATATCATACCGTGGGAGCAAGTTCGACAGCAATCTGATCTTGAGAAAGTAGGTCGAACAACGACTGGCCAACCCGATCAATTAGGCTGGTGAATCGGCCATCACGTGGCCTTTTCGGTTCAGAGTTTCTCTCAACGAAAGATCCGCCAGCGATCCAGAGGCCAGTAAATGTGAGTAACGACACCAATCAAATGAGATTCGGGAACGGCAAACGGATTGTGTCCCGCCGCACCCTTTTTCCACATTCGGCAATCATTGGACTGCGCCGAGAAATCACCTAGCACGAAATACTCGTCGTCGCCAAGGAGGGCAGGACGTTCTGCCGAACCCCAGGTTTCCGGACCGTACCAATTCGGAATTTCAGACAAATAGTTGATGCCAGTCAGTGAGTCAGGGGGGGTGAGTTTCTTGCCGTTGGCCCAGACCGAACCATCACGGACTAGAATCTCCTCGCCAGGCATACCGACAAGACGATCTACATACACGAGTGAAGGGTTTTCCGGGTACTGAAAGACGACAAGGTCCCATCTTTGTGGCGTCAAGAATTTGGCGACAAGAATGCGGTCGCCAGAGTGCGCGAGTTTAGCGACATTCGGCAATTGGGTCACGTGAAAGTTGCCACAAATCATCCGTGGTGGGTCGGGCGAACCATAGAAACTGTCGACGGGTGTGCAGTAGTTGGGAGAGCCGCATTCTGGGCATGACCCGCGCCAATGTGTTCCGATCAATGTTTGAGCCATTGAATTTGTCGGGAGGACAAATGCCCCATAGAGGAACGGACGTAGAACGAATAAAACGATGACGACGCAAGGGACCGGCGCCAGTAGAGTTGGCAACCACACCTGGACGGCGCGGATAAATCGAGTCTTGAAGACTCTTGCGATTACCAAGCAGGGGACGATCACCGCGGTAACGATTTGGACTGCGACGAGAACAACGATTGGTGCATCGACCGATCGAGTGACGTAAAGGAACAAGATGGTGAGCAAGAGAGGGAGGCCAAAGACCAACACGGTCGCCAATAGGAGCTGGCGCGTTGTCACGTCTGGCACTTTTGCCTAGCGGAGTCCGAGATTTAGGGACAATGCCCACGAGACGGTGGACACGAGCAGCAGACCAAGGAGCAAGGTCACAAAAAAAATCGTTGATAGCATTTTGAGAGTGTCGGATTGGTTGCGGCACTGGCTTCGCCAGTGTCTTTGTGAGCCGAAGACGCTAGCCTCGGGTGTTAGAATCACACCAAAGGTAACCACACGATAAGATAAATCAGCAGGATATAGCCGATCAACCGCGAATCCAACAAGATGAGGTTGTTAGATCTTTTTCTGTATACAACGTTCGGACGGAATTCTGGTCTTATATGGGTGCAATTGATGGATGGCACCGAGCAAGATCCACGGCATTCCGTTAGAGTTACGCTTATCAAACGTGGGATACCCATCCATGCCGTCGATTCCGTGCGGCTAAATCCGTGCCAACAGGCCTAGAGTTAATAGCGATGCGACAGATTGGAACAATTGCGAATCAAGAATTGGCTGAACGTTTCTCCGATTTCATGTTGACTGAGGGCATCGCAACAGAGCTCACTGACGATGACGACAAGTGCGTGATCTGGGCTGTTGAAGAAGATCAGTTGAACACTGCTCGTGAGATGTTGGAGCAGTTCAACCAGAGCCCAGACGACGAAAAATACCGGGATGTTGTGAACCAGGCGAATACGATTCGCCAAGAAAAACATGCCCGAAATGAGCAGGCCAGGCAAAATGTACGTAGTGGCAGAGAGGTTTGGAAACCGGGACTGAAACAAAACGCCCAAAAAGTGCCCGTCACTTTCACCTTGATTGTCGCCTGTATACTGGTCTCTCTTTGGACGGGAATGGGTAAGAACAAGCTCGCGTGCGAACCGCTGCATTTTGTCAAGTACCAACACGCGCCGGTGGATCGGAATTTGCATACGACTGATCCTTCGGACGCCTTGACGGACATTCGCGCCGGCCAGGTTTGGCGATTGGTGACGCCGATGTTTCTTCACTTCGGCGTGCTGCACTTGCTCTTCAACATGATGTGGCTGTACCAATTGGGTGGCCAAATCGAAGGGCGAAAAGGACGGACAAAATACATCCTTATGGTGCTCGCATTGGCAGTGTTTTCGAGCCTCGTTCAGGTTCTGATCGAAAAATACGCATTTTTCGGCGGGATGTCGGGGGTAGTCTACGGGCTGTTTGGTTTTATTTGGATGAAGGTCCGTTTCGATCCCAGCGACCGGTTCGAATTATCCAATAACACGGTCATGATAATGTTGATCTGGTTTGGCTTTTGTTTCTTCCTTAGGGACGTCGCCAATGGAGGACATGCCGGCGGTTTGTTTTTGGGGGTTGTCATGGGCTACATTTCCGCGCACTCGCATAAGTGATCCGCGTCGTCGCTCGCTACGCATCCCTTGCCAGCGTGACTTCGTGGCGAATCATAGGCTCCCAAGAAGGAATAACCCGATGGGTCGATGTCATACATGCTTGCTGACTATCGGACTCACCACCCTCCTGGCATCAAGTCCGGCCACCTCAGAGGAGATCTTGTCGGTATCGGATATCGACGGCTACCTGAAAAGAACACTCAATGATTGGCAGGTCCCTGGTATTGCCGTCGCCATTGTTCGATCGGATCGTGTCGTGTTCTCGCAGGGACTGGGCGTACGAGAGACGGGCACGGAAAATCCGGTTGACGAAAACACGCTGTTTGCAATCGCTTCCAACACGAAGGCTTTTACGGCTGCCGCCTTGTCGATGTTGGTGGAGGAAGGGAAAGTCAAATGGGACGATCCTGTCACGCAGTACCTGCCTTACTTCGCTCTGTATGACCGCTACGTCACCGAGGATATCCGCATCCGTGACCTACTGTGCCACCGAAGCGGTCTAGGCCAGTTCAGCGGCGACCTACTTTGGTACGGAACCAGCTATTCGCCAAAACAGATTCTCAGCCGAGTGGAGCATCTGCCGCAGTCCGGACGATTTGGTCGCTCGTACAACTACAACAACCTGATGTTCTTGGCAGCGGGCGAAGTCATCGTGAAGGTCTCCGGCATGAGTTGGTCCGAGTTCATCCAAACGAGGATCTTAGATCCGCTCGACATGAACCGGACGGTGACGTCGACCTGTCGACTAGCTGCAGCCGCGAACGTTGCCGTACCTCACAAGACCAAGTCGACCGGCAACGTCGCACTGCCGTGGTACAACTGGGACAACGCCGCCGCGGTCGGTGGAATTATCTCGTCGACGGCAGACATGACGAAATGGGTGCAGTTGCAGCTTAGAAAAGGGTCCACCGAAAAGGGCGATCGATTGTTCAGCGAGGGATCGAGCCAAGAGATGTGGCGACCACATACGCTGATCAAGATCAGCGACAAAAATAGAAAACGCTACCCTTCAACGCACTTCATGGCGTACGGTCTGGGTTGGGGAATGCGTGACTACAAGGGCCACAAGATTCTCTCGCACGGTGGTGGCTACGACGGTATGTACTCGCGTGTTGTGCTGGTCCCCGAAAAAGATCTTGGTATCGTCGTCTTGACTAACAGCATGACCAGCCTCCCGTCGGTCGTTTGCAAACACCTACTCGATGAGGTCCTTGGCGGTGAGAAAACAGACTGGAGCAAATTGATGCTCGAAGATTTCAAGAAAGATCGAGCGAAGTATGACAAACGAATGCTCGAGTCAGTCACGCCGCGTCTTGAAAACACCAAACCGTCGCTAAAGTTAGAGCAATACGTGGGAACTTATCGCGACGTGATGTTCGGAGACACGACGCTGGAAGTGGTCGATGAGAAGCTGGTGCTGAGTTTTGCCATCAACAAAGACCTAGTTGCCGATCTTTCCCACATGCATCGCGATACGTTCGCCATACAATGGAGACGCGAGTTCGCCTGGTTTGGCAACGGGAACCTACAGTTTAGACTTAACAATAAGACGAATGTCACTGGATTTGAACTCGACGTTCCCAACGAGGACTTGTGGTTTTACGAGATGCACTTTAAACGAGTGCCTTCCATTCGGCCAATTGGACTCCTACAGGAGTAAAACGCATGCTCGTTTTTCTCACACTGTTTCTTCTCCTTGTTGGTATCACGATGGCGTGAAAATCTCGCGAGGCTGTTGCCACAGCATCCACAGCGGCTTCTCCACTGCACTCCAGAGTCACTTCGGCTCCGGCAAGTTGAAGAAATTTCGCGTATAGCCGCTGCTGGTCGGGCGAGTCTTCCACCAGCAGCACTCGTTTGCACTCAAACGGAAGCGCGTCGGTGCCACGATCCGACTGTCTTGTCGCGTCATTGGTCGATGGTGTCGTGCTCATTTCTCGCCCTTGCTCGTGAATTCGTCGTCGTGCGACTCCGTTCGTTTTGCCTGGACGCCACCGCAGAAAACGTAGCATGCGAGGCGGCAAAACGGTCCGACGTAAATTCATCCTGTTATCGAGCGCCACAAACGGTACGACCGGCAAAAGTGAGAATTGAATCGGTCGTCCCAGCAGCACGGACGACCATTTTTTACTCGTCGTCGGCATTCTCGGCCAGGCGTTTCTCTTGTTCCTGCAGCTTGATGCTAAGGTCGTTTAGCGATTGTGCGGCTCTTCGAAACAGACTTTGCACTGGGGCAATCCTCGTCCTGATCGTGGTGTGTTTCGACTTAGCTTCATTCAGTCTTCCAGCGCCACTTTTGGTTCTTAGTTTTTGTTCGCTCTGTCGCACTTGGGAATCCCAGCGACGTGTGACATTATCAAACTGATTTGCTGCGGACTGAATCATCTTCATTGCGTCGTCCAAGTTGCTCTCTAAAATCCGACTTGCCGTGCGAACTTGTTGAGCGACATCCGACACGGGAATCGTGATTGAGGATAGTGTGCCTCCCGCATTCGCCGACCAAACGAACAAATGTGTGGCGTTAATTTCCCTAAGCAAGGCGGACAAAGCTCCGCGATCCACCACGACGCCTTGTTCTTTACTTTCCGAGGAAGTCATAGTTGTCTTTCAATTCTGGGCTAGATCCGAGGTGCGAGGAGTCGCCGCGAGCAGGAATCCGCGGAACGCACCCGTCAGGAGAACTTCAGCCAACATCCGGCCGGTGTCTATCTCCACGTGCATGCTGTTTCCATTTGACCTGCGATACAAGTTGGCTTCGCTCGATAGTAGGAAAGTGCGTGAAACGGGGTGATGGGCTATTGTCGGCAACGCTGCTTCCCTATCTCTTGTACCGTAGGTCCGACGTGACATGATGAACCGGTCTAGTATTACACGCGTCGAAACGGACGGTCAATCCGCCTGTGCACAGCGCAAGTGCGGAACACTCTTTGTTATAACAAGGCACTCACCCGGCTTGAAAATCGGCCACCATAGGTCACTTTCGCCGAAAGTGACCAGATCGGCCGAACAGTCATCAAACAACCACACCCGTATCTGGGATTGCCAGTCGCCAGCAGGATGTCAACAGCCTACGTAGCTCAATGAACCGAGTGATGAAAATGCGTGGATCGCGAATCTTGACAATGTTCAGCTTGGTCTTGGCTGGCGAGGCAATCTTCGGATTACCGTTTGCCGTATCTCGGTACTTTGGGGAAACGTTTAAGAAAGAATTCAAAGTCGACGATTTGGAGCTTGGCTGGCTGTTCTTCAACTACGGAATCGTGGCCATGTTCGCCTACTTGTTCGGTGGGCCATTGGCCGACCGATTCTCAGCGCGAAAGCTCCTCTCGTTCGCACTCTGTTCTACTGGCGTCTTTGGATTCTATATGGCCGCGTTACCCGACTATGCGACGATGAAGATCCTCTACGCCATTTGGGGCGTGACGACCATACTACCTTTCTGGGCTGCTTTGATCCGCGCAACGCGCGAATGGGGCGGTACGGAGCAACAGGGAAAGGCCTTTGGCATCCTTGACGGAGGCCGTGGATTGCTGGCGGCGTCGATTGCAACCGTCGCCTGGTGCGTCTTTCGGTTCTATCCTGGAGCAGATCGTGACGCGTTGTGCGCCGTCATCTATATGTACACATTCGTTAGCCTCGGCGCCGGCGTGTTCGTATGGTTTTTTGTGCCAGACTCCGAGGCGGCGACGAAACCCGCGGCAGTCGAGCGTGATGGAGAGACGTGGCGAAGAGTCATTGTTGTATGGCAGATGCCGTCAATATGGCTCGTTGCGATCGTTATCATCTGCGCCTATTGTGCCTTCAAAGGAACTGATTTTTTTTCCCGATACGCGGTCGTGGCTTATTATGGAAGCGACGATCCCGAAGGAGTGGTGAAGGCGGCCTTTGTAATGACCATTAGCACTTGGATTCGCCCCGTGGCTGCCATCGCTGCCGGCTGGCTTGCCGACCGGTTCTTTTCCGCGTCGCGGGTGATCCTGTGGTGCTTTGCGATGCTGATTTGCGTGTTCGCCTCGTTTGCCCTGACGACGCCATCCGCCTCTTTGGCAACCATCGGAATTCTGTG
This sequence comes from Planctomycetaceae bacterium, assembly GCA_012959465.1. Taxonomy (GTDB): domain Bacteria; phylum Planctomycetota; class Planctomycetia; order Pirellulales; family Pirellulaceae; genus UWMA-0346. The sequence goes on from DUDC01000124.1 coordinate 13,846, forward strand.
GGCCAACGTGACAATCAGTTGCATTGCCGTGTTCGCACTTCGTGGTACCTACTTCGCCTTGCTCGAAGAGACGGACGTGCCGACGGCAATGACGGGTACGGCCGTCGGTGTTGTGTCCTTTCTCGGCTACACGCCAGATATTTTCGTGAGTGTGGTCGGCGGTTGGCTGATCGTCCATTGGGCCGACCCGCTCATCGGATACCGAGTGTTCTTTTGGTTACTGGCCGGCACATCCGTAATCGGGGCACTCGCCGCCATCGGTGTCGGCAGGATGCCGTCAAGAATAGCAGACAATAAAGGAACGATTGAGATGGCGGACAGTAACTGATTCTACCCGCATGGAGAAGAACGGTGACTTGGATTTCTCGACCATTGAAGATCGTGGCCTGCATGCTGCTGGCTTGGCAAACGCAGGGTCGGGCGTCGGCGCTGGAAGCTGTTCCCGACCGGTTGGTTGTGCTGACTTTTGACGACTCAGTGAAGTCACAGTTCACGGTCGCTCGACCGATCCTAAAGAAGTACCGGTTTGGCGCGACGTTTTACATCACCGAGAGCTTTGCATTCCGAACGAACAAACGTGATTACATGACGTGGGAGGAAATTCGCCAGTTGCACGAGGACGGTTTCGAAATCGGCAATCATACTCGCGACCACAACGCGGTGACCGTCAAGTCGCTGGGTCAATTGACTTCGCAGTTGTCGGCGATCGACAAGGCCTGCATCGAACACGGAATTCCCAAGACGACGACGTTTGCCTGGCCCGGTAACGGCATCATTCGCGGTGGAGTGGCCCGTTTACAAGACTATGGATTTCAATTCGCCCGCCGAGGAGGCATGCCGGAGTACCCACGAGAGACCGGACTCGGCCCGGTCTACGAACCGGGGCGAGACCACCCAATGTTGATTCCGTCCGCTGCGATCCCTCGGCCAGGATTCACATTCGAAAAATTCGTCTCGGCGGTCTCGAAAGCCAAGGACGGGCGTATCGCCGTTCTGCAGTTTCACGGCGTCCCCGAAGGCGAGCATCCCTGGGTTAACACGACAAGAGCATTGGATCGACGAGGCCGTTCTGCATTGCTCGACATCGTGTCACATCGTGTTGCCGCGAGGTGCACGCGTGCGGACGGATCATAGAACACCTGCTCTTCGAGTAAGTACGGTTGTAAGTGTACAAATCCACTAGTCAGCTCACAATCAGATTCCTGCCAAACCGACGGTACTGCCTTCCTCAGCCGCTACTTGCTAGGCTACGACGGCTGCGTCAAGACCGTGATGTGGTCAGCGACCAAATCTGTGCGATAATCCACTCTCCGTTCCATCGACCCACCGAGGCATTTGAGTCCCATGTTAAGACATTCGTTCTTTTTCGGACTGATATCGTTGTTGGTCGGGTGGCAAACAACGTTTGCCGACGAAAGCAGGCGACTTGCCGAGCTCGACGCCTATTGGCTCGCAGCCGCGCGAACGGTGAGAGAAGGTGATTTCGTAGGCTACAAGGCAACCTATCATGAGGATGCCATCCTTGTTTCCCACGCTAAGAAGGAGAGTTACCCGATTTCGAAAGCGTTGGCTGGTTGGAAACAGGGCTTCCTTGACACCAAGGCAAAGAAGATAAAGGCGAACGTTGAGTTCCGATTTACTCAACGATTTGGCGATGACACGACCGCCCACGAGACGGGCATATTTCACTATTCAACAGTCGACGTCGATGGAACATCGACCAGCGATTACATTCACTTCGAAGGATTGCTGATTAAGAAGAACGGCTGGAAGCTGATGATGGAATACCAGAAATCACCGGCGTCTCTGGAGGAATGGGAAGCTGCATCCAGTCGGTGCGACTGTATGCCGCTGGCCGAGCCACGCCTTAGGAGCAAGCCGCGAGTTGTCTTCAACGATGATGCGCAGATGCTCTCTGAAGCACCCCAGGAAGGAACGTCGGACTTCGTCAAAGCGTGGTTAGATAAGGAAGCGGCCGCCGTACCCTTTTCGACTTATGTCTTTCTAGCGGCGACACCAGATATCTGCACGTTCAAAACAAAGGCCGGCGAGACATACGGTGATCGATTCGGGTCGGATTATTCAAAAGGCTGGGCCGCCGGCATCCGAGGCCTACATGCAGAAGGAACCGATGCTCTGCACGTTGTCACCGAACATATGCAAAACAAAGGCAAGGAAGTGTTGGCGGCAATCCGCATGAACGACACGCATCATCGCCGCCTCGATCGCGACGAGCCACTGTGTCCGCTGTTTGCCATCGAAAACCCGCAGTTCGTTATTGTGCAGCCGGACGGTCGTACTAACGAAACGGCCCTTGATTACTCGCATGCCATGGTACGCGATCATCGAATGGAGATCATGCGCGAAATCGTGGAAGAGTATGACGTCGATGGTCTGGAGCTGAACTTCGTGCGATGGGCGAAACACTTTCCGCGTGACAAGGGTCGTGAAAATGCCGCCATTATGACCAATTATGTGGGCCAGATTCGGAAGATGATGTCCGTTGCGGCGACGCACCGCGGTTGCGACCGCCTGACACTCGGTGTGCGTGTTCCCGAATCGATCGCCGCCTGTTGGTTGGCGAGCGTCGACATTGAGACGTGGGTCCGCCGCGGTTGGATCGACTACGTTGTCGTCTCGACCTGGAACAACACCGATCCGCAACTACCGATCGACCAGTTCACACGATTCACGAAGCCGGCTGGCGTCGACACGATCGTTGTCATGGGTAACATGATTGGTTCGCTCAGTATTGGACTGCCGAGTGTACTGGATCGTCCAATCGCGATGTCCGCCAAGCACAAGACGAACAACTATCTGGCCATGTTGATTACCGAGTCGGAGGCGCGGGGCGCAGCGGCGAATTATTTCGTCTGGGGTGCGGACAGTATTTCCTATTGGAATGTCGGCATTCACTTCGGCAACGAGGAAACGGCGACTGCCGAACAGCAGGCTCGAATGACTCGCTGGACTCTCGCCGTCCGATCAAAAGAGAGTGTGTTCGCCGGGCCCCGCACTTACCGCTATCTGCCGATGGGAAAGGGGATATCGCGTCGCAAGCCGCCAGCTCGTAACTATCCCTGGTATGACGAAGGCCGTAGCCCGTTAGGCCATATCAACAGCCCCGTGCTAACACTCGACGAATTGAAAAAACGACGGGTGTTCAAGTTCCGCATGGCCGACGGTCGCAATGGCGAGAAGCTGGCGGGCCGCATGACTTTTTGGGTTTACCACCTCACCGACAAAGACGAGTTGAGTCTTGACATCAATGGTCGACAAGTTGATCCATCGGTGGTAAAGCGATTTCCAGCCGGCACACGTCGTGGTGGTTTGCGCGGACAGCGATTCGAAATTTCACTCGTCGATTGCCCAGCGTTTCGCGGCGACAACGAACTGGGCCTGACCCTAAAGACCATCGAGAACAAGAAGCCAATCCCTTACATGGAAGAGTTAGAGGTCGTAGTCAACAACTGATAGACGATTCAACACTGGCGAAGCCAGTACCACACATTCAACATTGGAGAAACAATGAACTCGAACTCCACTTGGTTGTGCGTTGCACTGATGGCGATGTCGCTCCAAATCTCACGCGGAGCGGATTTCGCTCAGGGTGAACGCACCTGAATTGGTTTTTCCCAACCTGGCCGACACCTATTGTCGATCCCCAGACAGAGCGAGAAATCCCGAGAACTTTCTCGATGTCGGTTGCCTCGCCGGCCAACATCGTTCATCGTAGGTTCAGCGTTGACGACGATGGTATCGAAAGACCGAGGAGCGTTGTGCTCGATGTTGCTAAATCAAATTCGATGTGCTTTACGGCCTACGGCTTTGTTGACTCTAGTGTGGTTTTCGGTTCCGACACTTGCCACACAACGAGTTTTCGCAGCTGACGATCAGCCGACCGGCGATATGACGGTTCGCGAGCTTAGTCTGCCGGTTGCCAAGGGCGGTCGCTATCCGTTCGTGACTAAGGGCGGCGACGATAAATTCTATGTGTGCTGGTTGGAACCGGGACCAAAAAAAATGTATCGGCTGCGTTTTTCGGTTTGCGAAAACAACGAGTTCCGCATGGGTCGGACCATCGCACAGGGGACGGATTGGTTCATCAATTGGGCTGACTTTCCGTCGATCGCTGCCCTCGCAGATGGTACGCTCGCAGCGCACTGGTTGGCTCGAAACGGACAGGGAACGTACGCCTACGGGGTCCGCATTGCGACCTCAGTGGATGGTGGAAAAAACTGGACAACTCCCTTCTGGTTGCACGACGATCGATCCGCATGCGAACACGGCTTTGTTTCTCTTCTGCCACAGGCTCACGGCCGTTTTCTGGCCGTCTGGCTGGACGGCCGTGACATGGATGTCACCGGTAACACGCAGCTCTGGACCCGGCAATTTGATGCACGTGGCACTCTAAGCGACGAATTGCGTTTGGACGAGCGGGTTTGTAGTTGCTGCCAGACCTCCGTCGTGCAAGTTGGTAGCCGCGTGCTGGCCGTCTACCGTGACCGCAGTTCCGACGAGATACGTGACATCTCCAAAATCGACTGGAACGGGAAAGATTGGATCCAACCAATACCGGTTCACGTTGACGATTGGATGATACCTGGGTGACCAGTCAATGGCCCGTCCATTGCGGGCCGCGCGACGCAGGTTGCTGTCGCCTGGTTTACCGACCCCGCCTCCGAGGATCCCATTGTACGTCTTGCACTCTCACACGACGGCGGTGCTCAGTTCAAACACGTGATCGCCATCGACCAAGCCGAACCCGTTGGCCGGCCAGCCGTGGCAATTCTGGAGGATGGTTCCTCGTTGGTATGCTGGCTACGAAGTGGCAAAGGACATTCGGAACTGCGAGCTGCGCGAGTGCTGAAGGATGGTCGCATTGCCGAGCAGCGTGCCATTGCGAAGGTAGCCCCCGGTCGCGCAAGCGGGTTCCCGCGAGTTGCCGCTCACGGACGTTTTGCTGTGCTGTGTTGGACCAGCGGCACGGGTGAGGATTCGAGCGTCCGCGCCGTGGAAATCTCGATCCCTGAGTGATCCATCGCTCGGCAAGACACTCGGACACCAACGATGATCGGGGCTTCGCCACAAACGTGCTATTGGTGACCATGTTATAATGTTTGCTTTCCTGAACTGGCGTTACAACATCTGCGCGACAAGGAACTCGAAGAGCCCATTGTGAAAACGCCATGATCATACGCTCGACTGTTTTCGTCGTCGTTTCGCTATTGCCGTTGGTTGGCCGGGCAGCGGACGATGTCTACACGACGACGATCCGCCCGTTGTTAGCTACTTCTTCGTTACTCGGCATGAGGAGTGAATCCATGCCATGAAACGACATTCCGCGCTGCTGGCGCTGCTCTTATCGACCTTTGCCGTAGCTCTTGGTGTAGCGGAGGAAAAGCCCGCTGAGTCGAACCAGATTTTCGTGGTGTTTCGGGGGCCGATATCAATCTCGACATCCGAGCGGATTGGAGACCCAGAATCGCGACGGTACTTTGCAGTCGTTGAAGCTGGAAAGCAAAAGATCGTCTTGGACATCGGTGATGATGCTGAACTGGCGAAGAAGGTCAAATATGGCGGATGTTACACTCGTCGCCAAGAAAATTAGGAATACTCCTCTCGAGTCAGCGCAGCCCAAGACTGGCCTTCAACCGAGGGCGATAGGTTAATGTATTAACATACCCGCATCGCGACACATGTTGCTCTGGAGGTGTAAAATAGCTCTTAACCTAGGAACGTCGCGCTAAACTGTTAGCTGTTACTATCGGGCTATCTCTGCTGTGCTCGTGTAAAGGATGACGAACAAGGCAATCGCGCTGACGTACATGGACTGAATTCTCTGGAAAGCCATGTTTCCCTTCTGTATCTTTTTTTCATCAGATGGCCTGCTCAATCTTATTGTTCATTCGGACAAGAGGGAGTCATGCTTGGCATTTATCCTCTGCGAAAACAGCTCTTTCCGTTTGTCTTGCTGACAAACGTGTGTTGGATCGGTTGCGACCACACGCCTTTGCCACACACGGGCGAAAGCAAACTGATGCACGTGATACCGCGGGCGCACGAGGCGCACGTCGTATTGGATCCCGCTAGACAAAAGGCTATCTGGGACGCAGAACATCTCACTTTCGAGTTAGAACGTCGATTCGGCCCGCCGCTGTTGGAAGCGATTCGCTCCCAGGACCAGGAACAACTGACTCGGTTGTTTCGCGAACATTTTTCGGGATCGTTCGGCGCGGCAACGGAGTCTCAAGACCGCACAAACGGCTTCGTCACCGAGACGGTTTCCACCTACGACAGCGCGGGTAGTACTCCGCTCGATGCCGAGCAAACGGCCGCCCGATTGTTGAATACAACAAAATCGCTCACCACGATCGAACGGGCGAGGTTCCGTGTTCTCAAGATTCGAAAGTCCGACTCGCCCAGCAGATGGGAGATTCGCGTCTTGCTGACGTTTGTGGGCCAGCAGTCAACTGGCCAGGAGACCTTGATCGAATCGGAGCATCAGGTTGTCGTGACGGTTGGCGACGATGAACAGATTGGACACGAACCGCTTGTCGAACAATGGCACATCGAGTCCCTGGTGCAGCGGACGTCGACTCGTCCGTTGATGCAAGAAATTACCGAGCAAGTCGGGTTTGACCGCCTTCCGTTACAAGACAATTGGAATGTGGCTGTCGGCAAAGCTTCGCAATTCGGTCTTCAGTTTGCCGCCGAAGATTTTGATCGCGATGGCTATATCGATTTGGCTGTCGCGGGATATAACGGCCAAACGATGTTGCTGCGTTCCATTCAAGGCCGGGCCTTCATGGATGTTGCTACTAAAATGGGGATTGGGCGTCGGATTGCGACCCGGAATAAACTAGCCGCGTGGATCGACTTCGATAACGACGGCTACCCCGACCTCTTGTTGGGCGAGGCGTTATATCACAACGAGCAGGGAAAACACTTCACCGAGGTAACACAACAGTCCGGCCTTTCCTTTGATTTCGAATGCATGGGCGCTGTCACGGCCGACTACGATGGCGATGGCCTGTTGGATCTGTATGTGCTTTACCAACGTGACCATAAGACGGAGACCCTGGTTAAAGAAACTTGGATCAACGAGTCCCAATCTGGAAAAGCGAACGTCTTGTGGCGGAACGTCGGCGGTGGACGTTTTGTTGACGTTACCGTTAAAGCCAACGTGGGCGGCGGACGTCGCTTTTCGCACGCCGCATCGTGGTTCTTTTATGATCAGGATCGGTGGCCGGATCTGTATATTGCGAATGACTTTGGACGAAACGTGATCTTGCGGAACAAGGGCGACGGCTCGTTTGTCGATGTCTCCGCAGAGACCGGTGCCAGCGACTTTGCCACCAGTATGGGAGTTGCGACCGGCGATATTGACAACGATGGCTTCACCGACATCTACGTCGCTAACATGTATTCGAAAATGGGACGTCGAATCATCGACCAAGTCAGTGATGCGGATTACCCAGCAGGCATCTTTCAACAAATCAAGGGTTCCTGCGCCGGGAATCGCCTCTACAGCAAGCACTCCGTTGCCGAACCCTATCAGGAACACGGTGAGTCGATGGGTGTTTACGCCGTTGGCTGGGCCTACGCGCCTGTCATGGCGGACCTCGACAACGATGGATGGCTTGACATTTATTCGACGACCGGTTTTATGAGTTTTGATCGCAAGAAACCGGATGGCTGAACGTGTCTTTGGAGGGCTGTCGTGTCACAGCCAATGAACCGCCGTAGCAGGCTCCCGGCGCTGGGGGAAATCGACCGTGAAGCGGGTGAATTCTGGGCTGAAAATCCATTCCTGATGCCGGGTCGCGGTGACAATCTGAGCGCGTTCGAAAGAAACTGCGTGTACATGAACCTAGGGGGCGAGCAGTTCCTGGATGTGTCCTTCGCCTCCGGTGCCGACATCGATGCGGATTCGCGTTCGGTGATTGCCGCAGACATCGATCTGGATGGCGCAATCGATTTGCTAGTCGGCTCGGTAGGAGGAGGTCCGTTGCGGCTGTTTGCGAATCGATGCGGTGAGAACAACGGGCACGTCTTGATCGAATTGGTCGGGGTCGAGAGCAATCGATCGGGCATTGGCAGCCGCGTCGTCATTGATTGCGATGGCCGGACAATCCATCGCGACGTATTCGCCGTCAACGGCTTCATGGGGCAAGGACCATCGGCGCTGCATGTTGGATTAGGGAACGCCACCATCATTGATCGGATGACCGTTTACTGGCCATCTGGCGCAGTCAGCGAATTCGTTAAGGTGCCGGTTGGCGGTCGCATCGTCGTAACCGAAGGCGAGCAGACTTTTGTATCCAAGGCGCTTAAGCTGGCCAAGGTGACTCTTTGACGCCATTGTGTGGCACTGACTTTGCCGGCTCTGCCAGTGTGGAAGAACACCCGAGGCTAGCAGCTGCGGCTCAGCGCACAAATCCTCTGTGTTCCGTCATTTCTTTAACATCTTGACGAGCCAGCAATACAAGCACGA
>DUDC01000124.1:22403-26321 GCA_012959465.1 Planctomycetaceae bacterium
TCGTGCTTGTATTTCCAATGCCCAGTCTTTCAAATTACCGGACACTATTGGGCTTTGCCAGTGTCTTGGTCCCTAACGCCTGTCCCGTGGCCTTGTAGTGACAGTACTTTGGCATTCTTCATTGCATGAGGGACGTCCTGCTGTTTTGATTACGGCAACCTGATGCTGCTCGATGAGTCTCGATCTCCGAGAATACGGCAGTGCTTCACGAATGAATCTGCCTGCGTCCCCGCCCTTTGCCAGTGCCCCAAAAAAGAAAGAACTGATGGCAAGCAACAAACCATGGATTGACGGCCCAAAGGCGAAGGACAGAGCGATCGCAAAAATGTGGCAGGGCGGACCGTGCATAGTAATCGGCGCGGTCAGTACGGCCGCGACGTACTATCTTTTTGACATGATCTGGATATGGACCGTGCTGATAGGCATTGCGGGAGTGTTTTGGTTCGTGGCAGGCCTTATCACGTACATCACCGGGGTCGAATGACACCGCCCCACCGAGTGGACGTGAACAGTTTGAGCGAGGCTGTGTACGGAAGTTCTCCACCGAAGAGCTGGAGAAGGTTCGCAGTCTCGATGGGCAGGGCTGGAGCGGGAAAAAGGCGTGTCCTGATCGAGTCGCTAGGCGGCCAGCTTCCGAGCGCGGACGGTAAAGCCCACCCAGCGATCGTCGATGCTCTCGATTTCGAATCCTTCTTCACTGCACCACCCTTCGATCTCCTCCTGCGTGTGCCGGAAAACGTATTGCGGGTGGTACCAATCGAAAGAGATTATATTGCTCTCGTCATCCGACCAATCCGACTTCCAGAACGCTTTGACGAAGTGGTTGTAGATCAAGCGCTGGATGTCATACTTGCCGGCTTTGATGCCGAGCAAGTCGACGTCCTCTGGGATATCGACCTCGACGTTCAATTCGGACAGTGCCTTGCCGAACTTGGTGAGCTGCATCAATTTTTCCCAAGCTTCGCCCGCTGGTTGATCTTTGATCGCCTCGCGGATCAAGTCATCAGTGAATTCTCGTACCGGCCCGTTCTTGCGATAGATCAAGAAGATGAATTCACCACCCGGTTTCACAAACTTGCTGACGGACTTGAAAGCGGCTTCCGTCGATGGAGTATGGTGCATCACGCCACGACAATGGACGATGTCGAAAGCTTGTTCCTTAAGCGGCAAGCTAAAGAGATTTGCCTGCACGAAATCGGCCCGTTTGACGCCCGCGTGCCGCTCCTTGGCGATGTCGATGCCCGCCGACAAGTCGACGCCGACGTACTTTCCGCGATAGTCTGGGGTCATGTAGAGAGAGGTGTAGTGGCCGGAACCACAGCCGACTTCCAAGATCGAATCAGCACTTTCGTAATGCTGACGCATTTCGGAAATGTCTTCGAATCCGTACCGTTCCGGTTCCGTCTCGACCATGAAATCGAATGTCTTGTCGTCGATTTCGTCTCGGCTCTCGGTGTAGAACGAATCCGCTCGAGTCCACTTGTATGAAAAGCTCTCCTGCGTCTGTTCTTGGTCTTTGAGTTCGTCCGCGGTCAAGAAACGCGGGATGCCTCGTACGATCGGGTAGGTTTCCGACGGCGTGACAAGTTGTCCGGTCCAGACGCCCCCCTCGGACGAGTCCGATTCTAGCGAGAAGGGTTCTCGCGTGATTGGAGCGCGCAGATAGTCGAGTAATTCGGGCTTCATCGGTACATAATCCTACACTGTCGTCGAGAGAGTCCAGCCTCCGCGCCAGGATTTATAGTGGACGTGATCGATTCGATGCAAGAGCAATCAGGCGGAGAATCCTCCTCAGCCGACTATCTGCTCTTGCGGCGGAACGGCGATTGTCCTAACAGGAAAGATATCACTGGGCAAAACTCGTCATCGCTGCTGGGACCTTGGTCCTTTTGATGTCCGCCCAAACATGTATTGCGGACCATGCAACGCGAGGACAATATGTTCGAAAAGCCGTTTGAAATCTCTGGACGCCGCATCGGACCACGCGAACCATGTTTCGTGATTGCGGAGGCCGGTGTGAACCATAATGGCAGCTTGTCAATGGCTTTCGAACTGATCGATGCCGCCGCGACCGCCGGGGCGGACGCTGTCAAGTTCCAGACGTTTTGCGTCGAACAACTCATGGCACCCGATACCCCAACAGCCGATTACCAAAAAGCTAATACCGACGAAGCATCCCAGTTCGAAATGCTCCGCAAACTAGAGTTAAGTCGCGACGACCACGTCCAACTCATGCAATACTGCAGAAAAAAAGAACTTCTTTTCCTCTCGACACCGTTTGAAGAAAAAAGCGCGGGTTTGCTAGCCAGTTTGGACGTCCCAGCGTTCAAGATCCCCTCTGGCGAGATACCGAATATTCCGTTCCTGAGTCATGTGGCCAGGTTTGGCAAGCCTATGATTGTCTCGACTGGCATGTGTGGGTTGGGCGAGGTTGAAACGGCAGTGCGGGCGATTCAAAATTCCGGGGACGTTCCGCTGGCCCTCCTCCACTGCGTCAGCGCGTATCCGGCCGACCCGGCAACCGTCAATTTACGAGCAATGGAGACGCTATCCCACGCGTTTGGCCTGCCGGTTGGGTTCTCTGACCACACGCGAGGCCTGGCCGTACCCGCGGCCGCCGTGGCGTTGGGTGCGACGATCATTGAAAAGCACTTTACACTTTCCCGGAATTTAGCTGGCCCTGACCACCTTGCGTCGCTCGAACCGGATGAGCTTGTTGATCTGGTTGAGACGATTCGCAGCGTGGAATCCGCCATGGGCGACGGTCAAAAAGTCGCGGTATCCTGCGAGGCCAATACCGCTGAAGTTGCGAGGAAGAGCCTCGTGGCAGCTGTCGACATTACGGCGGGTGCTATTCTGTCCAAGGACATCATCGCGATTCGGAGACCGGGAACGGGGCTGTCACCGGCAATGCTACCCTTCGTCGTCAACAGGACAGCTGTCAGTGATATTCGCGCTGGAACAGTCCTCCGTATGGAGGACGTCGCATGAGGTCAGTCAGAGCAGCGACGGTGGGCCGTCCGCCCATGGTTAATTCGAGGTCGCCACTTAGGAGTGCCCAATGCACCAACAGGATCGGTCGGTGCTTTTCCTAGGGAAAAAGGACGACCGCCATGTCGAAAAGGCACTGGAGTTTGTTCGACTTAATTTTGCCGATGTAGCGGTACATCTATGTGGTTGGGGCGACCCGTTTCCGCGCAATGCCAGATTGTGGAAAGGCGACTACATTATCAGCTACTTGTCTCGCTGGATCGTTCCAGGTGATTTACTAAAAAGGGCAAGAGTTGCCGCGATCAACTTCCATCCGGCGTCTCCAGAGTACGCAGGCATCGGCTGTAACAATTTCGCGTTATACGAGGAGGCAAGCGAATTCGGCGTAACCTGCCATCATATGGCCCCCAAAGTTGACACCGGAAATATCATCGAAGTTGTCCGATTTCCCGTATTCTCGACCGACACGGTCGCGTCACTACTCGCCAGAACGTACGACCAGCAACTTCTCCTGTTTTACAAGATTATGTGTATGTGCCGCACCCGGCGAGAACTTCCGACGTCATCCGAACAGTGGACGAGGAACCCATTTACTCGACGCCAACTAAACGATTTGGCGCGAATCACCCCCAATATGTCTCGAGAAGAAATCGCCCGACGATCGAGAGCCGTATCGTTTGGCCCCTGGCAACCCACCGTCGAGCTGCACGGGTTCTCTTTTCAGCTAAAAGCCCCAGCATAGCCGCCTTTTAGTCGGCTTTTTCATACTTCGTGTTCACCACGATGGCTGTAGGCTTTGGATTCAGCCTAAGCGCAATGTAGTCACTTCAGCAGCCGGAGGACTCACCACGTCGACCGACTGAAAGCCCAGCTTTTTCAGCACACCGAGTTCGGAGAACTTGCGGGCCAGCAGGCACTGTCGGCCGA
>DUDC01000125.1:0-21026 GCA_012959465.1 Planctomycetaceae bacterium
TAGAGTCGCTCGGCGAGATTTTCTTAGAGAATCGCGAGCGGGTCGCGACGTTCCTCAAGTGTACCTCGCGTAACGCCTACGCGATTGACAGCTTTCAATTGGGCCCACACATCGCGCGTCGCAATTTCGCCGCGAAGCAGTTTGCCGTAAAGCTGGACAATTTGTGTAATGGCAGACGGCGCGTCCCATAGCAACTCGACACGAAAATGCGACACGCCCAACCCAAGTAGGCTCGGCACGGCCTCCGCGGCACTCTGCGGTGTCGCGTTGAATAGTGTGTTGCGGCAACCAACGTCGGCGGTCAACGGGTGTTCCATGCCAACGCGGTCGCGCAATTGAACAAGATGATCGTCGCAGGGCCGTCCGCAGTTCGTTTTGTCCGTGCCTGGTGACAAGACAGCACAGAAGACACAATGCTCCATGTGGAACATAGGCATATGTTGATGGATCACTACTTCCATCTCACTTGATTTGCTATGTCGCAGGAGCTCGAACAACTGCTCGCGATTCAGGTCGTACGAGGCAGTGACTCGTCGTGCGCCCCATTTTCGAAGCATATCGACGGTCAAGTCGTTGGCCGCGTTCAACGAGAAGTCGGCGTCGACGCGGCAACCGGCGTCACAGAAATAACGGAGTCCGGCGAGATTGCGGACTAGGATGCCGACTCCCGCGTGCTGTTGCATCGTGCGAAAAATCCCCATCTCACCCGGCTTTTGAATCCTTGGAGTTGCCAAAAACAACTCGACGTTCGCCCGAGCGGAAATCTCCGCCGCCTCTCCGTATTGCCGAATGTCGGAAAAATCGGCGATGATTTCATCGACCCTCAGTTCGATCAGATGTTCGAGTTGCTCCAGTGAGCGACAAACGACTCGCAGACGCGGACACGCCGTTTCCGACGAACGCCGATCGAGCGATTCTTGCCGCATCTGCGACAGAGAATTGTGGGCGACAGCGCGATTGGGAAACGATTCGAGTTGCCCTTGGAGTGATTCGATCATTTCATGTCGCATCACTCCCAGCAGGCTCCCGGGAGCCATCGGTCTTCCCTTGACTTGGAGCGTCAGGTCCCGCAACTCAAAGGAGGAATTTCCCAATCGCCCCAATTGTTGCCGCAGGTATTCTTCGTCGACTACGTGACGTTGGGCTGTCGGGAGAGGCACAGTGGTGGATCCCTGCCACCGCTGGTTTTCGCTGGTCTCGGCTTCCACGAAAAGCGGTTCACCTTCCGCCGCTGTGACACGTAGATCAACGGCGATTTTTCGTGTGGGCCGTCCCTGAAATGACTTCCTCAGTTTCTTGGTAAGCGATGGGTCGTCAGTTTTCCAGACTTGCTGACCCTCGTACAATTGGCTGGTGTCGATCTGATCGTTGACGATCCTTATTTCGATCAATCCCGATTCGACTCGCTTTGTCATCCGCCGGCCCAGCTGATGCAACGAAAATATACGTCCACCCTGTTCCTCGCCGGCCATACGATCGCCTGAAAAGACAATCCCGTCCCCTGCCGAGACACCGGCAGTCAAGCGAACTTGAATGGTCCGACCTCGGGCGTTGGCGACTGTTCCAATCAACACGCCGCGTTTCGCCGATGTCAGGCCTGGAACCAGCATTTTGTGATCGCAGCCATTCAACCAACCCGGTGAGAACCCTCGCGAAAACGACAGCTCCATCTCCTCGACGTCGCGATTTGAGATACCTACTTTTTGCCCAGCAATGGCATCGTCCAACGCGCGGCGATAGTGTCGCGTCATATTGGCGACGTACTCGGGTGTTTTGAGTCGTCCCTCAATCTTGAATGAGGAAACGCCAGCTGCGAGCATCCGCGGAAGCAACTCATATGCTGCCAGATCCTGGGGACTTAGCAGGTACTTCACGTCACCCAAATCAACGTCTTTTCCATCACAGATCAGTTCGTAAGGAAGACGGCACGCCTGCGCGCACTGACCACGATTTGCGCTGCGGCCACCGAGAGACTCGCTCGTTAGGCATTGGCCAGAATAGGCAACACAGAGAGCGCCGTGCACGAACGCCTCGATTTCCATGTCCGTCGCGTTATGGATCTCTTGAATCTCGGCAATAGAAAGTTCCCGGGCAAGAACGACACGTTTTATATTCAGTTCAGAGGCAACGTCGATGCATTCGGCGCTCGTCATCGACATTTGCGTCGACGCGTGAAGTTCCAGTTGAGGGCATACCCTTCCTGCCAACTTGGCTAACCCCAAGTCTTGGACAAGGATCGCATCGACGTCCGATTCAGAAAGTTGAATCAGCGTCCGTTCTGCCGCCGCGAGTTCGGCGGCGAACACAAGCGTGTTCATGGTGACGTAGCCTCGAACTCCACGACCATGCAATTGTTGCATCACATCTGGCAACTCATCGAGCGAAAAATTGGTCGCGCGAGCACGTGCATTCCACCCGGAGTTTAGACCGAAATAGACCGCGTTGGCGCCATTCTCGATGGCGGCAGGAAGGCAGTCGCGGTGGCCGACCGGACTGAGTAATTCGACTGGCGAGACGGCTTGCATGATTCAGCTTCGATTCGTCTTTCTGAGATGTTTCGCGATGTTCCGAACGGATGACCAATGTTACGATGGATGCAGTGGCTTGTGCCAGTGATTGACTAGCCATGTGCTCGACGGTAAACGAGAACGTCGTTTTATCAACCGAATTTGGATACCAGGGTGGACGGGAAATTGAACCACAGCCAATGCTCGCCACTCGTCCAAAGAGGTTGGGTCTTTGGATTGTATCTTCGAGGTTGGTTTTGCGTAGCCGTGATTTTGTTTGCGGAGCAAAATGTTGGGTGGGCGCAGGCAGATTCTCCCGCTTTTCGCGAAGTTGATGTGATATTTGCCAAACACTGTTATAAGTGCCACGGAGCTAGGAAACAGGAGAGTGGAATACGGCTGGATCGCCGACACGATCTGTTGCAGGGCGGCGATTACGGAGAGCCCATACTTTCGCCGGGTAAGCCGAGTGATAGTCGCCTGTTACCGATTTTGGCGGGCGATGTCGATGGCCTTCGTATGCCACCCGAAGGGCCACTGCTTACTCGGCGAGAGATCAGCATCATTCGCGATTGGATTGTCGCGGGGGCCAACATGCCGCTCGGCGGTAAAGACGTGCGGCTCGACCACTGGGCCTTTCGGACGCCGAACCGTCCGAAGATTCCAACGCTCAGTGAGCCGTATGTCAGTTGGCCGACGACCGCAATCGACCAGTTCATCCTTCAGCGGCTCCAGGAGGCTTCCCTCTCACCGTCCGATGACGCGCTTCGGTCTATTTGGATACGGCGACTTTTCTTGGTGGCCCTCGGCATTCCACCGAGTCCCAATGAAGTTGCTCGATTTGAGAGTGATACCCGACCGGATGCGTACGCTCGTGTTGTAGATCAAGTGTTGGCAAGTCCACGTTACGGCGAACGTTGGGGGCAACATTGGTTAGACCTCGTTCGATTCGGCGAGACGCATGGATTCGAAACGAACCGCGAGCGAGCGGGCGCTTACCACTATCGGGATTACGTCATTCGGTCTCTGAACGCCGACACTCCTTACGACCGCTTTGTGCTTGAGCAAATTGCTGGCGATTCGATGGATGTTGAGGCGGGAACTGGGTTCTTGGTGGCCGGGCCACACGACCTCGTCAAAAGTCCGGATAAGAATCTAACGCAGATGCAACGACAAGATGAGTTGGCCGACATCGTCGGCGTCACCGGCACAACATTCCTCGGCCTGACGCTGGGCTGTGCACGCTGTCATAGCCATAAATTCGATCCCGTCACCCAACGAGACTATTATGCGATACAGGCAGTTTTCGCCGGTGTGCAACATGGAGGACGTGCCTTTGTTCGCCCTCCGGAACAACAAAGACAGTTAACAACCGCCCGAGCGGATTTGGCGCGACTCGAAGCTGAGCTAGCATCGCATCGATCTCAGGGCACTCCGTCGATTGTCGTTATGGACGAGTCTGCCAGCACGCCTTCTACCGATGCTCGCGGTGTCCAGTGGCTGGTGGATGAGATAAATCAAGTTAACCTGAGTGGCGGGACTCAGCGGGGGGCGATCGCCGATCCGGGTGGACCAGGCTGGTTGCCAGCAAGCCTCAACGGCGGAAGTTACCGTTGGGCGCCCTCGGTCGCGAATCTGCCGATTGTCGGTTACCAGCCCAGAATCAATGGACGAGCCCATGTTTGGCTCAGCTGGGGCGCCGGATGGGAAAGCCATTGCACAAGTGTCAAGTATGTGCTCGATCGAGACGGCGCCGTCGAGACGACGGATGATCGACAGACAATTGCAACGGTCAATCAACAGTATTCAGCGCGACAGCAAGGGATTGACCGGAACGAGCTTGGCCGGCCACCTCAGAGGGCTTTGTGGAGTGGGATTTGGGATGCCGGCATACACACGTTCCAGGCGAACACGCGAATCCTGGTTATCGCGGACGGGGGTGGGGCCGTTACGTTTGACCAAGTGTGGTTGCTGCCCATCAATAATCTGAAATCAGCTGCCGATCGAGATGCAAGAGAGCCGCTCCCTCTGCGAAACGCCGTTCGTCCAGAGGGAGTAAATGTCGAACGATTTCCGTCGCGATCGGCAAAGTACGTCCGATTCGTCATTGAAGGGACCAGCGGTGGCAAGCCGTGTATCGATGAAATCGAAATCTGGGCGGGTAGCACGAATGCGGCCCTGAGAGCCAATGGAGCGATTGCAACATGTTCCAGCACGTTACCCGGTTACGAGATTCACCAGCTAGAGCACATTCACGACGGAAGGTATGGCAACAGCTACAGTTGGATCTCTGATGAGAACAATGGCGGTTGGATCGAAATCGAATTGCCCAAAACTACATCGATCGATCGAATCGAATGGGCTCGCGACCGGACGGGGCGATTCAAAGATCGGCTAGCGACAGCGTATCGTATTGAAGTTTCCGTTGACGGCGAACACTACGAGGTGGTGACCAGGGGCAGCGATCGGCTGCCGTACGGCACCCAACCGCTCGCTCGCCTTGATTTTCGGGCACCGACACGAAAACAAGCCGATGCCTTGGAGCGAGACATTCAACGGCTGAGCGGTCTTCGTCGCCAGGTGGCGGATTCGTCGGTCCAAACCGTCGCCTATATCGGCAATTTCAACCAACCTGGTCCGATCCACCGTCTGCATCGAGGTGACCCATCCATGCCGCGAGAGGAGATCGCTCCGAACACGGTTGAATTTCTCGGAAGCCTAAAATTGGAGATGGATGCCGCCGAGAAACAGCGTCGTGTAGCGTTTGCACGCTGGGTGATCTCCAAGGAAAATCCGTTGACGACTCGTGTCATTGCCAATCGTGTTTGGCAGCATGTTTTTGGTCGCGGGATCGTCGATACGCCCAGTGATCTGGGTATCAACGGAGTGGCACCGACTCATCCGGCCCTGCTCGATTGGCTGGCGACGGAATTAGTGACTCACGGCTGGTCATTGAAACACTTACACCGCGAGATTTTTTTGTCGCGCACTTTTCGACAGGACTCGCGACCACGAACAACGGCATTGCGCAGTGACAGTGGAAACCAACTTCTTTGGCGTTTTTCGCCACGGCGCGCTGAAGCCGAAGTCATTCGCGACATGATGTTGACGACGTCTGATGACTTAAATCTACAGGCGGGTGGACCTGGATTCAGTCTGTTTGAGGTCGAAGCGGAGAATGTCCGTCATTATTTTCCACGTCTCGAGTTTGGCCCAGACTCGTGGCGACGGATGATTTATGCGACGAAGGTGCGCCAGGAGCGCGTTGCAGTTTTTGGTTTGTTCGATTGTCCCGATGCGAGCCAGACCGTTTCAAAACGCAGTCGCTCGACGACGCCTCTGCAAGCACTGAATCTGTTCAATAGCAAGTTCACGATGGACCAGTCTCGCCGACTTGCCGACAGAGCGGAGGCGGCTACCGCGAACGCCTCTGATTCGGTTTCCGATGCGGTCGATTTGCTGTTTATTTGGTGCCTCGGCCGTTTGCCCCAAGCTGCCGAGAAGACGGTCTCTGTGCAACTTGTTGACGGTGAGGGACTGGAAGCGATGGCTCGAGTTCTCTTGAATACCAATGAGTTCCTGTTCATTCCTTAATACGGTTTCACCGAACGACTGAGAAAGATCTGTCATGCGTGGTAGTCAATCGGCCAGATTAGTCGGCCATCATTTTCTCGACCGACGTGGATTTCTCCAGCACAGCGTTCATGCAGCTAGCGCGGTAGGGTTATTGGCAACGTTGTCGGCCGATGGGGACTTGCAGGCAGCAGAACCGATTCGTCCGCAGATTGATCCTGGCAAACCGTTCGCCGCTCGGCCGACTCATCATCGGCCCGTCGCCAAGCGGTTGTTAGTGATCTTCTGTTCCGGGGCCTGCAGCCAGATTGATACTTTCGATCACAAACCCGAACTGATCCGCAGGCACGGCCAACCGATGCCCGGTGGTGAGGGCCTGGTGACGTTTCAGGGAGAACAGGGGGCCCTCACGAAAAGCCCTTGGGCGTTCCGCCCACGAGGTCAGTCGGGAAAGATGATATCCGATCTGGTACCCCGGATTGGTGAACTGGCCGATGACCTATGTTTCCTTCACGGAATGACAAGCAAGACCAACACCCACGGTCCTGGCGAGAACTTCATGTCGACTGGTTTTACGCTCGACGGTTTTCCTAGCGTCGGCAGCTGGGTGACATACGCCTTGGGAAGCGAAAATCAGAATTTGCCGGCATTTGTAGCAATCCCCGACCCGCGAGGCACTCCTCAGTCGAGTGTCAATAATTGGGGGCCCGGTTTTCTACCGGCTGCCTTTCAAGGAACCGCATTCAATGCGGCCCAGCCAATTCTCAACCTTGATCGTCCTGTAGGTATCAGCAAGTTAAGCGACCGACGGGCCAGAGAGACCCTCTCTCGATTGAACCACATCCACTTGGAACGATACGGAGGTGACACAGAACTGGCAGCTCGGATTTCGAGCTACGAATTGGCCGCAAAAATGCAACTAACTGTTCCCGGCATCAGCGACTTGACCAGTGAATCGGTTGAAACGCTCGAGCTGTATGGCGCCAACGATAATCAGAATCCCATGAAGGCAAAGTTCGCAAGAAATTGCATCCTGGCTCGCCGGTTACTTGAAAACGACGTGCGAGTTGTACAGCTGTACAACGGAGCGTATCAAACGGGCGGGGAAGGTGTAAGCAATTGGGATGGACACAAACAGCTGGAAAAACAGTATAGCATTCATGGTCCGGTTCTTGATCAGCCGGTAGCCGGTCTGTTGAGGGATCTAAAACAACGAGGACTAATGGACGATACGATCGTCATGTGGTGCACGGAGTTCGGTCGGATGCCAACTTTCCAAAAGGGCGCCAGCGGCCGAGATCACAACCCGGCTGGCTTCACCTGTTGGCTGACGGGTGCCGGAGTGAAAACCCCTTACAGCTTTGGTGCCACCGATGAGTTTGGTTATCGAGCGGTTGAGAAGGCCACGACCGTTTACGACTTGTATGCCACCGTCCTACATTTGCTCGGCCTAAACCACGAAAGACTCTCCTTTTATCACAATGGGATCGAACGTCGGCTAACGGATGTTCACGGGCACGTGATTCGCGACGTATTGGCGTAAACTACCGCTTCGTCTCTGCGGAATCGACGCCTGGTTCCTGCGACCGCCCGTCGTCAAAACAGACCCAGGTCGCGGCGAGGACTAGACCGCAGTATCCTGTCCAACCGGTAATCAAAAACACCGTAATCCAGTAGGCAGCGATGATCTTCAACAATAATCGTTGATGTTTCGTCGTCCATATCAAAATCGGAAAGGCGAGTGTGATAGCGACCAGGGAATGAGTCAACGCATTGACAAGAAAGAGTCCGGGCGTTGCGCTTCCTAGAAAGCTCAGGTCGATTACTCTCGCTTCGGTGTTTGCTATCAACCACCATGTCGCGTCGCCTTCCCACCACGTCGGCGCAGAGAGCTGGCTGAGCCCGATTGTGATGTAGAGGGCTGTCAGATGTACCTGGCAAAGGCGACCGACCAACCCGCTGCTCCAAGACCTCTCTTCAACGCTGTGCGCGAAACAAACATAGAGCAGAAGTGATGTCAGCACCCATTCGAACGGGCCCGTGACCATCGGGAGTCGGTGGACGAATGTCAGCGCCAACAGGAAGCAGAGCGGCGCGGTGAATCGCGTCCGCCAGTGGAGCACTAGCCCAGTGGCGCTGAGCACTGCCAGTAGCCAAGTTCCGATCAGCAGGATTGGGCTTTCCGACAGCAACAGCCACGAGACTCGAAGGCTGGTGTTTTGCCCAAAATTCGTCGTGACTCTTTTCACTGTTTCCGTCGGCAACATGCCGTGGGGACCGCAAAATGCCAGCAAGTCGGGTAGCATCGAAAGTAGATAGAACAGAAACCCGACGGCGGCCACCCGACGAATCTGGTTCGCCCGCCGGGGCGACGCAGGGGCGAACCAGAATTCGGTCCACGCATCAAGCTTGCCTACGCCAACTTGGGAAGTACGTCCGCTCGAATTGGACCTGTCTGGACCTCGGGTCACGGCGACGCCTCCGTTTCCGGATTCGGTGCCGCGGTGACCTGCTCACGGTCGATCTTGTTGACCAGCGCCCTTCCCTGCTCATCGATTAGCACATTTGCCGAGTAGACGACATTGTAGAATGATGGGTCAGCGGGGCTTCGAGCAGTCTGGCCTCTGAAACGAAGCTCGGAGGACGGTTGCAACAAATGGCGGCGCACACGAATCCTATGCAGGCGAATGCCCTGTTGGTGATAGACGTATTCCGCAAGCGAACGAGCAAGTTCTGCCGCCGATGTCTCGTTCTCGGATTCGACTCGGTTCGCCAAGGTCTGGGCAAGACGCAGCGCCCGTTGTCGGGACTCGCTGGCTGTCCAGGTATCTCGCAGTGTACGCCAGTTGTCGTCACCGGAACTCTCGGCCGTAAATTCTACCAAATGCCCAGTGTCCATCTGGTCGGCTTGCGTCAGATAGAGCGGTGTGTAGTCCGGGTCGATATTTAAGAGCTGCACATAGCCCCGGAATCCGTACCGCAACGCATTTTGCAATGGTGAAGAGCTGACGTTGCCGGCTAGCAGAAGAAACAGTAACGCAAAGTGAAATGCAATGACGGCCGACAGAACGTGCCGTATCCACGGCGACGGGTACCTTGCTGACATGATCAATCCGTGCGAATGAAACCTGACCTGAGTCGCCCATTGTACTTGCCACCCCGAGAGCGGTAGAGCAAATGTGAAAATGGTGCGACGAAAAAAGCCCGCTTCAGCATGACGCTGGAACGGGCTTTTGGTCAAGATGCCGAAATGCACAACAGGAAGAACATTTCAGCACTAGTATTCTTAACGGAACGCAACAAAGCGCAACGTCAACGGTCGATACGATGCCTCGGCAGCACCTTCTTCACCATCAGCTTCAGCGTCATCACCTGCTTCTTCGCCACTGCAGGGTGCAGGGTTGCAACAGCGAGGAGTGCGTGGTGGGCGGCAACAACGAGGAGTACGAGCGGGCCGACAGCAGGTCGGGTCCGGTTCGACGACTTCTTCGACGCCACAGCAACGTCGTGCGCGGAGGCGAGCCAAAATGCCGCCACTGCAGGGGTCGGGTTCGCAGCAATCGGCTTCCGGTTCCGGAGCCGGTTCGCAGCATGCAGGTGCAGCGCTGCCGGTGCAACGGAGCCGACGTCCGGTGCAACGCTCTCGCTTCGGCCGTCCGCAACAATCGTCGCGAGGACCTGAGCAGCCATGACATCCGCCGGCAACCGCTTCGTCTTGATTGCCCGAGAGGGCAACGCTACCGATCGCCAGAATTCCGGCGACAGAAAGTGCGATGAATCGATTCATCTTGGGTCTCCAACTTCTTTTTTTGACAAATTGCTTTCCACGACGGCTCACTGCCGTCATTAGACCGGCGCGGCGGCCGGCCCCGTGAGTGGTTCGCCAAATCCCGCTAAATCGCTTCCTGTTCTGGTTGCTCTTGACGATTGCAGGATATGGGCAGATCACGAAGTATAGGTCGATAGACTATCACTGACAGCCGCCATGTCAACCGATCCAAGAAGACAATGAGGATAAATGGTCAAAATAGGAAATTTCTTGATTTTTCCGGTTGGTTACGGGAAAACCTAATATTTGGACTGTGACGTTGCCTTTTTGATGGAAAATGGACCCACATTTTCGCAGCGATAGGCGTACAAGTTGGATTTCGGTCTGTATGAGGCCAATAGGAGAGTTTTCGACCATGAAAGTGCCTGCAAATCGCCGTTCGTTCCTCGCTTGCGGCGCCGCTGCCATTTCGTCCGCTGCCCTCGCGTCTCAGGGCTCACTGTTGCCAGCGATTGAGCCCGTTCGACGCAACGGTCAGCCGAAATTCAAGCTCAGTTTGGCTGCCTATAGCTACCGTCGGTTGCTTCAGGGCGAAAACGCGTCGTTGACGTTGGCCGACTTCATCCGTGACTGCGCCGAACTGCAACTGGATGGAACGGAATTGACCTCATATTACTTTCCCGATCCGGTGACGGAGGACTATCTTCGTTCGCTCAAACGTCAAGCTTTTCGCGCAGGATTGTCCATTTCCGGAACTGCGGTCAGGAACGACTTCGGGTTCGCTGAGGATTCGGCCGACAGGCAAAAGTGGATTGATCACGTGAAGATGTGGGTGGAGTATGCCGAGATTCTCGGCGCGCCCGTCATCCGGATTTTTGCTGGACATGTGCAAAAAGGAACCACGGCGGAAAGATCGCACGACCTAATGGTGAGCGGCATGCAGGAGTGCTGTGAACACGCAGGAAAACATGGGATCCATTTGGCGCTGGAAAATCATGGCGGACCCACGGCGACAGCCAGTGGCATTCTCAAGCTGGTAAAGGCAGTCGACAGTCCATGGTTCGGCGTCAACCTCGACACGGGTAATTTTCACAGCAAGGACCCCTACGGTGAACTCGAGCAAGTGGCGCCCTACGCGCTGAATGTACAGGTCAAAGTCGTTCTTTCCGGGCCAGACAAGAAGCGTGTGCCGACGGATTTCGATCGTTTGGCCGACATCTTGCGTAAGGTCGGTTACCGTGGTTTCGTCGTCTTAGAATACGAAGAGGCGGGCGATCCAAAAGAGGAATGTCGAAAGTATATCGAGCAAATGCGCAAGGCGTTTTGAGACCTCTACATGCATGGCCGGATACGCGACTGGGAGGTCGCCACCGAATGGCGGGCGAACGAACACGGAAACGGCCCCGTCGGGGCCGTTGTGGGTGTCAGCCCGGGAAGTGCGAAACGTGGCGACATAACTGACTCGGCCGCGAACGCGGCGTCGGTATAGTCGTGACGCCACCCACGGAAATAGGCCCGATGTATAGCTCGCTATTGACGTGATTGAGCTAACCTGACACACTCCGCCCGCTCGGTTTGACGTCCTTTTTTCGTCAACAGACAGAACAATCAGTGGAGTGAAATTGATGTACCAACGCCTTATCGTGCGCCAACGGATGGTCTGTTTGGCTCTGTTGGCTTCCGCTATCACTGGATGTGGTAGCGGGGATGCGCAACAGGCCGATACGGGTCCGATTTCGAAGAAAGTAGCAGTTGCTGCCCCAGAGCAGGTCTTGACTGCATTTCTTGATGCCGCTCGGAATGGAAACAAAGAAGAAAGTCGGAAATGGCTGACCGCCAAAACACTCGAGGAGTGCGCGAAACACGACATGGAGGTGAATCCTCCTGGCACGCCGAGTATGTCATATGAGATCGGTCGTGTGGCTGACGCACCACAGATCCCTGGTGGGATTTTTGTCGAGTCGACTTGGACCGAAGAATTGGCTGCCGGCAAAGTTGAAATGGATGTGTTGTGGGCGATGAGAAAGGATCAAGGGCAATGGCGCATCTGCGGCATGGTGATCCAGCTCGAGGAAGACACCGCCCCCGTTCTATTCGATTTCGAGAATAAGGCGGACGAGGTCGCTGCCCTGATTCGTGGTTCTGGGCAACAACCTCCGAAGAACGCCCCCAATGACAAACAGGGTGTCGTACGGCCCATTACAGCTGAAGTCATCGATAAGCCGACCGCGATTCGTTAGGCCGTGCTAGCGTGCGTTTCTTCCCAATCGCTACTTGGTCAATTTGAGTCCTTCGACCATTTTGTCAAACGCTTTCGAGTTCTGCTCGATCGTCTTCGCTGGGCCATACATCTTGATGAATACCTGTCCGACCGTGCCTTCGACTAAAATAGCCGCCAGCATCCGGTAGTCCTTTCGAAGGACCTCGTTGGGATCGAATGGTCGGGGACGGTCCCGATACGTACCGCGAATATCGACACGGTACACCTTTACACCATTCACATTCGATTCGGTGATCTTCATCGCCTTCGTTCCCTCTTCACCGCCGGGGAGTTTGAACTGTGCCTTCCACCGCGCGATATTGTCTTTGACGCTTCCGCCAGCGCGCATCATGGTGACCCGAGCGACTGCTGCGTCTCCGCCCTTTTTTGCCGGGGCGGCGAACTCGTAATTGACGATCCGCACACGAGGCTTTTTCTTCTCCCAGTTGGCGGGTGCTGTCATGGTCAACGATCCACTGGCGAACTCAATCGCCTCCCCCTTCTTCTCATCGGCCCGGCACGGCGCCACGTAAATCGTCAGCAATGTCGTCAAGCATAGTAAGTACTTCATATCCCACGGATCTCCCGTTTGGTGAATTGGTGTGAGCGTTTCGTTTGGTATTACGAGAGCCAACTTCTGCACGTTCGCTCTGCCTCTTATTCTAACGTGGTTTTTGTGCCAGGGCTGTGGCCCAATCAAAAAGCAGGGGGTGGCAAGCGCCGAAAAGCCTGAATCGATAGCGACGAATACATGTATTTCGGCTATCCCCCGGCCTGACCCATCGGGTTGTGACTTGAGCTAGAGGGCCGTAGGCAGGATCTTAATGAGCACGACCAACAGGGCCACGGCAAGAATTGACAGGGCGACAACGATCGCTGTCCATTTGCCACGACCGCGTGCCGCCGAGATCGCAGCGCGACTTTTGCCGTTGTTTTGACTGACGTCTGCAATCGGCTTTGCGGTATCGTTTTTTGTCGGCTTTTTCTCTTTTGCGTGATTCGATCTGCGGCGGGACTTTATCGGGGCCGATGGTGACGGCGATTCAGTTGTGACCGGAGGGGAACCGGTGCTCAGGTCGGCGAACACGAGACCAGCACTCTTCCAGTCACCCCATCCTTCTCTCCAAACCAACGAGTCGCTGGCAACTCGGCCTTCGACAAGCCAGCGTTTCATCAACGATCCATCGGCGGGCCCAAACTCGCCTCCCGTTCGGGGGCGAACGTACCATACCTTGGAAGGGTCCTCGGTTGTCGCGTGAGATGCCGTTGAATCGTGTGCCCCGTCGCCGTTACTAGGGATGGCGCCAACTTCAGACTCCATCTGAGGTGCCAATTGTGGGGCAGGCAACGTTGGAATGAAAAGTTCACCGGCGATGTCGTTCGCAGCGTCCGCAGCGTCATCGGCGTCTTGCGTCGAGTTCGCGACTGAGGCCACCGCTGCCGTCGGCAGTTTTAGCTTGCCGCTCTTTTTCTTCTTTTGTTCGGCGCGGGGGTCAGAAGCCATCGGGATGTCAAATTTGGCTTCGCACTTCGGGCAAATTCCCCGCTTCCCGGCCAAGAAACTCTTGACGTTCATGCGATCGTCGCAGCTCGGACAGAAAAACCGAATGCCCATGAAAGCACCTAAATTATCGTTTGTGGCCGCACTTCGCGGGCACAATCGGCTCTCGATTGACGTTGAGATGAGTAGAGTCGATCTATCACTGGAACTCGTCGATCTCTATTATAGCCGCCCCGAGCCCTGGAACGAAAGCAAAGGCAAGTAATACCGTGAACGATCAGCAGGATGGACGGCTCGATGATGAAGAGCCGGAGGTCTGTGAGATTCCGATTGTCGGCGATCTGAGCGAGAACGCAACGGAAGTGACCGAGAAACTACTCTCGATTCCGTCCGGTGGCGATTGCACGTTATTTTTCGATTGCCCTGGCGGTTCCGTCTACAGCGCAATGTCCCTGATGACGCTCATCTGTTATCGCGAGCTTCACGCGACGGCGGTTGTGTCCGGGGAATGCTCATCGGCCGCGCTTTGGCCATTCGCCGCATGCCAGCAGAGAATCGTCACTCCCTTTAGTTGCTTCCTCTTCCATCCGATGAAATGGCAAAGTGAAGAAAATGTCCAACTGCCTGAGGCAGCTGAGTGGGCACGTCATTTCGGTCGTTTGGAAGACGGAATGAATGAACTGTTGGCGGAGTTCTTATCGGTGCAATCTGAGGCACTACAACGGTGGATGTACCCCGGTCGATACGTTTCCGGTCGTGAACTGGTTGACGCTGGTGTCGCGGAAATGTTCGTTTTGAAACCCTGACGTCCATGGTGACGTGCAATGACGGTTCTTTTGCGGCGTCATCTCGAGCGGAAGTCCATTCTACTAATTCTTGTTGCCGCCGTGTCGGTGAGCGTGGCAGTGATCATGATCGGTTGCGGCTCTGACGATAAGACCAGCCGCAAGGCCGGACCCTCTCAATACGCTGAGTTGACACGATCGCTAGGGACCCACCACGAACCGTTGCGAGTACCCCTAACGAAGCTGAAGTCGGACAGTCAGTTACCTGAATCGCTAGCAAGCTATGCTCGACAGGTCCCATATTCTTAGGATGACCGTGGGCCGCCCCGAATCCGAATACCTTTTTGAGAAGGAAGTTGACAAGGTCGATGATCGACTGGACCCAGCCGTTCTGCCGTGGTCGTTTGAAGGAGCCGAAGGTGTTGGTGTGCTATTGGAGTCGTGCAATGGAGATGTGGCTCGCATTCGCAAGTCGCTTGAGCGTCCCGGATGTGATTTTGGCATTCGTCTCGACGAGGGCCTGATGGCGGAAGTAACCGGGATGCACCGAGCGTTGTTTGCTGGGCGTTTACTTACGGTGGCAGCTCTCTATGAACTCCGTCAGGGTCACCTCGAAACGGCTGTAGACGATGTCGAGTTGTCGGAAATGAGCCACAAGCCACAGCCCGCTTGGTTGGCCGAGGAGATACGGCTTGTCAATGTTGTCGACGGTCTCTATTGGCAAGGCCATGATCGCGCACTTGCGGAAAGTTGGTGACTAGTGTTGGGCGCTGCGTGTGACAAGATCGGCAGTAGTGAACGTACCAATCCGCTCACCGGGAAACCGTATCGGCAAACGGTCGGCGAAATGAGTGTAACTGTCTTGGGCGTCAGTGACGACGATGGCGACTGGAAAACAGCAGAGCCTCTGACGGTGCCTCGCCTGGCGCAAATCGCTCGGCGCGGTCCAAGAATGCGTTAGGCGAATCGCCAAGGGCTATTGGTATTCGTTGTGACAATTACTGCAAGCCTGATTCATCACCCCGGCCGCGGCCCGAGCTTTGTCGTAATCGCCGTCCTTCACTGCCTGTAGGTAGTCCGAAGCGCCCCGCTTCATATCTCGGCAGTGGTCTTCGTAGACGTCGTCACCCGTATCGGGCATACCTTCGCGGGTCAAGATTTCGGCGAGCATTCGCAGGATTTCGGCCTCGTGTGCCATCTCCGCCGACGCGCGCTTGAATTCGTCTTCGTTCGCGATTGATGGCTGCAGTTTCTCTTCAAAGGCGATGGAAATCCGCTCCATGAGTGGAGGTCGCTCGACGATTCGCTCCCAGTCGTTTTCCTTTGACTTTGTGTCGCCAGAAAATGTGCCGCCGCCGATCAGATCTTGCATGTCTTGTTTGCGGAGTTTTGCTTCGGCATACGTCTGTTGAGTACCGACTTTGGCGTTCGCCGCCGAACGGGAAAACACGTCCCGCGCTGCCGGTCCGATGTCCTTCCAGCGAATATCCGTGTTAAACTCGCTAATAACGGCCATCAGCGCGGCAACCATTGAGTAGTGACGACGGCAGTTTAAATAGCCGCGGCCTTTGAATTCGGAGGGTGTGGTGACATCCTTGTCGATACTCAATTTGAGCGATTTGATTTCATTTTCGATGGCCGTGGCTGAGACAATCTCAGACCATGCGAACCCATTACTCGTTGCATTCTGATCGTCGTTAGACTTCGTCCCGTTACCAGCCGTGGTCGGCATTACAGCAAAGTCGGGGCGCTCCCCGACCAGGTTCGAAAACAAGTCGTCGAAGAAGATCATCTTCGTTTTCGATTTGTCAAAAAACGGAGGTTTGGCTCGCCTCTTCTTCTTCTCTTGAGCGACAACTGAAAGCAGCGCGATGAGGCAGACAATGGTGGCCAGTGTTCCTACCATTCGAGGACGTGCGATCGCCTGGTGTTTCAATTCATTGGTCGAGTGCCTGCGGGCCATGGTGTTGGTCCTATTGCCTTCAGAGTGTCTATGCCATGGATTAGGCTGCGTCGACTTGCAGCTATACTAGTAGTGTACCATTGTTGTCACAAACCGCCCAACGGTTCTGCTGAGAATCCGTTCCAGGAACCTGCCGACGCTTCGACAAGTGAATGTCATGGCAAAGAAACGTACCACCGCTAACCGTCGTGATTTTCTGGTCGGAAAGTCAGCCCTACAGACCGTTCAAGATCAGGTGTCAGCGAACTTGGGGGAGAGTGAAGACCTCGAGCCCGCGGATTCGCAGCCCAATTCCTACATCTTGAATCTCTCGCGGCGAGCAATGGCCACTGAATTTCAGCTTTACCTAAACGCTAGAAAGGACCAGTGGGAAGTCGAAGTGGCCCTAAAATCGCTTGATCAGTTGGAAGTCTTGGAAGACCAAATGTCGGTCTATCGAGATCATAGTGACGTGAGCAAGCTCAACCGAAACGCCGCGACTTCGGCTCAGCCGGTCGAGGAACACCTATTCCGGTTGTTGCAACGTGCCCAGGAGTATTTTGATATCACCGGTGGCGCTTTTGATATCACGTCCACGCCACTTTCGAAGTTGTGGGGGTTCTTTCATCGACAGGCTCGTTTGCCGTCTGCCGCCGACATCGCTCGCACGCTTCAGTCGATCGGAGGACAGCATGTCCATATCGATGTGGAAAACCAACAGATTCGTTTTGACAGTTCGGCAATCGAACTCAATCTGGGAGCGATTGGCAAGGGTTTTGCCATCGACCGGGTTGTCAGTGACCTCCAATCGGCGGACTTGACAGCATTCTTACTCCATGGTGGCCAGAGTAGTGTGCGCGCTGTCGGCTGTCGCGACGGTGTTGATGGATGGCGAGTGGAACTAAAACACCCTCTGTTGCCAGCTCGACCGCTCGGCGAGTTTCTACTTCGCGACCAAGCGATGGGCACTTCCGGTTGTGGCAATCAGTTTTTCTACCATCAAGGAAAACGAATGGGCCA
Organism: Planctomycetaceae bacterium; assembly: GCA_012959465.1. GTDB lineage: Bacteria > Planctomycetota > Planctomycetia > Pirellulales > Pirellulaceae > UWMA-0346. The sequence goes on from DUDC01000125.1 coordinate 17,358, forward strand.
CATCATCGATCCGCGCACCGGCCACCCGGCCGATGGAGTCTATTCGGCAACTGTCATCGCTCCTGATGCCACTGCGGCTGATGCGCTGGCCACGGCATTCTATGTAATGGGTGTGGAACACAGTCGAGAGTTTTGCCAAGAGCATCCCGAGATTGCAGGGTTGCTGGTGATCCCCGGGCGGCAAGTGGGTAATTGCCAAACTGTTGTTGTCGGTTCTCTTGGCGATACATGGCGTCCCAACGCAAACTAGCAATACTCTAAAACCAAGCATGGAACACTCGCTCGAGACAATAGGTGTTAGGGCGCGGGAAAAGTGGTGACAAGTCACCGCACTCCAAATTTGGACCTACTGCAGGGACAGGGCAGGGGGAACGGGTGGAGTAGGTAGGACATTTGGCGAGGTGGGCCCTTAAATTATCCGAATCATCTCAAGACAAAATTCGCCGTTGTCGATATTATTCGATGCCCCGCCGCACCGACACTTGCTGGTCTACGACCAATAGGGACCAGGCGACCGCGAGTGCTTGGACGAACGACATGGAGGTGCAGCCATGTATCGAACAGGCTTTAGGACCGTGTCCGGTTTCAACCGGTCAACCACGCCCCTTCTCTTGGGTGCCATCGTTCTACAGGTTCAGTCTTTGTGGGCCGAACCGACGCCTCGACCACTCATCCACCCAAATCTGGCTAGATTTCAAATCGCAGACGGTCGTCTGTGTTGCATCGTGAAAACTCACGAAGATCAACGTAAGTCGCGTTCTAACGCCGCGTTTCCACGGCAAGAGCTCACGATCGATGCGGGCTCGCATCCTTGGGTTCGCCTGATCGCCGAGCGGGCCGACGGCGAAAGGTGTATCGTTGATTTTCAACGCGGCGAGGTCGCCATTCGTTGGCTAAACGATCGGGTGGTTTGGGAGCTACACCAGAACCGACGTGGCGAGTTGCGAATGACGCGCGATGAGGTAAAGACCGTCTATCCGTCGTTCTGGCACCTACTCTTGGCCGAGCATGACAGTTTCGCTCGAGATCACCTGATTCCCGTCCTACAACTATTGCGTCCACAATGGGGACTCGAGGATCAACTGGCCAGCATTAATCAGTTGTTGATGAAACGCAATCAAACTTCACTGAGTCAAAGTCTGGTGCAACGATGGGTCGATGGACTGGCGAGTCGGGACTTTGGCGCACGGCGGAACGCCGATCGCGCGTTGCGCGCCTACGGGCAAGAGATTGTTCCGCTGTTACGTCAACTCGATGTTTCCCGACTTAACGCCGAGCAACGTCGTCGCATTCAACAGATTGCCCGCTCTTGCAACACCGATCGCGAGGATAACGTCGAGCGGGTCGTCAGTCGTCTACTCGGCGACTTGTGGGTTTGGTGCTATTTCCTGAACGCCGACGAGGAGCACATTCGCAAGAGTGCTCACCGACGACTGTGCGCTATCCTCAACCAGGAAATTACATTCAATGCCCAGGCTGATCTGCCAGGCAGGATGTCACAGATCACGAGGATTCAACGTGATTTGCGGATCCCCAGTTGGACTGTTGCTACAGTCAGGGATTAACCCGTTTGTTTTAGGCCGCCCGCACGGGCACCTTTTCAGTCCACGTCCCACCACCAGTGGTTGCGACGCACTTCACTCACCCGTCGACATTGTTTCGTCAACAACTCGTCGGACTCGGGTGACAGTTCTACTTTGGACTGAGACGCTGTCGATTTGGCATCGACGTGGACCCCACCACTTACGACGCCCACGATCTGGCGTTTTTCGATGACGCGGGAATTAGCAACCGTCGAGACTTCCTTGGAGACCGTCACGTGCTCGTTGGGCGAAATCACTTCGTTGCGAAATCGATCGAGACTGAGGTCACCTTGGATTTCCAGATCGTGCTCCTGGACGAGGGTGGCGATCAGCGTCAGGTCAAATACATTTCGCAACTCGCCGTACACTGGGTATTTGCTAGCTAACTGTTCGAAATGGTCGGTAAAACTCTTTGCAAATGCCTTGTTTAGTAACTCGGAATCGCCCGTGTGAACGCGCTCACCCCGCTTCGTGAGGAGTTCGTTTTCACTGAGCACCTGAACACCCGTCCCCAGAAGTTCAAAAGCATCACCGGTTGCCGTATTGGTGACCGAGTCGTAGTTCATCGTAAACCACCATCGCAGTACGGACATCGGCGGGACTTTGCCATCTTTGTCCAATTCGACGGTCGAAATGTAACTCTTCAAACCGTCAACTCCCGATTCCAGTCCGATGCCAATCAGCTTCATGTGGTGGTCCGCTTCCACTAGCACTTGCGCTGCGTGTGTGTTGGGAGCAAGTCCGAAGACTTCGATGTCCTGCTGACCTAACGCGTTTTGAATTCCTGCCAGCCATGCCGCTCGGCCGCCCGGTTTCAACGAACCGGTTTGACTGTCGAGGTACTCCTGGACTTTCTTTAAATTCGGTTCACGCGGTTTAATGTTGCAACCAAAAGGTGTTCGGCGTTCGATCGTTCTCAGTAGCACCAACCAATCGTCGAGGTGCAGGGCAGGTTCACCGCTTGCCACGTGCATGATCCGTCCCGATTCGCCGACCTGTAATTTACCAGCAGGGCCGCCAATTAAGATGTCACGACGTTCGGTATCCACGAAGACATACTTCGCACGGTGAAGCCCGGCGAGGTATCGCATTTCATCGCTCCACATCTCTCCGCTCAGATAACACCGACTAATCTCATCCTGCAGCCCTCGCAGCGAGATCAAGCGGAGCGACGATTCCTGTGACATCTCCGACATTCGTCGGCCACCGATGGCTCGTTCACGTAAACGTGCAAGCGCGCCGGCGGAAATGCGTTCCGACCTATGGAGCGTACCTTTGGCATCGACGAATACGCCGGCAGGGTACGGCTCGATGGCACCGTTACCGCCGTTGGTTTCCCAACCGTCAGGCTGTACGGTCGATTCGATCAAATTGATCAGCGTGTCAAAGTCGGCCATTGCTGCTCCACCCCCGCCTCCCCTGCCACCGCCGTTGGTGATGCTGGTCAGTGATTGGGACAGGCTCTGCTGCTCACCCAGGTGGCCGTTTGAAACAGTGCGGAGTGTTCTCCATGCAGCGTCCGCGGCGCGGACTTTCATTTGGAGTCCAGCGACGCGTGTCAGCCGTTTCTGCCTCAACAGAGCGTCATTGGTCTTCAAGGCAAGTTCCCGCGCCAGTCCAAGCTCGCCGGATTCGAGATGAGCTGTAAACTCAATGGTTGTTTCGCCTGCTGCCAAACCGTGCAACAACGTAAACGCCACCGAGAAGACGAAGGTGCGTCGAGCGATCTGTCCGCTCAACGAACGGCGACTTACTGAGAACATGCGACAGGTCCTTGGGTTACACGCATCGAATTTGATCATTTCCGGGCCAACGAGCCTGTGGAAACGGTAGAGTTCGCGGGCACCAGGAGACTGTAAGGTCGCAGAATTTAGGGCCACTCGTCAAGCGAATTGTGGTAAATTGAGGCCATAGCCGGCGGCCAAGAAAAAGAAAAAACGCATCCGAACACGGTACGGATGCGTTTAGTAGTTTGTTTTGTCGAACGAATCGACTATGCACCACACGTCGGCTCGCAACCGCAAGTCGGCTCAGCACCACAAGTGGGCTCGCAACCGCAGGAAGGAGCTTCGTCGCAGCAGGACTT
>DUDC01000125.1:21145-62473 GCA_012959465.1 Planctomycetaceae bacterium
CGCAACCGCAAGTCGGTGCTTCCGGTTCGCAACCGCAGGAAGGAGCTTCGTCGCAGCAGGACTTACTGCAGCTCATAAGCTTCTTCAGCAGGCCGTCACGGCAGCGATTCTTTCGCTGCTTGCCGCAGGTGGGCTCGCAACCGCAATCGGGAGCAGCAGGCTCGCAACCGCAGGTTGGGGCGACGGGCTCGCAACCACAAGTGGCTTCGGCGCCACAAGTTGGTTCGCAGCAGCTACGGCTACGCATGAGCCGATGGCGACGTTCACCGCAGCACGAAGCGGCGGGTGCACAGCCACACGAGGGTTCGGCAGCTTCACAACAGCTGCTGTTAAGAACGCGGTCGAACAGGCCGAACGCGTTGGCATTGGATGCCGAAGCCAGAATCAGGCCAGCACACAACGCAGGTAGAATAACTCGGGATTTCATGGAGAGGGCTCCTCACAACCAAAATACGCATTTCCTAGGAAACAGATCTGTCCGATTCGCTCGACCCCAATCTCTCATGGATAATGGCGGTGCAAAAACGAATGCGGTAATCAGCACCCCGCTGATGTTATGAGCAGGTATCGTCCGTAGATCTTCCCGTTCTTAACTGGATTACTTGAAACCCGTATTCGACCTACTTACCGCAGTTCACATGCGAGGATCGGGTCGGATGTAGCGATTGAGTGAAGTCTAGCTATTGGTGGGCAGCTATCCCTTACCGATGGCTCCTCAAGGACTTAGGCGCAAATGTCTACATGGAACGCTCAATCGGCGCCCGTTGCAGATTTAGCCGAGAAACTCTAGACCGTCCGGTCTTCGCAGACGGAAACCTGCTCCACCGGCACTGGGCTGGCGGTGGGGCGGTCGAGTTGGCACGCTCGCACAAGTCACTCGCCAGGGTCTTGACCCCGATTCTCCAACGATCGAAGGTAGCTGTTCCTCGCCTCATCGAATCGTGCGAGCACTTCTTTGGCAAGGTCATGACCGTCAAGCAATTGTTCCACTCCAGAGGAAAGGAGTTCGTCCAGCCGCGGAATATAAGTTAGTTCGTAAATTTGTAGGCGCCCGTCTGCGCCAAGGCCCATAATCGCGGGCAACGCCGCGATGTGGAAGACATCGCGGCCGACCGCGTCCGAGTCACGAAGGATTGGCGTATCGACATTCCACGTTTGTAACAACTGTTCGATTTCGGCGGATGAAACATCGCTGGAAACGGCACACACTGCAAAAAATACGACGTTTTGATTATCCGTGTATTGGCGTGCTGTCTTGTCAAATAACTGCAGGCTGGCCTCGCAGGCGGGATGGTCTACGAACCAATGGAGAACAACCAATTGACCCTCCCACCTGGCTGAGTCGATTTCCTTGCCGTCCAGCGATCGCAGGGCAAACGGAGGGATTCGTTGACCGAGTAAATCGGTGGGAAGTGGTTCTGGTGGCAGCACAAATTGGCTGACAAGTCGATCGCCGTCCCGTTTTTCGAGAGATTCCAAGGACTGTCCGGCATCCCATTCGAATTGCGCCTGATGTAATTCAGCTGTAACCTGTATCTCTTCAGCTCCACTCTCCGCGGCCATTTTCGCGGCGATGTCCCAGACTGGGAATTGGACGCGTCGCACGATCCGCGTGACCGTGTCGACCCAGAGCACGAACGGACCGTCCGGTGTCTCGATCTCGAGGCCGTAACAACCGTGCCCATCAATTTTCTGGTTGTCGAGCAGGCGGCGAGGGAAGAGTTGTTGATCTGCAAACGACGACAACGGTTGCGGGGCGAACAATAATTCCAAAACGATGGGAAATCGGCCCAGCCCGCGCTCGATAGAGTGGCGCAGTACCGAATCTTCCGTCAATTCGGCCCATGTGATTTCTTCGGGCGTGCCGCGGTCAAGGAACTGCTGGTTCAGTTCGGGAACGTCGGGACTCGTTATCCTGGAGCGAAACCGAGTCCCATCGGCGTCAATGGTCGTTTGATAGACGTTTGCGAATAGCCGTCGCTGCCGTTGGAAGGCGACTTGGTAGGGTGCTGAGTCGACGAACTGGCGACCGTTCGTTCGATATTTCAGCGTGACCTGACCCGCATCCGAGTACGCCTCGCAACGACGGTAACGGCGGATGACCTCATCCAACAACTCCGACGGATCTGGTTGGGTAGCAGAATTTGTTGACGAGACGGCAGCGGTCCTATCGTCGTCCGCTTTTGGCTCTGGTGCAGTATTCGCTCCGCAACCGGGCCAACAAAGCAGTGAGAATAGTATCGGGAACGTGATTCGGTGGGAAAAACGATTCACTTCCATGGTCCTCTTATTCGATGTGAGCTCAGTTTCAACGGTTCAGTGCCGTGACGGCGCGATGCGGCGCGGAGTTGATTATTCAAAGTCAAGAGGATTCGGTAAACAGTGATCCTTGACGACTTTTTCCATTCACCGCTATGATTTCATGTTGTTCGACCTGGTCCGCATATGTTTTCGAGGATTACCGTGGAGTACAAAATTCGATTTGGCGTCGATTCGCAAATCGCGATCAACCTCGACCCAGAACAGTTGATGTCGCCGGCGGATGCACCGAAATTCGAGTCACCTTCATCGTCGGTGGCGGAGAGCCTACAGTTAGCACTCGATCAACCGGTGAACTATCCACCGCTGATTGAATCGTTGGTGCCTGGCGACCAGGTAGCAGTGTTGCTCGACCCGGATGTTCCCTGCGGCGGTGCCATTGTTCAGGCACTGCTGGAATATATGAGCAATTTGGAACGCAAACCGTCGAAAGTCACTGTCGTTCTTCCAGGAAATGCGCAACAGCTGCATACCGAGATCCTGGAACGATGCGCTGGCATCCCCTTGGATCGAGACATTGTCCTGCATTCGGCGGATGATCCCGAGCAGATGAGTTTCCTGATGGCGAATCGCCACGGTGAGCCGGTGCACATCAACCGGCACCTTACTGAGGCCGATTTTGTAATGCCGATTCTCGCCACTAGACTCAACGGCGCATTCGGATATCGGGGCATGTACACCGGCGTCTACCCGACGTTCTGTGACGCCCCCGCCCGACAGCGTTTTCAATCGGCCGCCAATCTCGACTCTGCACGCCGACAGTCAGAACAAAGGGGTGAAACGAATGAGGTCGGCTTTTCGCTCGGTTTACATTTCGTCATTCACGTTGTGCCTGGGCCCGACGAGAGTGTCTTGGGAATCTTTGCGGGCGAATCGGATTCCGTTCACCGAGCGGCCCTGGCGGTTGCGAAGCCGCAGTGGGGGCGAGCGACGGGCCATCCGGCTCAGTTGGTAATCGCTGCACTCGGTGGTGCAAACCAAAGTTGGGATGCCCTGGCTAGACTTCTGTTTAGTGTCGAGTCTTTTGGCGAGGACGACGCAATTGTCGTCATTTGCAGCGATTTGGACGCACCTCCGGGAAGAGCCCTTCAGAGGTTACGAAATTTCGATACGGATCCGGATGCAACTTTTCGCGAACTCTCCAAACAGAATTCAGACGACGCGTTGGCTGCGGCGTTATTGGCCCGCTTGCGTGAGTCTCACCAGGTGTTTCTTTGCAGTCGCCTGGATCCAGATTTGGTTGAGAGCTTCGGTATTGGTGTGATCGCCGGCTCCGACGACCTGACAAGACTCTGTCGGAATCAAACCGTGGCGATTATCGAAGACGCGCAGCTAATATGCCCAATTGGTAACTCCGCCTCAATCACTGATGATGCCGTTGATGCGTCATCCAACTCCTCGTGAAACTATGGATTCTGAGCAAATTCGTCAAGACCGCAACCAGCTGCTCCAGGCCGGGGGCATGGTTCGATTAGAATGGACGCTGTTGCGCGTTTTTGGACGCGATGCAGCAACTTTCCTTCACAACATGACGACGAACGATGTTCGCTCGCTAAACATTGATTCATTCTGTGAATCGTATGTTCTGGACGTACGAGGGAAAATAGTTGCACACGGTTTCATTATCCGACTTGCGGATGAGAGTTTCCTGTTTTTGGGCGGACCTGGACAAATGGCGACGCTGACGGCTCACTGGGAACGGTTCGTCATTGCCGAAGACGTTCAGTTTGAATGCGGCGCTGCACAGATGTCGGTCTGGGCTGCTGCCGGTCCGTTTGTCGACGAATGGAATAACGATCTCGACGATACAAAGAACGGCCAATTGCAAGCAGGCGTGCTTTTCGATGTACCTGTCAAGTGGATGCCGATGGCTGTGTTCGGTGGCCGAACGAAACTGGTCGTTCTTCAGACTGTAGAACAGCGTTCCGCATTAACGGACAATGCAGAACGGCGCGGACTCTTGTCGCTCATGCCAGATACTTGGGAGTCTCTACGAATCGAGGCGGGGTTTCCACTCTACGGTGTGGACATCACGATCGAAAACCTCCCTCAGGAAGTGTGTCGCAACTTGCAGGCAATCAACTTCAACAAAGGCTGCTACCTAGGTCAGGAGACCGTCGCTCGAATCGACGCGATCGGACACGTTAACTGGCATTTGGTTGGCCTGAAATGTGGCAAGACCGGCTTGACGTCAGGCCAGGAACTTAAGCAGGGCACAAAAACCATCGCGAAAATAGGTTCTCAGGCATGGATTCCACAGCTTGATTGCCACCTTGCACTTGCCTACGTGCGCCGCGGAAGCGAATCGCCAGGTACGCAATTGCAAACAGATGACGGCGACTTGGAGGTGGTTGGTCTGCCCGTAACAAGTGACACCCACTCGTGACGGTGCGTACAAGACATGGCACGACAAACGTCTGACCGAGAAGATCTGCTCCGTGACGCCACAGGACTTGTGGAGAGAATTGAGCTGCAAGTACCCGAATCAAAGGAGAGTATTGTCGCCGGATATCGGAAGAATGGAGCGCTGAGCGTTTATTTTGGGGAAGAGACCGTCTACCAATTCAACACCGACTTCGAATTGCGAAGGGTGTTTCAGAGTCACCACCCGATCAAGGCCGAGGCCGGGGAATTGGTCGTGCTTCGTCGGGTACGCGAGAAGGAACAGACGACGCTCCACCGTCGAGTTTTATCTGACAAGGAACAGAACACACTGCTGGCTGAGGCATGCCAGCGACTCGGGCGACTTGCTGAACGGCTACAACTGGGAGACTACCATTGCACTGGGAAGGTTCCACCCGATGTGGCGATCGAAGATCGATTGCAGGCCGACCTCGAACACCTTGTCGCTCAACCGATCCGCATCGCAGCCGTGCCCAATGTAGGTCACTTTCGCCGAAAGTGACCAGGAATCGGTTGGCATTTTCCAAATCGAAACGACGACGAGAGAAACAAATCGTCATGACTGTTAGGGAGGGACGACGCGTGAATCAGCCGCGTGAATCAGCCGCGTTACTAGTCCCACCGCTCCACGTCCAGCGACAGTTCTTCTCGCTCACAGCGTGAGATTTCCAATATGTCATCTCTCACTTTGAAGAACGCATCGATCACATGCGGGTCCCATTGCTTCCCGGCACCCGCGCGGAATATCTCTTCCACTCGCTGAATGACCATACCTTTTCGGTAGGGGCGATCGCTGCTCATCGCATCGTACGCATCGGCAACGGCAGCGATTCTCGCCAAATAAGGTGTTTCCTCACCTGCCAAGCCGTGGGGATATCCTCTTCCGTCCCATTGTTCATGATGGTGTAGGACGATCGGCAGTACATCTTCAAACTGCTTAATGTCTGCCAGGATCTTGTGTCCAAGTTCGGGGTGAAGTTTGATATGTTCGAATTCGGCCGTGGTCAAACGACCTGGCTTGCGGAGGACCGTGTCGTCGATACCGATCTTTCCGACGTCGTGAAGAAGTCCAGCCATGTACATCGTATTGATGGTTGTCTGGTCGCACCCAAGCTCACGTGCCAGACGTACAGCAACACGGGCAACACGGTCACTGTGACCACACGTATACGGGTCCTTGGCGTCGATAGCCGAAGTCAATGCGTGAACGACATTTGCCAATAATTCGGCCAGTTGACGGTAGAGTTCCCGGTTGTCTGCGTGGATACCCAGAAGTGCGCCGATGGAATTGAGCAAGCTCGCCTCCACAGTCCCAAATTCCTCGTCGTCCTCATGGTTGATAGCGGTCAACCAACCGAAATGATTGTCCGCCTCGACAAGCGGAACAACGATTACTTGTCGGACGTCTTTGAATTCCCATTCCGGCTGGGAAGTGACATTCTCGTTGGCAACAAAAGGCCTACTCTCAGAATGAAGGCCCAGCGATTGGATGAAATGTGTAAACTCGTCGCAATCCAGAGGGCATTCTCCCGAACAGATTAACTCCGGTTCGGTTCGAGCACTATAGGTCACTTCGTCGACGGATGCGACCGGAAGAAACTGGACAGCTACGCTGGACGTCGGCAGGCATTGGCCAAGCCAGTCGAGTGTCCGTTGTGCCATCTCCGTGTCACTTGACGAAATACGTAGATTTTGTGTGACGCCATAGATCAAACAAAGCTCTTCATACGAATCTGTCAGGTTGTGAGAGACTTTTTCAATATCTGAATCGAGTCGTTCGACGGTTAATTCAAGGCCCTTGCGCTGACCGAAGTTGACGGCTAGTCGAAGCAAGACTCGCGGATTCCAAGTTTCCTGAGACCGGATCCACGAGAACGCGTCCGCGGCTGGGCAATTCAAGAGTCTTGCAATCTCGACAATTGATTCGTTGTTCTCGATGTTTCGCGTAACAAATGCAGAGATCGCGACCAGATGCGTGCCGTCGTAATCTTCCAGGGGAATCGCCAACGCGACGACACCATTGGCTTCGTCGACGAACTCGGGTGTGCCGGCGGCAGAGAGTGACGCGACCATGGCGCCTCGCATCGATTCATCACCACCCGGCTGGTCGGTGGCTCGATGAACGATTTCTTTGCTTTCAGCATTCCACAGCGAAAAATCGACATTGAAGTTCTCACGCAATTCCACCAGCAATTGCGGACTAATTGACTGAACTATCGGTGCGTCGATCGCTATTGGGACAATCTCGGTGACGATGCTACTCATGTCCTCTCTGTGACGGATGAAGCGGTTATCGCCCCGGAAAATGGCGATGTTCTTGGGGAATGATATAGAGAGCCTAGAGAAACCTAGGTCACCAAACAGAGTTGGCAACAAGTGTAGCTCGGCGAGTTCTACGGCAGGTCGAGGCGATGTCGTAGTCGTCGGCTCACCCGGTTAAGAAATTCAACTTCTGCCGGATCTAGTTGCTCGCGGCCTTGGCAGTGCAGCTTGGCGAGGACAGCATCAAGGCGTTTCATATCCTCTGCACTCGACTCGTTTTCCGGATCGGTTGCCATTTCGTCATCCACGACCGAAGCGAATTGCGATTCTGCATCGAATTCCACACCGGCTTCTGCTGGCCGGATGTAGCGAGATTCCGAAGTCGAATGATTGGCATGATCGGCTAAATCGTCAATTTCGATCTGCCACGAGTCATGTCCGTCATTGAAAGACTGCCGCTCCTCGCTGATTGTGGATTGCGACAGATGGGAAGGCGAATGGTTGTCCAGGCGAACCGAAAAAATCAACAACAGAGCAGTCAGGGTGAGTGGCAGCCAAAATGCGATTGCTTCGTACGCTTCACTGTTCCAACGGCTGGCGACGACGAAAGTCAAAAGGCACACGGTGGCATAAGTGCCCCAACGAAGCCAAGTATTCTGCCGCTCTTGCGCCTGATCGGGATACCGCCAGGCCGCAAGCGAACGAATGGCCATCGCACCGTCAAACGGACCGCACGGAAGTGAATTGGCCATGGCTAACATCCACTGTAGCCATAGTCCTGTCTTTATCGCCACCTGAAGCAGAGAGCCGTCTATCATCCCGGGAGGAAGAAACGGGTGACTGACAAATGGCGATAGGTTGACTCCAGTCGCAAGTGCGGCAAATACCAATAGCAGTGCACAAATCACGTTCGCGAGCGGGCCGCACATGTAGACCCAAAATGCGTCCTGAGGTCCTCGGCGCAACTCCAGGTCGTCACTACCGCCAAAAGGGAAAATGACCACACTTCGCACCCGCCCGCCCAAACAATGGGCTGCCACTGCATGGCCCAATTCGTGGACCATCAATCCAAAGGTGAGCATGACCAACGCTATGCCCGCCGGCGCCAGTAGATCACCAACCGAGTGGGGCTGCTGACTCCACGCCAGGTAAAAAGAGATCACGACGAATAGGCATGTCACGAAGTGGATGCGAAGTTCGATCCCCGCAATTCTGCCGACTCGTATGCTCCAGCCACGGCGATCCACGGCTACGTTCCTATCGAATTCGAACATGGGGCTCCGAGAAAATTGTACGCCGAATGGGGGCATGAAGCGAGTCAACAACGGGAATCCCGCTCGTTTGGTGTCGCGCTTGGCCGTTACCAGATTCGACCAAATGGCCTGCTCATATCGATTTTTTCTACGGTTTGAAGATAGCTAAGGTTCGAGATCTACGCAAAACAGGGCAGTAAGTGGATTTTGTTTATGGCGACCCAGCGACACGATCCGATACGGACAACAGGCCCTAACGCGGGCAGCACCGAGTTCGTTATTGGGAGTTGGTCTTATGGTTTGTCGTTTTTTTTCCACCATTGTGACTATTCTCATCCTCACCAACTCGATGATTGCGGTGGCCGAAGATTGGACGAGTCGAGTAATTCGCTTTCAAAACTCCGAGTCGGAAGGGCCGGCACCCGTTGTCAGTGGATTGTCGGCCTGGTCCGAAGGCCACACCATTGCCTCGGCGGGCGATGATCATGTCGTTCGTTTGTGGGACATGTTGAGCGGCGAGCCGCGCGGTCTGTTGAAGGGCCATCACGATTGGGTGCGATCCGTCGTTTTTTCACCAACGCGCGAGGAAATTGCCACTGGCGGTAACGATCGGACGGTCGTGCTGTGGGACCTTGCCACGAGAACAGTCAAGCGGCGAATGTCGTTGGGATTTGCCGTTGTTGATTTGGCGTTTTCACCTGATGGTCTTCAGCTGGCGGCTATCGGACACTCTGAGGAATTGGCGCTGATCTCGCTGGAATCGGAAATGCCAATCGTGCGTTTCCAGTGTCCTTGCCGGGCCATGTACGCTGTCGCATTCTCACCCAACGGTCAACTGTTAGCCGTCGGTGGACGGAACGGGATGACGCAGATTTGGAACCTTGCATCGCAGGAGGTTGTCGATTCGCACAAGAGTCATCGTGGTCGTGTGCTCCATCTGGCGTTCACACAAGATGGACGATTGGTATCGTGCGGTGATGATCGACGAATGTGCATACGCCGTCGCACCGACACTGGTTGGGAAACGAATTCCCTGCCCACACGGACAGCAAAATACCTCGCGTTCACCCTGCTTGAAAATCAAATTGTGGTCGGAGGGACCGACAATAACATCCGCGTCTGGGACTTGGAATCTCTTCGGGAGGTCGAAGTGTTGACAGGGCATACCGGCAGCGTCAGCGCCCTGCAAGCGACCAACAAAGGCTTCATCTCGGGGAGTTTCGATACGACGTTGCGTGTCTGGACAAGATAGAGCATCCGCATTGCCTTGCAACGAAGGGGCAACGCTCTGTTGCCGAAGGTCGGCCTTCGATTTGTCATTTTCTATTTGTCAATTGTCGTTTGTCATTTCATTTTCGCAGTTCTATCGAATGCACTTAGCATGGGCCAGAGCTTCCTGGTTCTTGTCGAGCCGAGTCTCCCGACGTTCATCTTCCTTCCTTGACAAATGAGAATTGACAAACAACTAATGAAAAATCTCCGAGGAAATTCCGTGGACCTTCACTGACCAACCAGACCAACACTAATCGAGCCCCAACGGCCCGACCAATTGCCGGCAACGCGTGAACTAATTGGCCGGTCGGGTCTTCTCGTTAGCATCTCGTGATGGCGTCGTTAAATTCTCCCCAGACTGCCACCGCAACCTCCTTTCCCCAGAATTATCAAACGTAGCGGCGATAACGGTCGATACGAATGTAACGACCGCACTGCTGCGTTAGCTATTGATTCGCGATCTAGACCAGGAGAGGCCCCGTGAACTGGATCACACGTTGGAACCGACGTCGCCGAAGTCTCCTTCGCCGTCGCTGCACAGAGACGCAACGAAATGGTAACCGCATCTGTCGCATCGAGTCGATGGAACAGCGTCGCATGCTGCATGCTGACGCTTTGTTGATTGGTGCGGTCTATACAGAGAATGACATGGGTAACGATGTCCAAGGAGACACGTTTGAAGTCAGTTTTGTCGGCGGAGCAGCAGGGTCACAGTTGACGAGAATCGTCATTGACGGCGACCAGATCGAGAATTACCAGAATCCGCCCGGCCTGAGTTCCGGGGATGTGTTCTTCGATACACTGCCAGGTGGCCGCGGAGTCGACAATGCACTTCCATTTGCGCTGCATTCGGTGACCGACGCACAAGGGAATACCAAGCACGGTGTCGTCGCGACCGAAACGGTGACGGACGGCGGATTGGAGTTGATTGTTGATTTGACGGGTATCGTGGCGGGTGACATTCTGACATTTTCGATCGACGTTGACGAAGCCGAAAATGTTGATCCTCGCCTGAGTGCGACCGAACAGAATCTGCTATTTGACCCTCTGACATCGGGCGCCGAATTTCACGGTTCAATCCTGACTGCCTACTTCTCGGCTCCTCGTTTTCACGACGTCGAAGTGAAAGGCATGTTCGTTAACTTCTACGATTCATTGGCGGAGTCCGAGGCGACGGCGGTCGGTGAAACGGTTGTGTTGCCCTCAGACGGCGAACGTGGCACTCCCGATCGAACCTCCGGCAGTTTTGCCCACGTTGAACAAACGCCCCTTTCGGTCACGATTGCTGGTACGGTTTATCACGATCGCAATTGGGACCTGATTCAAGACACTGGGAATGGCGAGCTGGGCATCGAGGGCGTTAATATCGAGTTGTGGACGCACGACGCGAACGGTCAGTTCATCGCGGTCACCACGGCTAGTGGAAACGTAGTCGTGACCCAGACCGACAGCCAAGGCGATTACTCGTTCGACGCAAGTTGGAACTTGGGACCTGGAACCTATGAAGTCCGAGAACAGCAGCCAGCCGAGTACGAAGTTAGTGTCGGCGCGATTCCAGGTACGATTGAAGGTGCATTATTTGGCTCCGCGAAGGGCACCAACACGCTGACGGGTGTCTCGTTACTGGGCGGCCAAAACGCAATCGACTACGATTTCGCCGAGGCTAATTTTGCGTCGATCTCTGGTTCTGTTTACCACGACCGCGACAACGACGGGCTTTTTGAAACGGCGGATGGCGAAGAGGCCATTCCGGGCGTAACTGTCGAGCTTCGAGACGCTCTGGGACAGGTCATCGACACGTCGCAAACCGATGGAAGCGGACACTACAAATTCAGTGGTCTGCTTCCGGCGACCTATTCCCTTGTTGAAGTGCAGCCGAACCGTTGGGTGGATGGCAAAGAGACCGTGGGCATTGTTACGTCCGGGAACAGTAGTCTCTCCAGGGGAGATGTTACGGAGGACGCGTTTCAGACCATATCGTTACTAAGTGGCGATATTGGCACTGCCTATAATTTCGGCGAACAGTTAGGCAGCCTGTCTGGGCGAGTTCACCGAAGTGATGATCAAGATTGCGTTCAAGATGCAGGTGAATCTGGCCTCGAGGGCATCTTGATGACGCTTGTCGCCCAAGATGGAACCAAGTGGACGACAACAACCGACATCAATGGCGACTACACATTCGACGGACTGTGGGCGGGTGCTTATACCGTCATTGAAGAACAGCCAGCGGCGTACTTCAACGGCGGTCAGACCGTTGGCAGCGGTGGTGGTAATACACAAACGGCCAATCAGACCAGCCAAATAACCATCGACAGTTCGAACCTGAACTTGGTCAAGTACAATTTTTGTGAGCATCTCGCCTCGATCAGCGGCTTCGTATACCACGATCGTAACAACGACGGCGTACGCGACGTGGTGGGCGGTGAAGAGGGCATTGCTGATGTGACGATGTCGTTGTTGGATCAGACCGGACTCGTCATCGCGGTTACGACAACAGACAGTCTTGGATTCTATGCATTCAATGATCTTCGCCGCGGAACCTATACGGTGCTTGAAACGCAACCCAATGGTTGGATTGACGGCATCGACACCCCCGGTTTGATAGGCGGTGTTCAGGTCGGAATGACGACCGACCAAGACGATCTGCGAGGCATCGATCTGACGTCAGATTCTCAAGGGACAGAATACAACTTTGGCGAGTTTCTCGGCGCGTCAATTGCGGGCCAGATTCACACGGATGTGAACAACAACTGTGTTTTTGAGCCGCTCGCGGAATTCGCTCAAACCCAACAACGTGAAATTGCCATTCCGGGTATGACCGTCGAGTTATACGACACATCCGGAAAGTTGATTGCCACAACGACAACAGACGTTTTGGGGAATTATCGATTTGATGGGTTGTTACCTGGAGAGTACTCAGTTGTTGAGATTCAACCTTCTGAGTTGTTTAGTGTTGGAGAGAAAGTCGGGAGCGGATCCGGTCAGGTAGTCGTTGATAACGAGATTGCCGGGATTCAAGTCAGCTCCGGCACTCACCTCGCGGATTACAATTTTTGTGAGGCCCCACCCGCGTCGCTGAGCGGTATTGTGTTCCAGGATGGTTCACGAATTCGCACGGCGGATGGCGGGCCACCTAATGACCTCGCTAAAATTCGTGATGGAGTATTGACTCCTGATGACACGAGATTGTCGGGAGTCATACTCGAATTGCGCGACGGTCTCAACGGACAGCCGATCGATGCTTCACTGGCGTTGCCAGGTTACTATGCCGATGGACCGATCCGCACTCAAACCGATGCGGATGGAAAATATAATTTCCTCGGTCTCGCGGCGGGCAACTATGCCGTCTACGAGATCCAGCCGACCGGTTACTTCGACAGCTTCGACACGGCCGGTACGACCAGTGGTCGCACGCTCAATGCGAATCAACCGATGCCAGCGAACATAATCAACTTTGCGGCGAATCCGCCGCCGCCCTCCGATGCGATCCTCGGTATTCCACTGGGATACGGCCAGATATCAGAGCAAAATAACTTCAGCGAAGTGCGGACGTTTACGGTCGTTTTGCCGTCTCAACCGCCAGTGTCGCCGAAGCCGCCAAGACCGCCGAGGCACGAACGGCCGTCACATGTTGAGAAACACATGCCCCACCATCCGGTGTCGCCCGTTCCGTTCCAAATCCCATTCTATCGAGGGTCGGGCCGCGTCGATGTGAGTTGGCATCTCAGTATTGTGGATGCTGGAGCGGCTCGGGGTAGCGGTACCGATACGTCAACCATCTGGGTGCGTGAAGGGACGAAAGAGCATTGGCAAGTCAATCGACTCAAGACCGGACAGTGGATCATGCCGGCCGTGGATGAGCACCTAGAACAGCTCACCTTCGAGCATTTGTTCGGACACCAAAATGCAATACCGGTCACTGGCGATTTTGATGGCAACGGGATCACCGAGATTGGCGTGTACATCCAAGGTCAATGGTTCTTGGATCTGAACGGCAATGGACGCTGGGACGAGAGTGACCTGTGGCTCCAGTTGGGTTCAAACAACGATCAGCCCGTGACTGGTGACTGGGACGGCGATGGCAAGGACGACATTGGAATATTCGGTCCGATGTGGTCGGGTGATCCAGTGGCAATTGAACACGACCCCGGGCTGCCGGATGTCGACAATGTTCGGACAACAGGCCCAAAGAACCTACCGCCGCACCCGCAGTACGCCACCAAAGGACATCGGCTGATGCAGAAATCGTCAACCGGCGATGTTCGGGCCGACTTGATCGACCATGTCTTCTACTACGGTCGTGATGGCGACATCGCGATCGCGGGCGACTGGAATGGAGATGGCATTGATAATATCGGCATTTTTCGCCAGGGTCGGTGGATTCTCGACAGCGATGGAGACGGGCGTTTGACCGAGAAAGATCAGCAGTTTCACCTCGGCGCAGCCGGTGATATTCCCGTCGTGATGGATGCTGATGGAGATGCAATCGATGACGTCGGACTCTACCGCCGTGGTGAAGTTTGGATGGATTTAGACCGCAACCACGAGATTGACGCGCACGACCGTGTGTTCCAGATAGCCGGCGAAATGGACTCGCTATTTGTCGGAGACTTTGATGGAGACGGGCAAGACGAAGTTGGACGATATCGTAGCTTTGCCGCAGATCGCCACGCCGACGCGGAACCCGGTGACGATACCACACGGTGACCTCCAAACGTTGGAGTGCAGTGACTTGTCACCGCTTTTTTTAAGAACGGACTTGAACCAGCGGTCCCCCTCGCAGATCTCGCTAGCAAGCTAACGGGTCTTGTGGCGCATCGCGGCCACTAGCTCTTCTTGAGCGCAGCGACTTCTGCTTTCAAGTTCTCAATTTCTTGTTCTAGTCGCTGGACTTCACCAGGCTCGTCGTCTTGCTGTTTCGCGCCGGATAGTTGTTTTTGCAAGTTCTGTAGCTTCGGTCGAATAACTTCCAACCGTTTTTTCGCTTTCTTATCCATGGATCATCCGTTTCTGCCAATCATTGTCTGACTAGACGTCGCGTCATCGGCTTGAGATGTAGCTTCGTCATTTTCGCTCTTTGGTTGCCGGACGCTGACTTTCATAACACTGCCCAGCAAGACGATCGCGATCACCATTAACGCCGTGACCTTAAGCCATTTGCCGCGGTCTGCTTGAAACTTCTTGGCGGTCTCCGAACGGCCAGCCAGCAAGCTCGATAGATAAAAGACGCCGAAAGCGAGCAGGATTTTGACAAGCAGAAGGATATGGTAATACATGGGTAGTACAAAACCGATCGAGATGCGAGCCGTGTTTGCCAAGCCGCTGACCAGTAATAACAGGGCGCAGATCATGACGATCTTCGACCATCTCTTTCGGGAGGACTCCTGTCGCTCTTCGTCGTCA
Organism: Planctomycetaceae bacterium; assembly: GCA_012959465.1. Classification (GTDB taxonomy): domain Bacteria; phylum Planctomycetota; class Planctomycetia; order Pirellulales; family Pirellulaceae; genus UWMA-0346. The sequence continues at coordinate 36,058 of DUDC01000125.1, forward strand.
TCCCAAGAAGTAACCTGAATCCACTGATAAATAAGGCCACCGCTCAAGGTAGCCGCCGGCAAGATATGGGCCCACCGCAAGACTAGTTCTAATGGATCCATCTATTCGTCACTCGCAAACGGGATGATTCGACTTGTACCAAGCGAACCATATCATGGTCCCGAAATTGAGAATTAACAACCCGTTCGGGCGTCATTAATGCGACTGTGTTGCCAGTTAATTGCGGCGACTAGTCGGATTTCACTTTTGCCTGAATCCACTTTCGAGCCTCCTGAGCGGTTTGCACATCACCGAGCAGTTGGGCATCTCGCAACGAGGCGAGGAGCCGACCAACTCTTGGCCCAGCGGGTATGCCCAGTTCAGATAATTGGTTGCCATCCAGCAGAGGAACCGGATCCCACTGTTCGCGGGGCTTTTTCACTTCTCGGTCACAGAAATCGACGCCACTCGGATCAAGTTGATTGGCCGCGGCGATTACCCTGGCGACCTGTATCAATCGATGGGGGTCGGTCCTGGTTAGTGCACGTTGCGCCAGCGGCCATGTTTGTTTCGTCGCCTCGACGATCGTCGGAATTGCGACGCACAAGCCCGTGACTTCGCGGCGTTCGGCATTGGCGAGCTTCCACCTCGTCGCCAACTGTTCGACGACGTCACGCAACGCTCGGCCCGGTCGATCATTCAACAGGACGGAAATTGCCTGAGAAAACGACGCTCCCTCGGGCAGTTGGCCGATCGACGATAGCACGGCCGCCTGTGCCTTTTCGTCGCCGAAAACCAACGGGGACTCGGGGAGGATTTCGGCAAGCAGCTGAGATTTCACCAATAGGTCGACTGCCGTTGCCCGGTGACCATGGCTGAGCATTCGCTGCATTTCGACAGTAATTCGCTCGGCGCTCACGACGTGGATCTGTGATGCACAGCGGCGGATGGTCTCCAGGCAATGTGATTCCAGTTGAAAGCCAAATGTAGCGGCAAAACGAATGGCTCGGAGCATCCGAAGTTTATCCTCCGCGATCCGCTCCGCAGGGTCTCCTATCGCGCGGACAATTCCGCGGCGAATATCTTCCTCGCCGCCGATGAAATCGTGCAATGCGTCCGTGAGCGGGTCGTAGAAGAGCCCATTGATCGTGAAGTCGCGGCGCTGAGCATCCTCGCGCGCGTCCGTGAACGCGACCTCATCGGGATGCCGGCCGTCACTGTAACTCGATTCGCGACGAAATGTCGCCACCTCAATTGGCGCTGCCGGTTTGGAGCCCAAGACAGTGATGACGCCAAAGGACTGTCCGATCGGGAGTGTTCGACGATGTCCAAAGATGTCTCGCACTTGTTCGGGTGTGGCGTTTGTCGCCACATCGTAGTCTTTTGGAATTCGGCCAATCAGCTGATCGCGAACGCAGCCACCGGACCAATAGGCGATGTGGCCGGCGTTGGTCAACGTTCGAACGACTTGAACGGCGAATTCTCGCGATGTCACAGCCTTGGTGTTCATAGACGGTTGGGAGTTTTGGAGATACGATGTGGCGAGTACAAAGCGGGCGTTTTGGCAAAGAACCATCCTTTTTATCAGAGAGTTCGTCACATGTCGTTGGGTTCGGGTTTGCCACTGGAAATATCGGTCGAGCAGACACAACAAGTGCTTGCCGACGACGACGCACTCGTGCTATTGGACTGTCGAGAGCAGGACGAATACAATACGGCCAAGATCGAAGCGGCCACCTTCATTCCAATGAGTGAGATTCAGCAACGGATCGTCGAAGTCCGAGCGATGGCCGATAAGCGGATTGTCGTCCACTGCCACCATGGTGGTCGCAGCCTGCAGGTTGCGCAATGGCTATTATCGCAAGGATTTCAACGAGTCCAGAATATGACAGGTGGAATCGACGCTTGGTCGCAACGAATCGACCCCAACGTGCCCCGCTACTAGCTGCCGGGTGTCGAGATTTGCGGGTCTTGGCCCGACGTCGATGACTAAGAATTATGTCGGCGAATTATGTCGGCGAATTATGTCGGCCAAAAAACAGGGTACTGCCGATGATGGTCTCCCTCGCGCAAACTTCGGGTTGCTAAGACCGACGCGGCGGGGTCAATGAAAGTGCGGGTGAGAGGAATCGAACCTCCACGGGCATAATTGCCCACAGGAACCTGAATCCTGCGCGTCTGCCAATTCCGCCACACCCGCAGCGTGACAAGTCGACATTTTAGACGACCGTATTGCACTGTCTACCCCTCGCTTCGAGTGTCGAGACGGCACCTCTTTCATGCATGATCCATCGTTCAACCGCATCAATTGACCGGCATCAAGAATCATGAGAGTTGGCTTTCCACACTGTATGGCCAAGGCTCATCGAACGGCATGGCTAGAATACTCCGAAAATGTTCATCTTTTCTAAAGTCGGCGATTTGACACTTCGCGTTTTCGACATAAGTTTGCAATGTGGATGGAACAGCGCTGCTTCGTTCACGTCGTTGTTCGTTGAGATGCTTGACGAAGGTCATCTTGGCGTTCAAAAAACGCAGAACGAATCCTCGATAATGGCAAACTATTCGAAAGGGTAGGACGCAAAGTCATGGACCGGTAAGCTCCGGCCGCCAGACCGCCGAGAGGTGATACGAGGTAAATCTAGCGTCGAATAGACTTGCTCAGTACGAGCTAGGATGCGTCACATTTGATTGTCATGAACTTTACCTGTGAAACCTAGCCTATTAGTGTGGCCGAGGTAGATCACAACCGGAGGATGAAATGAAGGTATTTGCTAAGAAGGTACAACGATTCCTGGCATCGGAAGATGGCCCCACCGCTGTTGAGTACGCGGTTATGTTGGCACTCATTGTGGTTGTCTGCTTGGCAGCAATTAAGTCGGTTGGAACGAATACCAGTTCTACGTTCACAAACGTCGCTGGTCAGCTAAAGACGGGCAGCTAAAGACCAAATGGTCTGATCATTGTTGAATTCATGAACCCTCTGGAACGCCAGAAATTCGGCGCGCCAGAGGGTTTTTTCGATGGGAAGCGTTTCGTGACCGCCACCGTTGCGGTGACAGGCCCCTGTTTTTACTGACGCCGCGCTATGGAATGCATGCTAGGCTTGTTTGGCATCTCGCCCCGGCGAATTTGTCTCGTTAAATGACTAACGTTAATTGAATAACTCACGTGCCGTGTGAGGAGAAAAGCATGTCGAATATCTTGCAACATTGGCCGGTTTGGTTCGTAACGATTACCTTGATCGTAGCGGCCGTTATCGATGGCATGAAACTGAAGGTCCCAAACTGGATCACGTTTCCCATGGTCCTCAGCGGCTGGTTCTATAGCGTCTTCGCGTTCGGTTTTGAAGGCCTTTGGCTTTCTCTGCTCGGCACGTTCGTTGGCTTACTGCTGTTGATGCCAGCCTATGCGATCGGCGGGATGGGTGCCGGCGATGTCAAGCTGTTGGCTGGCGTCGGATCTTGGATGTACATCATGCAAGAGGCTGCCGTGACCATTACTCATCCAGTGATCGCCATGATGTATGCCTATGCTGTGTCGGCCATCATCGGAGCCGTGCTCGCTGTGGCGATGGTCGTCTGGAACAAATCACTGGCCAAACACACAAACCAATTCATGCTGATCGTCAGCGAGATCTTGACCGTGAAGAGTCCCACTCAACTGTCCGAGATGGCTGGCGAACGCAAAAGCCGAATGATGTTACTCCCGTACGGGATTCCCATCGCGATCGGGACAATTATGTACTTCGCCTGGACTGGTATGTTGGTGTAGGTGGATGCGTTAAGCAGGTAGTCTGCATGGATTGAGTCGGCATTGATGATTGTTTCGCTTGTAACGAATACAAGACGCGACTGAATGGATTACGCCGATTCTGCCGATTGAAACGACGAGAAGCCACTGTGAAGATGCTGGTGGCGCGGACACGAAGTCACGATCAACCGGTACGGAAAGTCAAATACACCATGCCCCGGATGGCATGATTCACCAAATTCAGGTCGGCGGCGAATGGGAATTCCGTATGCCTGAGTGAGGATCTTCGCTGATGCAAGCCAAAACCATGATCTTGATCGTAATCGCCGTCGGCTGCGGCCTGGTTGCCACTATTGGCATCAGTCAGATGGTCGATCGCAAAGGCAAGGAATCCGAAGACGAAACCGTCCAACTATTCGTTGCGGCGGTGAGTATCAACATTAACGACAAAATCAATTCCCAAAACGTTCGACTTGAAACGTGGCCACGTGACCGGGTCCCCGAGGGTTCCATCACCGACTTAGAGGATCTGCAGCACCGATACGCCCGTCAACGACTTTTCCCCGGTGAACCGATCATGGCTGCCAAGTTGATGGATACAAACTCCGGCAGCGCTTCGATTCTGATTCCGCCGGGACATCGTGTTTGCCCAATCAAAGTTCAGGGTAGCCACAACTCGGTTGCCAATCTGATCAATCCGGGTGATCGCGTGGACGTGTTGGTATTCCTTCGCGCGACCACGGGTATCGATTTCACTGGAACCAAGACATTTCTCCACAACATCACGGTTTTTGCCATTGACCAAAAAACGGCCCGCGATGAGGACACCGATGACACACCTCAAAATGCCCATACTGTCTCCCTTATTGTCACGCCCAAGCAAGCCGAGAAGTTGACTTTGGCGTCTGAGTTGGGGAGTTTGCGTTTGGTGATGCGTCATCCTGGCGAGGTTGACGACGATTCAGAAACAAATCGAGAAGGGACCTCGATTCATGCGCTGATTTATGGCACCGAAGAGAATGATCCTCAAGACCCAGTCCATTCGAACGAACTGAGGAGCAGCCTCGTTGATTCCTACGATCTCGAGCCGGCGGATTCGCCACGAAATGGCTTGTTCAGCATGCTGCCTTGGAACAGAGGGTCGGCGGAAGACACAGATGCCACAGAAGATGAGGATGAGGATGTAGAGCATCGGATTTTCGTTCACGGCCAGCGGGGAGTACGTGTGTTTGAATTCCACGTCGGCCAAGAGCGACCGGTGGAACGAGTTGTTGGGGAGCCTGCTGCTGACCCTTTTTCCGAATCTTCCGATATAAACGGAGGATCCGACTTTAGTGATCAGCCCGGTTTTGACGATTTTTCAACAGATGCGGATGATACGGATGATGCGGACGAGGATGATGGATAGCGTCGATAGGGCAAGCTTGCCATTACCGTGACGCATTGCTCCTCAATTGCAGGTCTTGATTCTGCCAAGGACGGCAGAATCCAACGAGCCAAGGAATACACGGATGGCTTCTCGAACGAACAGTGGCTTCAGGACGATTTTAGCGTTGCTGACATTTTTGGTCGGCTCCACCAATATTGGATGGGCGCAGCAGCATTTGCTGCCACCCACTCCGACCCCTGCATCGTCCACCATTAAGATCAACTCCCGCAACGAGCGGATTCAACTCATCACGGGAACCTCGCGCACGCTGGAATTGGCCGTGCAAATCAAAGAGCTGTTGCCCGGTGACTCTCAGCTGATCGATGTTGAACCGATCGGGAAGAGGCAAGTGCGGGTGGTGGCTAAGCTACCCGGTGTCACGCGCATCGATCTGTGGGACGCCGACGGGAATGAGTACAACGTGGAACTGCTCATCACCGGCGACGCGCGTAAACTGAAGGCAACGCTTGAGTTGCTCTTTCCCGACGCATCGATCCGTGTCACTCCACTCGAACGCGCTGTGGTCCTATGGGGAGACGTTACTAGCTCGGAGCAATTGGACAGGATCGTCAGGGTTGCCTCAGACTACTACCCGGACGTGATCAATAACATTCAGGTGGGAGGGTCGCAGACAGTGCTGCTGGAGGTGAAAGTCATCGAAGTGTCGCGGACCAAACTTCGCAAAATCGGTTTCGACATGGCTTTCTTTCAGGGTGACGATGGTATCGCGCAGAACGCGGCTGGCTTTATTAGCGGCATTCAATTGGGTGGGGGCGTTGATCCTGGATATACCGGCCGAATCGCGATCAGCCAGATCACCCATCCCTTTGCAATCACCAACAACGCCGACCAATACCTCGGATTCTTAGATGCATTGCGACAATACAATGTGGCCAAGATCATATCGGAACCCGTTATCGTGGCCGAGAGTGGTCGGGCCGCAAGTTTTGGTTCGGGAGGTGAGTTTCCGATTCTCATTCCTCAGAGTCTCGGCACCAATTCGATTGAGTACCGAGAGTTTGGCACACGTGTTGATTTTGTCCCCATCGTCAAAGGGAATGGCTACATCCGACTTGAGGTCTATCCAGAGGTGAGCGAGATCGACGCAGGACGGTCAGTGAGTTTGGGCGAGACGGATGTGCCGACCCTCCGCACACGATTTGCAAACACCGCCGTCACAATGAAGAGCGGCCAGACACTCGCCATTGCCGGTTTGATGCAGACTCGCATTGAAGCAATCAACGTCGGCGTGCCCTTACTGGCCGACATGCCGATCATCGGAGCTGCATTCCGTCGTGTGCGTTATGAGGAAAACGAAATTGAACTTCTCTTCATGGTCACTCCTCACTTGGTTGGCGCGATGGAGGCGTCTCAGGTACCGCTAGCGGGCCCAGGAATGTTCACGCGAGTGCCAAATAATAGAGAATTATACGGGTATGGGTATCTGGAAGTACCGTTCTGCTGCTTGGACGGAAACTGTCCAAACTGTGAGTCGTCGTACGGTGACCAGACGCAGCTTGGGCTTGCCAGCGCAGCCAACGGTAACCTCTCTGGAATTGCCAGTACTCGTCGCACTCCGCAGCTCATTGGCCCTGATGGATATGAGGAGATTGACTGATTTTGGTACGTCGTGAGGGGCGGTTCGGCTTAAGGAATTAGTACCCGTTACGTAATCCCACAGCGCAGTCAAGGCAACGCAGATGAGTAACGTCCTACGGATTGCTATTGTCGATCCCAACGATAGTACCCGCGAGAGCCTAAAGAGTCTCTTGTTGGGCATGGACATGGTATGGCTAGAGGCGGAGTGCTCTCGGTACGAGTTTTTCGCCGATGTGTTGGAACAAACGGGACCCGACTTGGGCATCGTTGCAATTGACGACGATCCCGACAAGGCGTTGGCGCTGGTGGAGAAGCTCGGTGTGTCGAGCCCGCAGTGCAGCATGCTCGTGCTGAGCGAATCACAGGACAGCGGTGTGATCCTTCGGTCGATGCGAGCGGGCGCAAAAGAGTTCCTTACGCTGCCGCTTCGCGGCGAAGAGCTCGTCGCGTCGCTGGAACGAATCAGCAGCCAGAGAGATGGTGGCGCGAAGGGCACGTCTCAAGGGAGTACCGTCATTGCCGTTGCAGGGGCAACAGGTGGGGTGGGGACGACCAGTCTCGCCGTCAACTTGGGCTGCGCGTTGGCGGCCAATCAGTCAAATTCTGTCGCGCTCGTTGACTTCGATCTTGCCTTGGGCGATGCGGACGTATTTCTGGACGCGATCCCCGACTATACGCTGGTTGACGTTGCTCAGAACGTCTCTCGGCTCGATTTTTCGCTGCTAAAACGTTCGTTGACCAAACATTCGTCCGGCCTCTATCTGCTGCCTCGACCCGTACAATTAGAAGATGCCAGAGTGATCGACCCGGATTCACTTCAACGAGTGATCGAGTTACTGAAGGCCACTTTTTCTCACTTAATCGTCGACTTGTCGAAGTCCTATAGTTTGCAGGACTTTGCGGCGTTGGATGCGGCAAAACATGTCCTGTTGGTCACGCAACTGGACCTTCCCTGCTTGCGAAACGTGGTGCGATTGATGATGTCGTTCGACGAAGTGGAAGGGCTCCGCGAGAAGATTCGCGTGGTCATCAACCGAGTCGGGTTGGGTGACGGTCAGATTCGCCTGGAAAAAGCTGAGGAGACGATCGGGCAGAAGATTTACTGGCAGATCCCCAACGACTACCGCACGATGGTCAATGTGCGCAACAATGGCGTGCCACTGATCGAGGCGGCTCCGCGGGCCGGTATCACTCATTCGATTGTTGGATTGGCCGAGAGCCTGACGTCCACGGCGTCGCCAACCGATGACGAATCTTCGTCACCGGACCGTTCTAATTGGCTCTCTTTTTGGCCGCGTAAGTCAAAGGTCCAGGAAGGCTCGGAAAGCTAAGTCTTTTTCGGATTGTCGCCTCCGCGGTATCCAAAGCCCTCCGTTCCTCACGTCGTCGATCTTGTCTGTACAACCGGTACCACCCGCATCGTCGATTGGATTTCACTTGACGAAACCCCTGTCACTGTCACTCTCTGACGGTGTGGATTTCACTGCCACGGTACATCCGTGACGTATGTTTTTCAGTGGTTTAGTCTCTGAAATCACTCGATAGCTGTGGGCACGTCGTTTTCTAGCAGCGACGACCGGCAGGAAATCCCCGCAACATCTTATGGAAAGTTAACCGTGGAAAACAGGAATGCCCCACTAACCCGAGCGGCCGAATCGAGTTCCAAGAAGGAAGAATTTGAGAATTTGAAGCGGCGTATCCACAATAAGCTCGTTGAGAAATTGGATCTGTCGAAGGTCGGCGACCTCGAAGGCCCGCAACTGCGACGCGAGATTCGATTGGTTGTCGAGCATCTTTGCGATACTGAAAGCACGATGCTCAATCGCAACGAACGCGAACAACTCATTGAAGAAGTACTCGACGAAACGTTTGGGCTAGGCCCGCTGGAAATGCTACTCAAGGATGAGACGATAAGCGACATTCTCATCAATGGCCCGAAGAAGATCTTTATAGAGCGAGGTGGGCGCATTGAAAAAACCAGCGTCGAATTTCGCGACAACGCTCATTTACTGCAGATCATCGATAGAATCGTGTCCAAAGTAGGCCGGCGAGTTGACGAGGTCTGCCCAATGGTCGATGCGAGATTGGCGGATGGTTCACGTGTCAACGCGATCATTCCTCCGCTAGCTCTTGACGGCCCGGCAGTTTCGATTCGCCGTTTCGGTGCGAACCCACTCAAACTAGAAGACCTGCTGAATTACAAGGCGTTCACTCCCGAAATGGTGATGCTTTTGGAAGGGGCCATCAAGGCCCGACTGAATATCATCATTTCTGGCGGTACTGGTTCGGGAAAAACCACCCTCTTGAACACACTCTCTAGTTTCATCGCCAACGAGGATCGCATTATCACCATTGAAGATGCGGCGGAATTGCAACTGCAGCAAGAGCACATTGTGCGATTGGAAACTCGACCACCCAATATCGAAGGAAAAGGTGCGATCACCGCTACCGATCTGGTGAAAAATGCCCTGCGGATGCGGCCAGAACGGATCATCATCGGAGAGTGTCGAGGACCGGAAACGTTAGACATGCTGCAGGCCATGAATACCGGCCATGACGGCTCGTTGACCACCATCCACGCCAACACTCCCCGTGACGGAATCGCTCGTCTTGAAACGATGATCATGATGACCGGTTTCGACATGCCCATCAAAGCAATGCGTCAACAGATTGCCAGTGCCGTGCAACTTATCGTACAGGCCACACGTCTTCAGGGCGGTTCACGACGAGTAACGCACATTACCGAGATCGTCGGGATGGAACAGGATACCGTCGTAATGCAGGATATTTACCGCTTTCAGCAAGAAGGTTTGGACGAAGACGGACGAGCATTCGGGCGATTTGAATGTACTGGTATTCGTCCGACTTTTATGGACCGACTTGAGTCCGCAGGTGTTCGACTTCCGGTGAGCGCCTTCCGCGAACGAATCATGTTGCGTGCATAAGAGGCTGCCTTGGCCCAGAGGAAGGATGTAATCGAGTGTCTCCAATAATCATACTCATCGCGGTGTTTGTCGGCGTTACCGGTGTTGGGATCGCCGTCGTGCTGATGCTCACTTCGTCTCAGGCAACCACTACCGAAGGTCGATTGCAAGCGTACACCTCGAATGCATCCGGAAAGAGCGCCGAGGTGTCGCCACGTCAGTTGTTGGATGATCTCGGAATTTCGACGAAGGGCTTCCTGAAACGGCTTCCCGCACTGGAGACTCTATTTGCCCAGACCGGCACCAACATTAACGGCTCAAAGTTCCTCATGGCGACCGCTGTTTGTGCGGTTGGTGGGGGTGTGCTAACCGTTTTTGCCGGCGGGCTACTGTGGGCCGGGGCCGCCGTTGGCCTGGTCTGCTGCAGCCTGCCGACGCTCTACCTGATGTTTATCAGAAAACGCCGACTTGCCAAATTCGCGAAACAACTTCCCGAAGCGTTGGAATTGGTTTCACGCGCTTTGCGGGCTGGCCACAGCTTGGCATCGGGAATTAATCTCGTCGCTTCCGAAATGCCAGATCCGATCGGATCGGAATTTGCGAAATGCTACGAAGAACAGAACTTTGGCATCGCGTTGGAAGATTCGTTGGAGAACTTCTCCAAGCGAGTGCCCAACTTGGACCTGAGGTTTTTTGTGACGGCTGTCATCTTGCAGAGACAAACGGGCGGTGACCTTGCCGAAATCCTTGACAAGATCGGCAGGTTGATACGAGAGAGGTACAAGATTTGGGGGCAGATTCAGGCTCTCACGGGTGAAGGTAGGCTCTCCGGTATCGTGTTGCTGATCTTACCTCCTGCGTTGTTCGTGGCGATGTATCGCTTGAACCCAGAGTACTCACAGACGCTGTTTACCGATCCGATGGGAAGACAGATGTTGGGGGTTGCTATCGTTATGCAGTTCCTGGGGGCCCTGGTAATTCGCCAAATCATCAATATCAAGGTCTGAGCTTATGTTCGGTTTGGAACCTCTGCACTTGATCCTGTTCGCCGCCTTTGCCGCGGTTGTCGCCGGCGTTTGGCTCATGATGGACTCCGCCTCGTCGCGGAAGTCACGCGCCGAGGAACGATTGGAACAGATTGGCCGCAAGAGGCAGAGCAAGCAGATCGTCGACCGCGAAACGAATGCGATGTCTCGGATGATCGAGCGAGCGACGCCGGCACTCTCAGCACCGCTGCAACCGAAGACAGAAAAAGATAAGAGTAAGTTGAAAGTCCGTTTGGCCAACGCCGGTTTTCGCGGCGAGGGCGCCGCATCCATCTTCCTGAGTATGAAGCTCATCGGATTGATTATCGGTGGCATCGTCGGTGGAGTGTACAGCCTGGTGGCTGGTGGCTTTGATATCAACACACTCATCAAGGGTGTCGGCTGTGTCTGTCTGTTTTTCTTCATTCCTGAAATCATCTTGATGTTCCTGATCAGACGCCGAAAACAGGCGATCTTCCTTGGGTTGCCCGACGCCTTGGATCTGATGGTCGTTTGCGTCGAGGCAGGATTGGGGCTCGATCAGGCGATGAGAAAAGTCTCGGAAGAAATGAAGAAGTCCTACGTTGTCATCGCAGAGGAGTTTGGGCTCTGCAATCTTCAGTTGCAAATGGGGAAGACACGGGCCGAAGTTCTTCAAGAGCTGGGCATTCGCAGCGGCGTCGATGACTTACGAGCACTCGCATCGATCTTGATTCAAGCCGATAAATTCGGCTCCAGCATTGCCCAGGCACTTCGCGTCCAGAGTGACGCAATGAGGACGCGGCGGCAACAAATCGCCGAAGAGAAGGCGGCCAAGACGGCTGTCAAGTTGATCTTCCCTTTGGTGCTGTTCATCTTCCCCGGTATCTTCGTCGTTCTGGTCGGTCCAGCCGCCATCACCATGGTGCGGGAGATGTTCCCGGCACTGAATGGGTAATAGAGCGCGACTTGGTAGTCTAGGAGGACTTTGCGGGCTGGACCTCTTCCGGTCGATCTGCTTCCCTTCACCGCCGATACATTCGTTAGAGGTCTTACAATATGACATCTGCGCGCAAACTGCGCCGTTGTCTGGCAAGGAGCTGACGGGCGAGCGTCATTAGGTGACTTCCCATTGGCTTCGCGGCATAGCCGCGGGCGGAGTGTGTTGTGAGCTCGTTCTCGGAACGTGGCGTCATCAGGTAGGGTGGAGCGGTCCTCATGAAACAAATCATCTGCGGCTTTATCGTGGTCGCACTACTGTCCGGCTGTACGTTGGCCCCTCGCTCTTGGCGTGAGTCTTTTCGGACGTTCGATCGACAGACCAAACGCAGTAGTGCCTGGCCAGAACCGTTTCGGCACGCGGATCGCGAGGCCCAGAAGGTACCGTTTCAAACGATGATCGAAAACGGTTGGCAGGTCGAACATACCATGACCGAAGCTCTCTTCGGTTCTGATAATCGCTTGACTCGTGCCGGTGAAAAGCGAGTCGAATGGATCGTCACGCAGTCTCCAGAGGAATGGCGGACTGTTCACGTTGTTCGCGGCAACTCAGTGCAAGCGACCGAAGCCCGACTCGACTCAGTTCAGCAGTATGTGGCTCGATTGGTTCCCGAGGGCCCGATGCCAGCTGTTGTCGTCACGACCAAGGTGCCACCAAGTGGATCTGGAGAGTATCTGAATGAGGTACACCGCATGTACCGAGAAACGTTGCCAGTACCTCAACTACCTGGGGCCGCGTCGGCCGAAGCACTCTAAACGCATCGGCTAAAGGGTGGTTGAACACACCGTTGGGAGATGAAAACGTGGGGCGAAATCTTCAGTTTACCTTCTGCTTGTTTGCGGCAATTGTCAGCTCATCCGGTTGCCAGAGCCAACTGGGCGGACAGGCATTTCGCAAGGCGTCCCCCGCTCAATCGTCATGGTGGAATCCGCTTTCTAAATTGACATCCGGTGCTAAATCCCCGCGCGTACCTGATTGGCGCACGCCGGAATTGATGCCGAAGGATGCGATCAGCCTGGAGAAACCATCGAATCCGGGGGCGAACCTCTACGTAAAAGCTGCCCAGCTGTGTGAGGCTCGCAATCAATTCTCTCAAGCGATTACACATTATCACAAAGCCCTTGAGATGGATTCACGGGACTTGCCCGCTCTCTTGGGATTGGCTCGATTGTACGGCCGTTTGGGCCAGCCGAGTAAAGCACTCTCACTGTACGAACTGGCTGTTGCCGATCATCCCGACAGTAGCGTGGTGTTCAACGACCTCGGCCTCTGCTACGAAAAGCAAGAACATTGGAATGATGCGTTGGCGAATTTTCAAAGAGCGATTCGGATACAACCAGAGAATCCGCGATATCGGAACAATATTGCTCGAGTGCTCGTCGTGACTGGGCGACCGGATCAAGCTCTGCAAGAGTTGGCCACAGCGTTTCCGCCTGCGGTTGCCCGTTACAACGTTGGATTCTTGGCGAAGAGTGCGGGGGACGTCGCGACCGCTCAGAAGTTCCTGCGGTTGGCCATTGAGGCGGATTCTCGCATGTTGAATGCCCGTGAGATGTTGGCGTCGCTCCAACCGCAAAGGGATCCTCCCTCCGCTCATCCCAGCTCGCCACAATTCGGCCTGCCACACATCGTGGACTCGGGATTGCGTTTAGAGGGACAAAACAGATTTGATGCGCATCATCCTCATCCTCCAGTGTTTCCACCGAACGCTGACGCTCCCCACGCATCAATCTACTCGCCAACATCGCAACCGCCCGTACATCGCGTCGTCCGCTGACGCCCGCGTTGCATCAATAGCGGCCTCGTCTCATTTTTCTTTTGGCATCGCAAGTACGGCTTCTCGCAAACCGTTCATGATGAAGCGGGCTGTATCGGGGCCACAGCTGTTGATTTCGCCGTATTGAGATCTGCGTCGATCATATGCGAAAGGTGATCGCTGGTCCCACTGGCGTTTGGGAATGATGTAACCGATTTCGTCGTTTGCCAATCCGACGATCATCGATCTTTCATCGGGAACCAGATCCATAACAATCGGTTCAACGTCCGCCTTCGGGTAGTCGGCTCCAGCCTCTGCCGGGTCCGGAACACCGCCGTACACTAGTTCTGGGTAGAGCTCCCCGGGCACGCCCACCAAATGCATTTCGCCGCAGCGAATGTAATTGACCTCTGTCACGATGGCGGTGCGTCGAAAAAAATCGCCGAGTCGGACGTTGGCTCCAAATTGGTAGGGATCGCCTGTCCACTGGTAGCCCGGGCGCTTGACGACCCCCGTTAGCCGTGCCACACGATACCACGGGTTCACCACAGGGATGGATACTTGTTTGCTGCTGACACCAATCGGAGTCATTCTCACTGGCACGGTCGACTTGACGGCCTTTTCTGCCAGGTCGGCGACCATCTGCCCATACCTTTCGGCAAAAGCCCAATCACCGGTCGCCAATCTCGTTCCGTCCTTCGATGTGACTCCTTCGCTGGGTGGTGCCAGAAGTCCACCGACTGCACCGCTGATGTACACGACGGGGCATTTCAGGCGTTTCTGGAGTACTTTGATCGTCGTCGCTGGAAAGTCGGCTGTGATTGCTCGGTTCCGGGAGCCCATGGCCTCGGGATGACAATTCCATTGAACGAGTACGCCGATGTTCTGCTGATCTTTGGAATCGATGAACTGAAGCAGCCGCAGTTTTGCATCTTTGACAATGGGTTTACGGGAGTCACGGATCAACGCCTCCGACTCCGCAACGCCGAATCGACTGACGACTTGCCGAACTTGCTTTTCCGCCGTTCGCACCGTTTGCACAACCCGCTGACAAATGGTCCTGATATAGGCGGGATCTTTGCCACCGTGGAAGGGAGTGCGGCCCCAGATGCCGATGACGTCCGGCCCCTCGTGATTATGCGTGCTGGTTACCAACACGTGGTCGTAATCGGGCAATTCACTGCGAATGGTCTGCACGTCGGGAAGCTGAAATCCGACCAGATCCAACGAGACGATGGCGATTCGTTTTGTTGGACCATGGAGCACCACGGTGCGAGCAAAGAGGGGATCGTGAACGGACGTCGCTTTGCGGCCCGGCGCGTACCCAGCCATCCAAACGTCGTGGTTCTTTACGTCTGGAGTGATCTCCACATGGGCAAAACCAACTCCCATTCCCGTTTCGTTCTCTTGCCCGCAACAGGGTTGCCCAAGCAGATTCGAAAACAGCGCAGAACCGGATAGGGCGGCAAGCAACATCGCCATTTGGGACCGCTGCATGGCGGCCTTAAATCTCCGCATCACTTCACTTTCCTGATGAGTCCGAGTCTGATTCCGAATCCGTTCGGTGCCAAAAAGTCACGGCAAACACGACCATGATCACCGCCGCCATGATTGCTGGCAGCGCCCAGAAGTTCTGCCAACCACCCATGGTCTCCGATAGCAACTTTGCGTCCAGTCCCTCGGGCAAATTGCGAGTGAACATCTCGCCGAATGTGGCCAGAAAACTGGTCTCCTGCGTTTCAACTCGAGCATCCTGAAGGTTGGCCACATAGTCGGCCGACACAACTTGTTTCCCGTAATCGCCAATCGTGAGGTTTAGCGGGATGAAGCCGAATAAGTTGCCACCGGCCATGATGCGATAGCCAAAGAACATGCCGACGCCTTGAGTGAGAAAAACGAGTAGAGACTGCGCCTGACCGCGAATCTCTTCGGGCGCTTTCTTGTCGGTGTACATGAAGCCGGTCACAAAGAAAAAGTCGTAGCAAATTCCGTGTAACGCGACGGCCAACAACAGTGCCCACGTGATTTGATCCGGCGCTCCGTAGGCAAATAATGCGTAGCGGAGGACCCAGCACGCCATCCCTATCAAGATCATTACCTTGACGCCCAGCCGACGGAAGAAAAAGGGAATCAGCAGCATGAAGAAAATCTCGGACATCTGCCCGATCGTCATCGTGGCGCCAGGTTCGGCAAAACCCGTCTGACTGAGAAACGTGGAAGTCATGCCATAGTAATACGCCAAGGGGACGCAAATCAGTGTCGAACAGATGGCGAACACAAGGAAATTCCAGTCGGTGAGTAACTTAAATGCGTCCACCATAAACAGCGAACGCAAGTTCATTGGCTTTCCCTTGAGCGGAGGGGGTGTGTTCGGAAGCGCAAAGCAGAACAGTCCCAACAAAACTGAACTGCCGGCCCCAAGCCAAAAGATGTTGTAACTGGCCGACCATCCCATGATACCGAGCAACAGACCGGCAGCGATCCAACCGATCGTGCCCCACACACGTATCTTAGGAAACTGATCCTGGCTGGGAATGTGCGTGAACGAGATCGTATTGCCGAGACCCAAAGTCGGCATATAGCAGAGCATCGATGCGAGGATGAGCCAAATGAGTCCCCGGCCACCCGTGTCGTACTCTTTGCGTTTTTCAGGATTCGAAAGCACTGCATACGCGTCTGACAACGCTGTGAGTTCGGAATCATCCTCGCTCGCAGCCTCCTCGAGTTCTTCTTGCCGAGTCTTGTAAGCCGACTCTAGCTCGCTATCGCTTGCGCTCTTACTCACATCCAGTGTCGCGTAGAGCCCAACTCCCAGTTCGTCGTAAGTACTGCTCGCACTTTTTATCGCTCCTGGGATTGCACACATCAGCAAGCCACTGGTCAGCATCAACACTCCCATCACCTTCTCTGACGCGAACCAGCGATCTGCGACCAAGCCGAGGAAGAGTGGAGCAAAGATCGCCGCAATCGGGATGCACTCGTACGCCGCGCCGATGAAGTCACCCAGTTTGGCCGCATCCAGGACGGCGGCGAGCGTCGCAAACCAAGCGCCCCATGCGAAGAACTGCAGGAACATCATGATCGATAACATCGTGGTCATGATGGATGGGTTGGACGAGCTCTTGTTTTCCATGCGACCGTCGTTTCTCTGGGACAAGGATGAGTGACTCTGGATGGCACCAAACGACCGAATCGCATGCTGCGTTCGCGCGCCAGACAAACGGGGATTCTAAACCAATGGGATCCCAGGCGAAAGCAATCCCGCTTCTACATCGCCATCGTCGAGCAAAATCGACGCCGTAGAATCCCCATAACTGCGACAAAGCTTGCCACCGCGTCCGTCGTGGTACAGCTTGCGATGTGTGCCGATAGTGGCTTGGTGGGCCTCATGGAAAAGAACCTCAGGTGTGCGGCAAGCATGTCTGGGTGGTCCTAGACAGGATTGTGCCCACATGTAAATAAGGAAGTGGAGGATAGGGGGCTCGAACCCCTGACCTTTTGGCTGCCAGCCAAACGCTCTCCCAACTGAGCTAATCCCCCTCGCGTGAGGTGCCAACGGCGACACCGCGGCCAGTTTTTTCAGACAGATCAAAAACATTAACAACCCCACTTGAGGCTGTCAAGGACGGCGGATATCTGAGATGGACCAACCGTTGAAACGCACCGCTGTGCAGGCCTTCAAGTTGCTGGTGCCGGTCGTCTTGGTCGTTTGGCTGTTGTACACGTTGGACCCCAAACAGGTGGAACAACTTGCAGAACGTGACAAGAACTGGCTCCATTTGAGTCTTTCCGTCGGGCTCATTTTGTCCGGCGTGCTCATTAGTTTTTACCGCTGGTACTTGATTCTTCATTCAATCGGAATTCAGTTCCGACGTCGCGATGCCATCCGACTCGGATTTCTCGGCTACTTCTTCAATTTCGTCATGATCGGCAGTGTCGGTGGGGATCTGTTCAAAGCCGTTTTCATTGCCAGAGAACAGCCGACTCGGCGCGCTGAGGTGGTTGCTTCCGTTGTTGTTGACCGAGTGATCGGACTGTTGGCCCTGCTTGTGCTTACGTCCATTGCGATCATCATCTTCGACTTTCGCGCAACAACAGTGGAGATTCAAATGGTCTGTTGGGGGACCCTGGGTTGCACAGCCGTCGGCGTTGTCGGGTTGGCGCTGTTGATGATCCCCGCCGTCACGAACAATCCACTTGTCAGCAAGTTAACAACGATTCCGCTGGCCGGTCGTATTTTGAAGAAGTTGATGGACGCCTGGACGACCGTTCGCGGTCAACCTCAAATGTTGATCAAGATCATCTCGATAAGCTTCTGTATTCACGGACTCACGGCACTAGGTGTCATCGGCATCGCGACATCACTCTTCGATAACCCGCCAACGCCGTTAGAGCACCTGATCATCGTTCCTCTAAGTAACGTGGCTTCGTCAATCCCCATTTCTCCAGCCGGCTTGGGCACCTTCGAAATCGCGATGGACGAACTGTACAAGTACCTGCCCAAGAACCCCACCGATGCGTCGGGGAGGATCGTCGCCTTTGGGTTTCGAATCGCAACCATTGTTGTTGCCCTGGTCGGCGTCGTCGTCTATTGGTTCTCGAAACAGGACTTTGATCGTGTCCTGGCAAGAGCAAAAAGCGACGAGGAAAAATGAATCAGATGGGATGAGAGACTTGCCTGCGGGAGCACTACCGCGCACCAATCCGCGGCACTTCTGCAACGCTATTACTTCGCTCTACTTTCCCACCGTTTCGTTCGACTTCAGGGGCGTGATCGTCATCGATTAGGTCGCTATCGATGAGACGGGTGTGGGACACACCTTCAACACGCAGTTGAGCGGTCCCGTTATCGCCTATTAGACAGGCGTTTACGACAACCTTGGAGGCGCCTCCGACCGATATTCCGCTTCGCCCGTTCCCTCGACACGTCAATTGGAGTAATTCGGTTTGACTCACACCGTCGTGGGCGTTGACGCCGTCTAGCTGGAAGCCTTGAAACACAACATTGCTGATGCGAACATGTCGGAC
Organism: Planctomycetaceae bacterium; assembly: GCA_012959465.1. Lineage (GTDB taxonomy): Bacteria > Planctomycetota > Planctomycetia > Pirellulales > Pirellulaceae > UWMA-0346. Next base: position 54,530 of record DUDC01000125.1, read on the forward strand.
TCGATAGAGCGTCAGGCCGACCGGGAGGACTGAGTGGGACATGTCATAGGATTGGGGAATGTCCCCCGCTTCAACACAGAAGTAGACTTGTCCGGCAAATAAACACCACTGTAGGTCGTTGAGCTTTGGAGGTTCCTTGAGTTGTGGGCCAACATGAACACGGTCGAGAGGTTTGCCGTCGAGGAACAGGACTTGATGGCTCTTGGCGCGTGGTCGAAAGCGATATATTTTGCCGCTAACGTGAGTCCAAGCAGCGGCCGGAACCCGCTGGCTACCGTCCAAGATGGCACCATTGCCGACGATTTCAAACGGTCGGTCCGGAAAACCGCTGCGACGATCGGACTCGATCGTGATGCTCTCGCGGTAAGGTTCGTCGTTCTTTTCGAGCACGATTCGATCGCCGGGGCCGGCCTCGCGAATCGCCCGCGCGATGGTGCGGAACGGCCCGACACGCTTGCCGCCTAAAATGGCCGAGGCGCCATTGTTCAAGTCGTCACCGGCCACGTTGTTTACGTAGATATCCTCTGCCCGGACCAGAGGTCCGAGGGAGACAGATAATACGAGGACCCAGTTAAATGTAGATCGGTTGAGCCACATGGGCTCCACTCCAATGCGGTTGGTCACGTATGTAGAGCGTTATCGATAGTCGCGGCGAGATTTTGCCGAAGTCTGACGATCACGTCAAGCGGAAGATAGGGAGAAAAGATAATATAGAGAGCTTTTATCGCATTTTTATGAGATTTCTTCCACTTTTCGGCCCAAGTTTCTCCCCACGGGCCCCGAGTGGTCGCTGGCGACGCCGTCAGTGGGCCATCACTCCGATCAATTCCATCAGCGATGGCGGCAGTGTCTTTCCTCCCGAAGTCTGAGCGAATGGCGTCAGCACACGTTGTCCTGCGATCGACCCAACCATTGCCCCCGTGTGTCCCTCCTCGAGAGACACGACGGCCCAATAACCCAATTGACTCGCCAAAATTCGGTCCTCTGGCGATGGAGTACCACCCCGTTGCAAGTGACCCAGGATCACGCTTTGCATCGGAAATGGGCAGCCAGCAGATTCCAGTTGTTGCTGGATTTTCTCCGCGCCTCCACCTTCATCTCCTTCGGAAACAACGAGGAGGATGGAGTCCTTCTGGCGGTTTTTCATCACGTTTAATTGATCCACCAGGACAGCGATGCTTCCCACTGACTCTGGCAAGCAGACAACTTCGGCACCTGCGGCCACTGCCGTAAAAAGTGCAATGTACCCACTGTGTCGTCCCATCACTTCGATCAAGAACATCCGCTCATGGCTCTCAGCAGTATCTCGAATCTTGTCGACTGCCTCGACGGCCGTTTGAACGGCTGTCGAGAACCCGATCGTGCAGTCGGTTCCGACGAGGTCGTTGTCAATGGTCCCAGGGCAGCCGATCACCATGCCGTCCCATTGCCGGACAAGGTCCGTGGCCCCGCGAAAAGTGCCGTCACCACCGATTGGAATCAACGCGTCGATGTTGTGCTTTTCCAAGATGTCGAGGGTTTTTTGTTGTCCCGCCGCTGAACGAAACTCTTCGCTGCGACTGCTCCGCAGAAACGCTCCGCCATGGCGTCCCCATCCGGAAACGTCGCGTTGAGTCATCAACGGACTGCCGTCGGTCCCAATGTGGAAGTCCTCTTCTAGGAGTCCTTGGTAGCCTCGACGTATGCCGATCACATCGTGCCTGCTGGCACGAGCCGTCCGCACAACTGCCCGCACGCACGCGTTCATCCCCGGCGCGTCACCGCCGCTGCAAAAAACTCCAATACGCATGCTTTACTCCCCGTCGCTGTTGATGGGCAATACCTTGCCCTTCCGACTGGTTGTCGTGATAATTCGGACGCACAACTTGTTTACATACCACGAACAGGGATCCAACACGATGACCTCTGATGATGCAAATTCCGAGAAGAACTTGTTTGAAGTGGTCGGTGTGCAGATGGATGTACAATTGGGCGATGTGGACGCCAATTTGGCAGCCATTGCCAAGCATCTCAATAGGGCTGCCGACGAAGGCGCACACCTCGTCGTGTTTCCCGAGTGTGCACTGACCGGCTATTGCTTCGACAGCCTTGAGCAGGCGTTGCCGTATGGTCAGCCTGTTCCGGGGCCGGCAACCGACGCTGTGATCGACGTTTGTGTCGAGCGAGATATTTTTGCCATGTTTGGAATGTTGGAACGGGCCGACGACGGATTCTTCAACGCATGTGTACTCGTCGGACCAAAAGGGGTTGTTGGCAAGTACCGCAAGGTACACCTGCCGTACCTTGGTATCGATCGATTTACAACTCCCGGGAACGAGCCGTTTCGAGTTCATGACATTGATGGTTTACGTGTGGGAATGATCATCTGTTACGACGGTTCGTTTCCGGAAGCGACACGAGTGATGGCTTTGGACGGTGCCGATCTGGTCGCCCTGCCAACGAATTGGCCACCTGGTGCGGAGGCGATGGCGGCCTACGCTAGCAACACTCGAGCGGCCGAAAATAACCTCTACTTCATGGCTGTCGATCGAGTGGGTACCGAACGCGGTTTCCGTTTCATTGGTTGCAGTCGTCTCTGCGATCCCGCTGGCGTCACCATGGACGACGCACCGCACGCGGAAGCGCAGGTCATTCGCGGTACCGTTGACGTAAACCGAGCTCGCAACAAGAAGATCGTCCGCGTGCCCGGAAAACACTCAATCGACCGAGTAAACGACCGTCGGCCAGAATTTTATTCGAGGTTGACTCAAGAGGTGAACGAATAAGACGAGCAATGATCGGTGTGCCGGGCTGCTTATTCTGCTTCTAGTTAATGATCGAGCGTTAAGCCGCGGCTGCCTCAACGGTGGTCACCAAGCTGCCAATCCCCTCGATCGAAGCGACCATCTGGTCTCCGGGACCAAGAAACTCACCTCTCGCCTTGCCGACACCGGCGGGTGTGCCTGTCGAAATGATGTCGCCTGGCTCTAGTGTGACGAAGCTCGAAATGAACTCGATAACCGCAGCGACGGGAAAAATTTGTTGTCCGGTCGACGCGTCTTGCTTGATGTTATCGTTGACTGTCAGTTTCATTTGCAGCGATTGTGGATCCGGGATGGCAACCGTGTCTGCGATGCACGGCCCACAGGGGCAAAACCCGTCGTGCCATTTCCCGTGTAACCAATCAAAGAAGCGATCGCGCTCACGGGGCTTTCGATCAGGGTTGGGGCAAAATTGGCGATCGGAGATGTCATTGATCACCGTGTACCCGGCCACGTAGCTCAAGGCGTCTGCCTCCGCAATTCCCTTTGCCGTGCGGCCGATCACGACGGCCAATTCTAATTCCCAGTCAATGTTCTGCGGCGAGACAGATGGGATTTGGAATGGTGCATTTGCTGCCACCAGTGTGGTGGACGGTGGCTTCATGAAGACATAAGGAAAAGTGGCCGCCCGTTCACTCGCCGTTTCACCTCCCTCTTCGATGTGTGCAGCGTAATTCCCTGCCAGCAGAAATAACTTGTTGGGGCGCGGTATCGGGACCAACAACTGAACTTCGTTCAGGTCAGTTCGCGGCGGAGAATCGATACCGAAAGAGAGCCATTGTTCCACGGCTTTCGCAGTTTCATAACAACGGCCATTTGGCAGTAGATCCAAAAGAGAATCGATGGTGCCGTTCCAATCGCTTTCCGTCGCTTGAGCCCATGCCCGAGCGGCAACGTCAAACTCGACCAATCCCTGCTCATCGTAGAATCCAAGTCTTGTTTGGCCATCTTCTCTGTATCTCGTAACTCTCATCGACCTATATCTTTCTTCTTGGGATCAGAATGAAACACGTTGCCCGTTGTCGGATGCCTGGTAGACGGCGTCCATCCAGTGCAGCGTTTTGACGAGGCTTTCGGGCGAGTTGCGGCATGGTACCCCGGTCTGGAAACTGTCTAGCCAATCGTCCACCAATGCCATCCCTCGACTTCCACCATAACCGGGCGTCGAGTCTGGCGGAGAATCGTACATGTCGTCCATGGCAAACCAATGAGGTTTGGGCCCATGGATTTCCAATCGTCCTGATGTGTCGGGGAATGTCGGATACCAGTGTACCCATCGCTTGCTGCCATAGAGACTCCACTGGCTAACGCCATCCCAACGTGGCAGCCAGTAACCGCCAGTGAATGTCGCCAAGACGTTGCCCTCAAGTTCAAAGATCGCCGTGCCACCATCATCAAGTGGTGTATCCGTTTCGCCGAAGCGTCCCAGCTTAGCGGTCACGGCCACCAGTTCGCGGTCAGTGATGAACGACAACAAGTCGACATGATGGCAAGCCAGCCAGTTGAAGAATCCTCGTTTGCTTTGCTCTGCATCAAATAGATAGTGGTTTGGGTCGCGGCGTTGTACATCGACCGTGACAAATTTCATGTCGATATGAACTAATTTTCCAAACTGACCATCAGCTACCATTGTTTTTAGCCGATTGGCAATGTCGTCGTACCGCCACATGTAACCACTTTGAAAAGCGATTGCTCGCTCCTCACATGCAGCGACCAGCGAGCTCAGTTCCGATGCCGCACCCGCGCCTGGCTTTTCCACCAATACGTGTTTGCCGCTGTTGATTAATCGACGGACGACTGACGGTGATTCGCGATTCGATAGGCAGACGATCGCACCCTCAAATTCTCCGTCGTTAAGCAGAGTTTCGATGTCAGCGAAACGCGGAACCGCGGCGTATTTCTCTTCGAGACTGGCGAGACCGCCGTCGAGCCCTGCCATGATGGCACTGATCTCGACCTGCTCCACAAACCCATCCAGTAATTTTCGCCAGGCCGAGCCGTGCGGATGATCCACCCCGAGGAATGCGATCTTGCGTCGTGGTCTGTTGGTCATGTTTTTCGTGTAGGTAAAAAATCTGGACAACGTCGTCTCGTAGGGTTCGAGACCCGTAGTTTAACGCAACCAACTCAAGATTGTTTGGCTCGCACACCCGGTCGTTAAAGACTACCTGAGAAACACAGGATGCACCACGAGAGGGAACGACGTGTCTACATCGGGCCATCGGGCGATTTCTCCATGAATTCGCAGCGACCAGGCGATCTTGTTGTTGCCGCCATCAAAGCTATGCATGCTGGTGACTGGGACATCGATGGAGGTAGCACCACTCGCCACGTCGATAGCGGAATTCACGTCGGTAAGGTCCTGTTGGAAGAACGCCGATGTGTCAGTGTAGGTGGAAGTCCCTCGGCGATATTGAGACTGTTCTTCCCCGACCAGTATGACTTTAAGTTTGCGAATGGACGACGTGCGGCCTTGGAATGACCACTTCACCTCCAACCGGTCACCCAGTGCGAGCTGTGTCGTATTTACCTCGACGATTGGGATTGGATTGAACATCGCGAGAAACGAGTAGAGGGTGCCGCAGAGCAGTAGCAGGCCAATCAACTGAAACGGGATCATGAAGATGGTCACGAACCATTCTGGGCGACCTTTTTGGAAACCGATTACCTCCTGGTAGGTAAACACCGAAACAATCCCACACCAGAAAAGCGTGATTCCCAGGATGACAAAAAACTGAACGACCGGCCTGGATGTCGGTTTCAAAACGGTAGGCGATGTGGGTGCTGCGGTTGTGCTGGATGCGACGCCGTCTTGATCGGGAAGCCAGTCTGCTTCGCCCGGCGGTTTTGGTTTCCAGACCAGAACACCAATAATTCCGCCTCCGCCGACGATGACAAAGATCAATGTGAACAACCCAAAATACATGTCGGAGGTTGTTTCTCGATTGAGCACCGCGAAGGATGGCTTCTTTGGATTGACATAACAAACTCGACGGCTGCCTGCTGGGTACGCGCGGACCGTCTCTTGTTTTGGCCCTTCGTTCGATGATGATGCAGCGGAAAACGAATAGCGATCGCTCGTGTATTTCTGACCCCCGAACTCGTATTCAAACTCGATCTCGACCGAGTACACGATACCGTCATCACCGCGATAAGATTCAACTCGACTACTCAGGATCTTGCAATCCTCCTGGCTCCAACTTCGCGATGCCGACACGCGGTAGAAGGGCAGTCCGGCAAATACGACGAACAGCACACTACCGAACAGAAGAAACAATGAGAAGAAGCATCCCAAGAATAACTTTGAGCCGCGCAGGGCAGGGCGAGTCGTAGTGATCGAGAGAGTGGGTTGTCGTTTTTTCACCGGTTCACGCAGTTTCTGACATCGTAATGATCGACAGGCGACGTCGATTATTCAACGTAGCCACTTCGCTTGCATGTTCTGTCAACGCAGTGGGAGATTTCGCCATCAAGTCGTACCATTCTCGCAGAGCGTCACGAATGTTGCCCTGGTGTTTCGCGTACAAATGCCGATTGGTTTCGTCGCAATCCGCCACGGCTCCCTGAAGAAGTTCGTCAACCATTTGGTTTAGGATTGCGAGATCCGACTTGCATTGGAACCAAATGGGCCAGCGCCCGGCTTGGTGCAATGTCACGATGAAGGGGCGTCCCGACCGACGGAAATAGTTCGCCAGTTGACGCCAACGCCATGAGCTAAGTTGTTCGGCGCCGTCCAGTAGCGCGATCGTCTTGGGCGGGAGATTCGTGAATTGAGATTCCACGGCGAGTGGTAATCGACGTTCTCCCGTATGTAACTGAAAGGAAAACGTCTGTTGGCCGCGACTTCGAAGTCGAACGATCAAGTCCTCCAGCAGCGTCGTTTTTCCGCAGCCGTGGGGACCAACAATGGCACCTTGATAGGATATCGATTCGAGCTGCATGATCGCTGAACACCATTTCGCTTCGGACCATTGATAGCGAAATTGCGACACGCGATGCACGGCGAAAGGATTTTCTTTGGCTCTCATTCTTCGACTTCCGTCAGTTGGACTTCCATTTTCCCCGGCGCCACGACAATCTCGTGGGTGGCCGTCTCGCCCGACGGACGAGCGACCGCTTGCAAACTCCAAATTAACGAGATGAGTTGTCCGGAGAAACTATATGGACCATCGGGCAGCGTAATACGCAGTTCAATCGATTGTTCCTGCCCGACGTCATCGAGTTCGATTTTCTCGGAAACCGATTCGTCGCGGTCACCCTTGCCTATGGTATGCCACCCCAGATTAAGATCGATCCGTTCCGGTGTGTTCGGCAGGTCCCAGGTCAATCGCACACGAACCTCGTCCCCCGGATTAAACGCGATCTCCTCGTCCACAGTTTGCACTTCCAACATGGTAACCTCGGTGCGAATTGGCAGAAGCTGGTGCGACGCCTCAAGTGGTGTTTTAACTCCGTTGCGAATCATCACTCATTATAGCGGGCGATGAAGTTTGGGGCCGCTGGTCGACCGAATTCCGGTTAATCGCATCATCATTAGTCTGACCCGTGCAGCACCACATTTTATCGTAACACGTTATAATCCTGGAAACCCGACAGTTGTCGATTGCGGATCAATCACATGCTAACTGTGGCGTAGTGCATCTCGTTGGTGAGGCGAACATGAATGATCGACAGCTTGTGTCTATTGACGAGTTATTGGACCACATCGACGAGCCAAGTTGGGTTGTTGTCGATTGTCGTTTCGTACTTTCCGATCCGATGGCCGGACGGGCGATGTACCACGCAAGTCACATTGCTGGGGCACGCTATGCTGACTTGGACCTCGATCTGTCGGCGCCAGTGACCGATCTAACGGGCCGTCACCCACTCCCGGAAACGACTCGGTGGACGTCCCACGTCGGAAACCTGGGGATCGACTCCAATGTACACGTCGTGGCTTACGACCAACTTGGCGGCCCTTTGGCAGCGAGGTTCTGGTGGTTGATGCGTTGGATTGGTCACACACGTGTCGCCGTGCTCGACGGTGGATTTCCGAAGTGGGAAAAGGCTGGCTACCCTCTTTCAACAGATCCGACAGAGTTTGATTGCAAGCCTCCGTATGAAGCGGCCTTTCGACATGACCTGTGGGTGTCGACATTGGATG
>DUDC01000125.1:62560-113933 GCA_012959465.1 Planctomycetaceae bacterium
AGATGGAGCCGATCGACCCGATCGCAGGCCACATTCCATCGGCCCTCAATCGACCCTTTACGGACAACTTGAACCCGGATGGATGTTTTCTGGAACCGGCGGAATTGCGGACCCGATTTGAGAATCTGGCTGAGGATTCCAACGACATAATTCACATGTGTGGATCGGGAGTTACTGCCTGTCACAACCTGCTGGCCATGGAACATGCCGGACTCACAGGATCTAAGTTGTACGTAGGTTCTTGGAGCGAATGGACTCGTGGAAGCGGTCGCCCTGTCGAGACGGGTGACGAGGACGATCAAAGCTCTTGACGAAGCGCTTCGGTGAGTCGGCGTATGTGTTCTTCTTGGGTGTACAGGTGGCACGAAACTCGAATCAGGCGTTCTCCGCAGAATTCCCAAACCGGCACCTCGATACCGTGGTCGTTCCACAACGTCGCTTGGAGTGTGTCGGAATCACCTTGCGGGAGCAGGCAAGTCACCATCGATCCAAAATTGGTTGGAGAGGTCATTGGCGGACGTCCGGTGACCGTTGCGATTTGCTGTTGTGCAAAGCAAGCAAGTGAATGCGTGCGTTCCCGAAAAGCGTCGAGTCCTACGCTTTCCATCATCTCGATCGCTGTCGGAACTGTAAGAAAAGCACTCGGGTCCCTAGTGCCCATCCACTCGAACTCGTCGCGCCAGGCGGTCGGCGTGCGAGGTGGTAAGACTCCCCAACTGAGTCGATTTGGACGAATTCGTTCGGCCACACGCGGGTGAGCGTAAAGGAATCCGCTTCCCAATGGAGCCGAAAGCCACTTGTGAAGGCTGGCCGTGTAGAAGTCGCATCCTGTTTCATCGAGGTTCAGCGGGATCTGAGCCGGTGAGTGTGGTCCGTCAATGCAGATCAGAATTCCACGTTTGCTTGCGGCCTCGACCAGGTCTTTGATTGGCATTATCCAAGCCGTGGCGGACGTGATGTGACTTACCACTAGCAACCGGGTTCGATCGGAGAATTGGCTGACGATCGACTCGGTAATCTGCTCGCGACTTGGCGGTGCCGTCGAGAAACCAGGTAGCTCTGCGACTCGCAACACCGCTCTCGACCGACGACACTCCCGATCCCAGACTCTCTCCACTGCGCCGTACTCGTGGTTAGTCAGCAGGATTTCGTCTCCCGACTCCAGCTCAATGCTACGGGCCACAACATTCATTGCTTCCGTTGCATTTTCCTGAAAGATAAGGTTGTCGGCGCTGGTATTGAGAAACTTGGCCAGCCGTCCTCTGGCTGAATGAAGCAATTCCGGGAGTTGACGAACGAAGAAATCCACCGGCTGTTCGTCGAGACGATGACGCCACCGATGGAGGGCTTCTTGGACATCGATCGGTGGCAAACCGAATGAACCATGGTTTAAGTAGACGGTGTCACCACGAATTCGCCATTTCGCTGCCAAGTGCCGCCAGGCGGCATGGTCTTGTCTCACAACAACTCCGTTCTGCAAAAAAGGGACTTCAATCGAGCCAATGGCCCTCTGCATTAGAACTCATTTTTCGCATGGATCCCATCCGTCCTCGTTGGTCCGCTACAAGCGGCGGCCCACGATTGATACCATGTTGTCACTAACGCTGTATTGTTCCAGTTACTTGCTTTGTTGCGTCTTACGGTTGGATTTCATGCAACTTTGCGTCGTATTGATTGGAAAGCCACGACCGTCCGAATTCGGAGCGGTGATTGACCTTTACCTGGCTCGGATCCGCAAACTTGTGGATTGTGAGGTGATCTCGCTGCGCGGTGAGCGAATCGATCGCCGTCGTCCCGAGGAAATTAAGAGCGCCGAAGGTCGGAAAGTGCTGTCCACTCTGCGACCTGACGATTGGTTGGCTGTTTGCGATGAACGGGGCAAGTCTCTAAAAACAGCCGACTTGGCTCGCATTATGGACGAGGCATTTTCTGCCGGGCCTCGATTTGCCGGTAAGAAACGACTGGTTGTTCTGGTCGGCGGAGCGCTCGGCGTTTCCAGTGAAGTGCGGAAACGGGCCGACGCTCTCTGGGCGCTGTCTGGACTGACACTTGCAGAATCTGTCGCTCGAGTCGTACTTGTTGAAGGGATCTATCGGGCGATCACTGTCATGAAGGGACACCCGTATCACAACGAGTAGCAGCCTTACTTCGTCATTTCTGTTGAGATAAGGAAAGCGATCTCCATCGCCTGCTCATAATTCAAGCGTGGGTCGACGTTGCTTTTGTAGGCTATTGGCAAGTCACTTTCAGTGACTTCCCCAGAACCGCCGATGCACTCGGTGACATTTTCGCCGGTCAACTCCAAATGGACTCCGCCCAATCGCGAACCGCAGTCACGATGAATCGTGAACGAGTCGCGGAGTTCAGAGAGGATTTTGTCGAACGAACGCGTTTTCCAACCGTTATTCGTCACCTCGGTATTGCCATGCATGGGGTCACACGACCAAACAACGGGTGTGCCCGTTCGTTGGACGGCGGCGATTGTGTCCGCCAACTGGTCACCGATTTTATCGGCCCCGAATCGGTGAATTAGCGTAAGTCGCCCCTCTTCCTTCTCGGGATTCAGCACCCTGGCCATTTCGGCGATTTCCTGAACGTCGACATCTCCGCCGACTTTAACGCCAATTGGATTGCGAATGCCGCGAAAATACTCGATGTGAGCCCCCTCTAGTGATCGGGTGCGATTGCCGATCCAGGGCATATGGGTACTCAGGTTGTACCACGCGTTGCGGCGCGGAACTGTCCGTGTTTGAGACTGTTCGTAGTGCAGGTGCAGGCCCTCGTGGGATGTGTAGAAGTCAACGCGCTCCAGCGAAGGAGTCGAGACCTGGACGATCGCCTCCAAGAACCGTATGGCCTCACCCAGCGAACTTAGCAGTTCATCGTACTTCTCCGACCGCGGCATCCGACGTACGAATTCAAGGTCCCAGTTTTCCGGATGGTGCAGATCGGCAAATCCACCTTCGCTGAGTGCTCGGATGAAGTTGACGGTCAGTGCTGCACGTTCGTATCCCCGCAAGAGACGTTGGGGATCCGGGCGCCTCGCTTCGGGTGTAAATGGGACTCTATTGATTAAGTCCCCGCGGTAGCTATGCAGCGACACGCCGTCGCGTGTTTCCATATCGGCCGAGCGGGGTTTAGCGAATTGGCCGCCGATGCGACCGATGCGAATCACTTCTCGCTTCGATCCGTAAACCAGCACCAAGCTCATCTGCAAAAGGACCTTGAGCTTACGGACGATTGTCTCCGAATTGCAGTCCTCAAACTGTTCGCAGCAGTCGCCTCCTTGCAAGATGAAGGCTTCTCCTCGGCCGGCCCGAGACAGCTTCTCCTTCAGCCGTTCAATTTCCCAGCTCGTCACGATGGGCGGAAGCGATGACAGCGTCTTTAGCGCCGCATCCAATTCAGCCGCGTCGCCGTAGCTCGGTTGCTGTGCGACCGGTTTCGTTTGCCAAGATGTGGGCCCCCACTCGTTTTCCATCGGGAGAGAATTCCTGTTTCGCTAAAAAATCCGTAGTAAGGCCGACGATTCGGCAGTATGCCACGATTCGCCGACTCCCAACTGATGGAGGTTGCTGTCCAACTAGAGTTGAATCGTAATCGCCTTTGTTTCGGTGTAAAGGTTTAAAGCCTCGTGTCCCATTTCACGGCCCCAGCCCGACTGCTTGTATCCGCCAAACGGCAGCGAGGCGTCAAACACGTTGTAGCAATTGACCCAAACGGTGCCCGCTCTCATCTTCTTCGCGATCTTATGGCCGAGACTGATATCGCGCGTCCAGACAGCTGCAGCCAAACCGTAGGGACTGTCGTTTGCCGAGGCAATCAACTGATCCGTATCGTCGTACGAAACGGCCGTGACGACTGGGCCAAAAATCTCCTCTTGGATAATCTTCATTTCTGGACGAGTGTTCACCAGAACTGTAGGTTCGACGAAGTAGCCGTTTTCACCCGTCTTTTGGCCGCCACACAAAGCCGTGGCGCCATCGCTCAGTCCGGATTCGAGGTATCCGCAAACCCGATCTTGCTGAATCTGCGAAACCATCGGCCCCATTTCGGTCTCCGGGTTCATGCCAGCCCCAATCTTGATTTGTTTGGCCAGTTCCGCGACGCCCTCGGCCACTTTTTCGAACTGATCGCGGTGCACAAACAACCGGGAACCCGCACAACAACACTGCCCGTGGTTGAAGAAAATCGCATTCGCGGCGCCCGGAATCGCCAGCTCCAAATCCGCGTCCGGCAGAATGATGTTCGGGCTCTTTCCGCCGAGTTCCAAGGTGATCTTCTTTAGATTGCTCTCACTGGCCGCTTTGACGATGAGTTTTCCGACCTCGGTCGAGCCCGTGAATGCACATTTGTCGACATCACCATGAGCTGCCAGAGCGGCTCCGGCAGTCTCGCCATATCCCGTGATGATGTTCACGACGCCATTTGGGAACCCCGCCTCTTGTATCAATTGTCCCAGTCGCAACGCACTTAAGGGAGTCTCTTCGGCGACTTTTAGCACGACCGTGCACCCTGTTGCGAGCGCGGGGCCGAGTTTCCAAGCGGCCATTAGTAGAGGGAAATTCCACGGTATGATCTGGCCGACCACACCCACGGGTTCACGCAGCGTGTAGGAATGGAACTCGGCATCCGGCATGTAGGGCACCGAGATCGGAATCGTGTTGCCTTCAATCTTCGTGGCCCATCCAGCCATGTAGCGGAACAGATCGACCGCCAACGGCACGTCAGCCGCCGCTGCGACCGCGCGAGGTTTTCCATTATCGAGTGATTCGATTTCGGCAACTTCGTCAAGGTTCTCTTCGAGAAGATCGGCCAATCGCCAGAGCAACTTGCCACGTTCCGATGGAGTCAGTTTGGGCCATGCACCGCCTTCAAACGCTCTGCGAGCCGCGGTGACCGCCTTGTCGATGTCCGCCTTATCACCTTCGGCAACTCTTGCGATCAACTGACCGGTCGCCGGATCGACAACATCGATTTTCTTGCCTGAAACGGCCGCTACATTTTGACCATCAATGAGAAGTTGATGATCCTGCTGAAGGAAGGCCTGCGTCTTTCCACTTGCAGCTGGAGCTTCGCTCGTGAGGATCATCTTTGTCTCCTTTTTTGAAAGAAAAATGGGCGGGCATTCCTGGCTTGTCTTCCCAAGTCGACACTGATGATCGCAGCCCGAGTGGACGTTGACAAGGCGCCCCGGTAGTGCGGACCGCCGCCTTGTCGTCATTTATCGAGCGTTTCAATCACACCGTAACTTGGCGGCTGGTGCCTATCGGGATCGTACGGTAAAAGCAAACCGGCCGCTTCCCATTTTGGGTTCAATTGCGGCGGCATTGAGTAGCCGTTTGGGCTGATGGACTCCAACGAAAACGGATGAAACGAGAAAATCCCGTCCCCGCCGCGAATGCGGCCGTACCAGTCTCGGGACGCCTGGAAATCACGAACGTGTCGATTAGCCGTTTCGTGACACCGCATGCAAGAGCTGCGACTGATCTCAATAAACCCCCCTCGATAACCTCGCGGGATGATGTGATCGTCCGCTTCAGTCGTCGGAGCATACGTAACGTTTCCAGAGTCGTCGCGTCGCCACTCTTCTCCACGTACTGAGTGAAACGGTCGATGACGAAGCAACTGGTCCACCAATTCAAGGTTGCCGATCGTTGGCAAACTGTCCACCATCGCTGTTTCTCGAAACACCACCGTCGGGTGTTCATTTTCCAATGTTTGGAGGGGCAGATCGAGCGAGGTGGCATCAAGATGGGTTACCAAGCTCTGAAGTTCCGCTACATCTCGCCAATCCTCGATTCTTCCGCGAATCGCCGTGGCCAGCTCTTGCGGTGTGCTGAATGGCCGAAACACATCAATATCCCAGTCATCCGTTTCACGCTGACGAATCCGTACCTCGAAGGGCCGCCACCGCTCGTCGGAGTGGTGCATCAAGAGAACTTCACCAAATACTGTTCCGGCGGGGAAACGCCAGCCGTATCCTGGTTCGGCGTCGCGAAGAAAAGTTTTGCGGTACCAGACGATCGGTAGCCGCTCACGCGTCGCCGGGTCCAGAGGAAGAAACAGGAACCTCACCGTTCCCACATTGTCCACGTCCGTAAGACCGCCCGTGTCTGCCCAAGGGAACTCGCGGTTACCGTTTCCGAATCGCTCCTGGCGATTCGCCGAGATGTTGTAGTGGACCGAGTGGATTCCACGTAATCCGCCGTCCCACTCCTGGTAGCACGGTGGAACCTCTTCGTCCGTGTAGAAAATTGTCGCCGGATCCATCAAGATGGCCTGCATCTCTTCGTCGGCCAGTTGCGGACAGTGAGCCCTCAACTCAACTCCACGCTCGGCCGATACCAGTTGAAACGGTTCGTCCGCTCGACACATCGTCGTAAAAAGAGCCGTTACTGTTGCCCCGGCCCACAAGATTCGCCACATCGCGCCCACTGTGTCCCCATTTTGCGAGTTGAAAGTTCGCTTGTTTCTGACTACGACAAAATTTCCTTTACCACTCTTCCATGGACGTCGGTCAAGCGGAAATCTCGTCCTGAGTATCGGTAGGTCAGCCGAGTGTGATCCATCCCCATTAGGTGCAGTATTGTGGCGTGGAGGTCATGCACATGGACTCGATTCTCGACAGCGTTCATTCCGAGTTCGTCGGTATTGCCATACATCAGACCACCCTTCACACCGCCACCGGCGAGGAACATGGAAAAGCCCGTGTTGTGGTGGTCTCGTCCCGCTTTAGCAACACTCTTAGTCTTGTCCGTTTGTGAATACGGTGTGCGTCCAAATTCGCCACCCCAAATCACCAGAGTGTCTTTTAACAGGCCCCGCGACTTTAGATCGGTGAGCAGTGCATTGGTCGCGGTGTCGCTATCGTGGCAGAGGCTCCGATGACGATCGTTGTTTTGCGAATGCGTGTCCCACGGCTGCTTTCCTTTCTTGGAAACGTAGTACACCATTGTCATTCTTACTCCGCGTTCGACGAGTCGTCGCGCCAGTAGACAACTCTGTCCAAATACAGAATCACCGTAGAGTTTGCGAGTAGCCTGAGTCTCTCTGGAAGTGTCAAACGCTTCACTTGCCTCACTTTGCATGCGATACGCCTGTTCCATGACTCGAATTTGAGTCTCGAGGGCCCTGTCACCAAGCCGACGGGAGCGGTGCAGCTCGTTTAACGATTGCAGCAACTCGATCTGACGTTGCTGTTGAGTCTGCGACAAGTTTGGATGTTTGATGTTCGCCACCAACCGATCAACCTGCATGTCGTTTGTGTCGACGGCGACGCCCTGATGTTGGCCGGGCAAGAATGCACTGGACCACAACTGTGGGCCAACCACCGGACGGCCTGGGCTCAAGGCAACAAACGCCGGTAGGTTTTTGTTCTCGCTGCCGAGACCATAAGAGACCCATGAGCCGAGGCAAGGACGGATTGGCTGCTGATGTCCCGAGTGCATTAGCAGCAATCCGGGTTCATGATTGGGTACGTCCGTGTACATCGAACGTAGGACACAAAGTTCATCCGCATGACGAGCTAGTTGTGGGAATAACTCGCTCATGACAACGCCGCTATTACCTCGCGGGGCGAACTTGAAGGGCGATGGCATGAAGCCCGTCCCCTTCGATGCTCGCTCCAAACCCTTTTCCGGGTGACTGCCTTCATACTTCATGAGGGCCGGCTTCGGATCGAATGTGTCCACATGCGACGGGCCACCATTCATGAATAGAAAAATGACGCGTTTCGCGCGTGCCCGGAAATGAGTCGTGGTGGTGGCAGCTTCGGATCCATGGCCCAATGCGGCCGCAAGTCCGACGAGCCCCATTCCTCCACCCGTCCGCTGCAGCATCGCGCGACGTGTTATCGACGAATCGCTGTGGGCAGCAACCGTAATATTGTGATCAGTCGACATACATTAACTCGTTGGATGCAAGAAGAACGTGTGCGATCTGTTGCCAGGCGGCTTTCGCGTCATTCGTGTCGCGGAGGAATCCGTGCAATTTCCGTTTCTCTGCATTCGTCGCGGACCTGGCAAAACAGAGTTCATAAGCGTATTCGATTCGCTGTTGGTCGTCGTTGGAATGCTGCAACAGTAGATTAGCAAGGCGATCCGCCTGGCTTATCATGAAGGGGCTATTTAGAAGAAAGAGCTTTTGTAAGGGCGTTGTCGTTTCGACACGCCCAGCGCAGTGGTTGTTCGGATCCGGGAAATCAAAAAGCGCCAGCAACTCGTCAAGTTCGAACCGACTGATCGTACTATAGACCGTCCTGCGAGTTTCCTGCGAGTCACTCGCTCGGACGGACTCTCCGCCCACTTGTCGGTCCAGCCGTCCCGCGGCGTGTAATACGGTGTCTCGCCATGCTTCGACGGATAGTCGACGGCGGTTCATTCGCGCAAGCCAACGATTTTCGGGATCAACGGTGGCCGACGAGCCCATGTCACTTGATTGCTGATACGTTGCCGACAGCGTCATCATTCGATGCAATCGCTTTGGAGACCATTGATACCTTTGAAACTCGAGTGCCAAATAATCCAGCAGCTGTGGATGTGTTGGCCGCTCACCGAGCAGGCCAAAATTGCTGGTCGTGCGAACGATTCCTTGACCGAAGAGCTCACGCCAGGCTCGGTTTGCCCAAACTCGGCTGGTAAGTGGATTGCTAGGAGCGACAATGGATTCGGCCAGCTCCAGCCGACCGCTGCCATGTTGGAATGGACTCGGTTTTAAATCGGCGCTGGCGATTTTCACGAACCGCCTGGGAACTTCCTCACCCAGGTTTTTGACGTCCCCGCGAATCATCACCTTCAAGTTGCGGATTTTTTCTGCTTCGCGAACAACATGGAAGGCCGTCTTGGGGTCTTTGGCATGACCATTTTTGCCTTTTTTGATCGAATCATCGAATGGTTGGTTGAACATTTCGGTGCTGGCAAACACACCGGCAATCGCATAGTAATCTTCCGTCTCGATCGGATCGTACTTGTGATCGTGACAACGAGCACATGCGATGGTTAGGCCCAGCAATCCCCTGCCAACCATATCGACTCGATCTTCCCATTCGTCGGCCATCACCGCTGGGTCGTTGCGACGGTAGTACTTCGGTCCGAGTCCGATGAATCCGAGTGCAGCCACGTGTTGCGAGGCATTGTCACAGAGGTCAGCGGCCAGTTGAAATCGCACAAATTGATCGTAGGGCATGTCGCTGTTTAACGCGTGAATTGCCCATTGGCGGTAGTAGTGTGCGTTGGGAAAAAACAGCGACTGATTGTTGCCAACAATGTGAGCTTGGTCCTCTGCGTATCTCGCCAAGTCAAGCCAAGGCCGAGCCCATCGTTCTCCATACGCAGGACTCGCTAGCAGACGATCGACCAAGCGTTCGTCGGCCAGCGGGTGATCGTCATTGATAAATCGACTCACCTCGTCGGCGGTCGCTGGCAAGCCCGTCAAGTCGTATGTTAATCGTTGGATGAGCGCCTTGCGCGAAGCCCGTGGGTTGGATGCCAATGAGTTGGATTCAAAACGACTCTGTACGTAGCGGTCAATAGGCCCCTTGGCCCAGCCGAGGTCATCGACAGCGGGAATGGTTGAGTACGCTGGTGGCTGAAAGGCCCAATGCGTTGTTGCCAAACTCCAATCCACATCCTTATCGGATTTCTGTTTCCCGGGCGATTCGTTGCGTGGGTCGGGCGCGCCGATCTCAACCCACTTTGTCAAAGTGGCAATTGCCTTCGTACTCAGCTTACCGGAAGGCGGCATTTCCAATGAGTCATAATTGATTGCCGATATCAAAGTACTCTCGTCCGTGTTGCCCGCCACGATCGCGACACCGCTATCACCGCCCCGCTGCCAGCCGGGCCGGCTGTCGAGCAGTAGATTGCCCTGAAGGGGAGAAGACGATGTGGAATGACATTCGTAGCAATGCACAACTAGGATTGGGCGGACCTGTTTCTCAAAGAACTCAACGTCCGACGGCTTGATGTCGTCGCCGAACGAAAATGCCGTCAACTGACCAAATGCGAGGATCGCGGCGGCCCATTTCGGCAATGGATGTGCGTAGACTTGATGCATAACGGTAGAACCGTCAAAAATGGGTAGGCTAACAGCGGCGTTCGCCGCGGCGGGATCAATGACTTGCATTTTACAATGCGAGGCACTGTATAGGATACCAAGAAGCCGAAGATCACGACATGCAGTCGCGGATTGATCGAGACTAGGACGAGGCGATTTGTCCGGCCTAGTATGCCGTTCAGGTCCATTTAGGCGAATACGAGTCTAGCTTACGATTCCTCGTACCACCTTGCCGTGGACATCGGTGAGGCGATAGTAACGCCCTTGAAATCGATACGTTAATTTCTCGTGGTCGATTCCCAAGCGGTTCAGCATTGTGGCGTGCAAGTCATGAACGCTAACTGGATCTTTAACGATGTTATAGCTGTAATCGTCCGTTTCTCCGTAACTGACACCAGGTCGCATTCCGCCGCCGGCGACCCAGATCGAGAAGCAGCGAGGGTGGTGATCTCGGCCGTAGTTCTTCGCCGTCAACTCGCCTTGGCAATAGACGGTTCTCCCAAACTCGCCGCCCCATACCAGCAGTGTCTCGTCCAGCAGACCGCGCTGTTTAAGGTCTTGCAACAGACCGGCCGAAGCTCGGTCGGTCTGCTGGCAACGTTGGCGGATCTGGCTGGGTAATCCGCCGTGTGCATCCCAACCGCGATGGAATAACTGAACAAAACGGACACCACGTTCGGAGAGACGTCGGGCCAACAAGCAGTTGTGGGCGTAGGTTCCCGGCTTCTTGGCGTCTTCACCGTATAGGTCGAATGTCGATTGCGGTTCATTGGAAATGTCCGCCAATTCTGGCACAGACATCTGCATCCGGTATGCCATTTCGTATTGAGCAACTCGAGCTGTGATCTCGGGGTCGCCAATTTGATCGAACTGTATTTCGTTCAATTCGCGTAGATCGTCGAGCATTGTACGGCGCAATGGTCGATCGATTCCGTCCGGATTGTTCAAATACAACACCGGAGACTTCCCTGAACGTAGGCGAACTCCTTGATATTGCGACGGAAGGAAACCAGCACCCCACAATCGATCATAGAGAGGTTGTCCACCATGATTCGAGATCATCGCAACGAACGCTGGCAGCTCATCGTTCTCACTGCCCAGCCCGTAGTTGAGCCACGAACCCATACTCGGGCGGCCAGCGATCTGAAATCCAGTTTGAAAGAAAGTGATGGCCGGGTCATGATTGATCGCTTCTGTGTGCATCGAACGAATAACGCAAATGTCGTCCGCGACCTTGGCTAATTCGGGCATGACGTCTGTGTTGAGCCAAGTTCCCGATTCGCCACACTGCGAGAAGTTAAACACCGATCTGGCAACAGGAAATGAGCTTTGGCCGGCTGTCATACCTGTCAGACGTTGACCATTAAAGACAGATTCAGGCACTTCTTGTTTGTGAACCTTATCCAAGTGCGGCTTGTAGTCGAGCAGGTCCATTTGAGGTGGACCACCGGACTGAAACAGATAGATCACTCGTTTCGCTTTCGGCGATGCCGTCACGCTGGCCGGCAATTTTTCGTCGCCCACGCCGTTTCGGTTGAGCAGCGATGTCAACGCCATCGCGCCCAATCCGTTGACTTGCGTTAGAAATGATCGACGGTTTGTACTCATCCGGAATCTCAGGATTGGTTGCGATGTGTCAAAGTGATCAAAATCTACGGTTTGCTAATTGTCTCGTCCAGATTCAACAGCATGTTTGCCAGTGCTGTCGCGGCGGCCAAGGATGTTGGAGCGAGGTCCGCAGGTGCCGGTGACTCGCCCACGGCCAATAGACGCGTGGCGGCCGCAGGATCTGATGCAAAGTGCTTCGAGTAGACTCTCCACGCTCGTTCAACGATCAGCCGTTCTTTCGCCGTAGGAGGTCGGCCGACAATTCGCCGAAATGTCTCAATGTCAGGGGATTGCCCGCTTCGCAGGACGCGGGTGCCCAGATTTCGAGCCGCTTCAACGAAAGTCACTTCGTTCAACAATGTTAAGGCTTGCAACGGCGTGTTGGTCGTCTTAGGACGCACGGAACACGATTCGCGATCGGCAGCGTCAAGTAGGGCCATGCTTGGCGGAACAACGGTACGTTTCCATATGGTGTACAGGCTGCGGCGGTACAGGTCTTGGCCTTTTGACTGTCGATAGGTCATGTTGCTCATCTCACGCCAAAGATTCGCCGGTTGGTAGGGAGACACCGACGAACCGCCAGTCCGCTCGACGAGCAGTCCCGAGAGTGCCAAAGCCTGGTCGCGGAGTACGTGCGCCGGAAGCCGCTTGCGAGATCCTCTCGACAGCAGCCGGTTTTCCGGGTCGATCCTGCGTTTGTTCTCGTCGGCTGCCGATGACTGACGATACGTCGCGCTCGAGGCGATCAATCGCTGCATTCGTTTGACATCCCAGCTCGACTCGCGAAACTCCACGGCCAGGAAGTCGAGCAAACCGGGGTGGGACGGCGCTTCTCCTTGCACTCCAAAGTCCTCCGCCGTCTTGACCAATCCCGTGCCGAACAGCCGCTGCCAATAACGATTCACGGCAACACGTGCCGTTAAAGGGTGCGATTCTGAAAAAAGCCATCGGGCGAAATCCAGTCGGTTGCCAGCGGCGACGTTGCCCAATGCCATGGGCGTTCCAGAGGTAACGACATCACCCAATTGGTCGTAACGTCCACGCAAATGAACGTGGGTTGTCTTCGACTCCGCCCGTTCGGTCATAATCATGGTTGTAGGAAGGCTGTCGACAAATGCTCGTAATTTGCGACGGGCCTTGGTCAAACGAGTTGCTGCCTGTTTCAAAGTGCTCCGCGCGCGATGCTCGAGAAACCACCGCCGTAACACGTTGGTCTGCAGCGTTGAGCGTCGATCGCCGGCCATAGAGAGTATGGCCGGAATGGTCTGCCACTCCGAGAGCGACGTCACTTCATCAGGGAATAGCGATCGATTATATACCCTGACGTCTGCGAGCTCGCCGTGGTAAGTCTTGCCAACGACGCCGCCTCCCAAGCGGAGTGGATCACCTTTTCCGGCACCACCCGTGTTACTGTTCGTGTTGTAGAGGATTCTTACCGGCTGCGGCTTGCCGTCTATGAAGATGTTCATCCCTCGGGCACTTTGAGAACCATCGTTGATGAGGACGATGTGAGACCAGCGATTTGTCGGGATGGAAGTGACTGTCTCGACCGCGGCAACTCCCGACACCCACCGCGTGATCAGAAAAAACTGAAGTTTGCCGCGACTCAATTTTACGGCAATGCCAGGTCTACGCGTGTTCTTTGATTGCTGAGACATGACAACCCCGTCGGTCACTTCCGACGGCTTCATCCAAAAACTGACGGAGAAGCGTTTTTCACACTTCAGCCCGTCCGTACCTGGCAATTTCAATATAGTTTGACCGTCCAATTGTAACGTCGGCCTCCCATTCGACTCGCCCCAGATGGGTTTGCCAGACTCGACGGTTGACTCATCGGAGCGTTCTCTGAAATGCCGTGCAGTGTCGGCGAGCAACACCGGGGTCGTTTTGTTTGATTCTAACCCCGCGATTGCCTCATCGACTTGCAGCTCCAACTCGGCGAGTGCCGCCCTGGCGATGTTCAGGTCTGACGTCAATTGGTCCCAGGTCTGTTGCTGTTCACGGGTCGGGGTAATTAACCAGGGCTCCGAGTTGCCAAATTTTACAGCCCGTCCCGATTCAGGAATGTTGTCAAAGTACGAAATCAATCGGTAGTATTCGCGTTGTGAGAACGGGTCGTACTTATGGTCGTGACATCGAGCACACCCGAGAGTTAGTCCCATCCAAACCGTCGCCGAAGTGTCAATGCGATCGACTGCGTTTTCGAGGAGAAACTCGTTGAGGACCAAACCCGCCTCGGAATTGTAGCGATGGTTGCGGTTAAATCCTGTCGCCAAGCGTTGCTCACTTGTCGCGTTGGGCAGTAAGTCCCCGGCCAACTGTTCGATCGAAAACTGATCGAATGGTTTTCCGTCATTGTACGCGTCGATTACCCAATCCCTCCACCGCCACATCGATCGTGGTCCGTCGTTCTGATAGCCATCGGTATCCGCGTAACGGGCTGCGTCCAACCAGTGGTGAGTCATTGCTTCGCCATATCTGGGCGAAGCCAACAAACGATCGAGCAACCTCTGGTAGGCCGCCGGATGTCGATCGTGAACGAACCTGTCGACCTCACCGGCGGTCGGGGGTAGACCGGTAAAGTCAAGTGTTAGCCGCCGTATCAATGTCTCACGAGTGGCTGCCGCAGCTGGTCGCAACGATTCACGTTCGATTCGCGCCAACACGTGGCGATCGAGCGGTTGACGTATCCAGTCGGTGTCATTCACGATTGGGAGCTCAACTCTCAACGGAGGGACGAACGACCAATGGGTCTGCCAATGGGCCCCCGCGGAAATCCATGCGACCAGTGTTTCCTTCTGTCTTGTTGTCAACGAGCGACCAGAATCGAGCGGCGGCATTTGCTGATCCTCATCGTCACTCAATATTCGTTCGATCAGCAAGCTCGCGTGCGGTTTTCCAGGCGCTATAACGAGGCCACCATCGCGGCTCGCTTTCGCTTGCCTTTCGAGATCGAGACGAAGATCGGCCTGACGTGCCGTTGCGTCGGGGCCGTGGCAGGGAAAGCACGCGTCGGCAAGAATCGGCCGTATGTCGCGGGAGAAGTCGACCTCGATCGCTTCAGCACGGACTAGTGACACCGCGGTTAACAGAGCGGTTGCTAGAATTGTGCGAGTTTCCACGAGGGACTCCCAACAAAAACGAATCCGACATCATTCATGTCTAATTTCACGGGTGAGTGGGTCTTCGAGTCCCGAGCTGATACGCCTCTTACGCCCTAGGGAGCCCGTAGCCTATTATGTTCCCTGAAGACCTCAATTACAAAGGCCTCTAAGCGACCGCATCGACCGGAGACAACAACCACATGGCGACCTCGAACAAACACGTCTTTGCCGCCCGTTGGACGCGACTGGCGGCGGACGTTGAACAAGCGTTTTTTCGCATTGAACGTCAGGATCGGTGGTTGGCGAGCGCCATCAATGGCGCCATTGCCGGTGCATCGGTGGCCCTGGTGGCCTGGTTGGTGACGACGACCCACGAAGGGGACATGCTACTGTTCGCCTGTCTTGGATCATCCGCAGCATCGGTCGTGTTCGCGCCCGTGGCTAAGAGCAACAGTTTGAGGACGATCATTTGCGCCTATGTGATTGCCTCGTTGACTTGCTTCGTTCTTTTTCCAATGAGAGATTTTGCTTATATTCCGGTTCAGTGTTTCTTGGCCGTGGCACTTCCGGTGACATTCATGAGATGGATGGACTCGATGCACCCTGCGGCAATTGGTGCGTCTTTGGCATTTATTATCTATGACCGTGATGTCAAATTGATCATCTTGCTTCTGTTGGCCATCCTCGGATTGCTGACCATCGTCAAAGTGCTGGCGTATATCTACCTGGAGGAGCTGAAGTTCAAGGACTTTGGCCGCGAGTTTCGCCGCGAGTACTACGGCCAGGAAATGACCATTACTGTCAAGAACTCGCCGGATTGACGTTGTGGGACGTCGAGATACGTCGCAAAGTGTGGACTTGTCGCGAGGTCTAGATCATTTCGGCGATCGGCTCGCCCTCTTCAAGCAAGTACTGCGGTCTACCAGCCGGGTCGAGAATCGTCGTCCGCCGGGCGTCAATTCCCAAGCGATTGTAAACGGTCGCCAGAACATCCTGGTAGGTCACCGGGCGAGTGACGGCAGTCCCCGCCACGCGGTCCGTCGAGCCAATCACCTGCCCAGTCTGCAAACCGCCGCCGGCGAGCATGGCCATGCCGACGTTTGGCCAGTGATCGCGTCCCGCGTTCTTGTTGATCGTGGGCGTTCGGCCAAATTCGCCCCAAACCACAATCGTCACGTCGTCCAGCATTCCTCGTTGTCGCAAATCTGTGATCAAAGCGTGAAGTCCGTGATCCAAAATTGGCAACATATGTCGCATGCGTTTGAAGTTACTCCGGTGCGTGTCAAAATCGCTGAACGATACGCTGACGCAGCGAACTCCCACCTCTACTAACCGCCTCGCCAACAGAAGTTTCCGCATCGCCAGGTGGTTGTCAGCGGTCGTGAAACGCTCGACCGATGATTCAGGAGGTGTGTACAGTGCGACCGTCCGCGGATCCTCCTGATCCAGATCCATTGCCGCTGCAAAATCTCCCGAGGTCAGTATGTTTGTCGCCTGATGATGAAAACGGTCCATGGCGTTCATCATGCCCGACCGGTCAACCTGGCGTTGCAGTCGATCGAGTTGACCGAGCAGCCACTGGCGGTTTGCCAATCGATCAGAAGTTAAGTCAGTGTGCAGCGTCATCGAAGTGACGTGATCGGAACCCTGGTTCACCAACTCTCGCTTCATGCCGTCTTCCAACGGTCTTGAGAACATATTGCTGATGTCGGGACGAAATGGTTGGTCTGTCGGACCGAGAAAGCCTGGGCGAGCGCTGTTACGTACCAAGGGCCGACCCTGCATCATGTCGACAAATGTTGGCGCAACGTCGTCGCTCGTCGACCATAGTCGGTTGAGTACGCATCCCATCGCCGGCCGACCACCAAATGACGCCAAGTTCTTCACATCAAAACCTGATTGGCATTGAAACGCGTCGTGACGGCCAGCGGCTCCAATTAGGGAACGAATGAAGACCCAGTCGTTGGCTGCACTTGCGAGTTTTGGTAGCAGTTCGCACACCTGAAAACCGGGAAGGCTGGTGGCGATTGGCGAGAATTCTCCTCGAGTTTCGGCCGGAGCGTTTGGCTTCAAATCGATCGTGTCCATTTGAGGCGGACCACCGTCCAGGTGGATTTGGATCACTGCCTTGCGCGATGAGCCAGTACCAACTCTGGCCTCGGCCCGCAGGAGGTCGGCCAACGTTAGGCCGCCCAATGCAAGAGTCCCGGCCGTCAGGAAGCGACGTCGCGTGATCCCGTCACAGTGCCGGTAACTCGGGCCAGAAACAGTTAACACTGCTTGCTCCTTCGTTTCAGAAACCAGACGTCTTGCATTCCTATCGACGATAACTCAAAGATCAGCATCGCCTTTCAAGTGCCAAAATGCAAGCGCAATCACTGACGGCATATCGTGTTACGCCACCCTTGTTACGTTAATATCGGACCATTTCCGCCGGCTACTCCAGCCGTTTCACGCTTCGTTCTCACAGGCGCTCGCTGCTCGATGTGAAACTCGTTAGTCGAACAGATTCAACATGTTATGGTCGGGGAAATGCGGTTCAATTTGGTCGACACTCGCCATTCCGCATCTGTTCAGTAACACGGTAAGTTGGGCACGCCGTTCGCCATCGTCAAGAGGTCCAGGTACAGGCCGCGACTCGGAGGTGTCACCACCAGCACTTTTACTGTTGCTTTGTGAAAATGACTTCCGGACTCGGTGTTCTCCATATTTGAACACAATTACGGCCAGGCAGAACACCACACCGATCGATACGGCCATCGCCGGCAGTCTTTCCGTCACGAATCCGAGAACAAGCATTGGGATGCAAATGAGCATCAACAGGCAACCGGTCGCCTTGATAGCCGTTTCTTTCAGCTTATCGCCCAAGACGCCAAACACCATTCCAAGATCAAATCTCTTTGTCGAGAGCATTGTGGGGACAATTCTCGCCAGGGCCGCAACTTCCGACATGCTCGTTCCCAAGGCCCCGTCGAGTTGACATTGGTCGGGGTACGCCCCTTCGGCCCATTGGACATCCCAACCCTGCCATCCTTCTTGAACGCGGACGAGATCCCGGCGAACTGAGCGTGCGCCCCAAAGACGGATCTCTCCCTTGCCAACGTCGATCCACATGCCGCTGCCGACGATTGACTCCGGCGGAATTTCTGTCTGGCCAAGTTTCTCGAGTTCCAGCAGTACGCCGTCATCGCCATTCAACAAGTCGTCGGGCAGCTGTTGAAGTGTCCGTTGTTGTATCGTGCCGTCTTGGCTGACAATCGTAACCCAGGCCAGCACCGTTTCAAGATCGAACAAATCTTGGTCATCTTCGTCCTCATCATCTTCGAACTCATCATCTTCGTCCTGTTCGTTGTTACCCTCGATTTCGGCTTCGCCGACTGTTTCTGCGCGGTAGACTTCGTCATCGAATTCGACACCGTCCGGATGCTCGACTCCCGCTGCGCTCGCCAGATCGCTGAGACCTCTATCAGCAAACGAAACTGCGAATTCCGGCCAGGCATTTTTGAGCAGCCTGTCGTAGACATCCGCGACTTTTGGTACATCAAGTTGTCCGTTGTCGTTGTACCACGTCATTTTGTGTTCGTCGTAGTCGACCACTACACCGCCGCCGATGTCGTTTGTCCAATCAGCGAGTTCTGTGGTGGTTTGAGCCCAGTTTTCCAATTGGTCCGGGCCCCAAATCAAATCTCGAAAAAGAAAGACACCCGCCCACCGATCCAAATAAAATCGACACGTCTTGTCGCGTACAAAAACAAAAATGGCCGGTTCGCTCATCGACTGCTCCGCCTTACAAGTGCATCATCGTTCCAGATTGTACTCGACCGACCACCCCACCTCACCATGGGGTTGATCGAACCGATCGATAGCCGGTCATCAGGGGCGGCGCGGATTCATGTCGAGTTGTCGATGATGGAAGGGTGGCACTCGCGATCTGACGTCGATGAATGACGACAACGAATTGCGATCGTAAGTAAGAGCGGGAGATTTAGGGACGATCGTCTTTTTGAAGATTTTCAACCAATCGACGGAGACGCGTCAATTCCGTTTCGATTGCCTCAAGTTGATTTTCGAGCTTCTTTGTCTCTGCACGTGCGGCGACAAGCTCGCGGACCAGACGGCCCATTTGCTTATCCTGATCTTTCATGATTTGGCCGACATCCGGTTGTTCCTCGACTTCCACCTCCACAAGTTCCTCGAAAAACAAATCTCTGACCACCATGGCGCCGGCGACTTCACCGACGTCGAACAACTGTCCGGCTACGCCGATCTGATCCGCAAACGTAGAGCTAGCCGTTGCTCCCTCAGCCCACTGCCGTTTTCCACCCGCATCGACTAGTCCCACGGCATCGATTTCGTTCCAGCCAGCGATCGCTTTCGACTTGAGATAAATTCGAATGCGGTTCGTTTTAACCTCCGTTGTTAAATCGATCGTTGAAACTGCCTTTTGACGGTTCGCCGGCGTTGGGTCTTTGCCTTCCCAGGCTACCGCTTCCTCTTTGCCATCGAAGACCGTGATCTTGTAAACAGCACCCGGGTTGAACGTCTCGTGAATTTCAACCTTCTTGGGCAGAACGGTGTCTTGGTAGGTCAGCTCCAACCACTCGTCCTGGCCGTCTGGTGAAAGCGATGCCCAGGCCGTCTGGAAGTCGCCCGCCGCGGCCGTGTTAGGCGGACCGGTCGCCTGTTTGGTGCCCCAAGGGCGACCAGCGACGGCAGGCATTTCGATAGGTTCTTGATTGCGACGCCAAGAAAACGGTGGCACCGACTTGAGAATCCGATCGAGGATGCTCTCTTGTGCGCGAACCGTCGCCGGATGGGCTATCCCGCCTACCAGAACGACAATCGCCAAACAAATCATGCGGCACATGCATCAACCTCTTTATCGACGGTTTGTAGATCTCGTCACACGTCAAATATACATCCAAGGTAGTCTGTTTTTCGATTGTGCCGCAACACTTCTTCGTCCACGTCCTGATCGATCTTGCCGCCCCGCCGTTTTGCTCTGTTTGGGAACCCGCACAGGATGTAGCGAGATTCGTGGTTATTTCTCGCCGATACAATAGAGGATTTCCTGCGGTTTACCATTGTTGACTTCCACCACACGCATGTAGATTCGGCCGCCGCTCACGGTGGGTGTTGCCAGCACCTTGTCGCCCAGTTTTGATTCGTCGACCAATTCGAATTTTGTTGGGTCAGCCTTAAATACATATGACATCCCCTTTTCGTTGGTGGCCAGTAGATGACCATCGACGAGGATCAGTGAGGCCGTAAAATCACCGCCCAACCGGCCTCTCCAAATCAACTCGCCGCTAGCGGCCTTCCAGCAATGCGCGATTCCGGCATCGGAGACCGCGTAAAGGTACTTTCCTTGCAACACCATCGACGGAACGTAAACGCGCACGTTGTTCTCCCAGACGATTTCACCCGACCCGTCTGCTCGCACGGCCGAAACATGATTCTTCGGATACCCACCGCTGCTGAACACCAAATCACCATCGGTGACGGTCGAGGTCACACATTCAGTCGTTGCGCCCTCGATCTCCCAGAGCTTGGCACCGGTTGCCGGATCGAAACTGGAGACCATCTCACAACCAATGAAGATCAGTTGGTCACGACCATGCACCTTGACAACGACGGGTGAGGCGTAGTTTGGCATTTTCGGCCGGTCGGCTTTCCAGACAATCTCTCCGTCTTTCCGATTGAGGCCGGCAATCGCTCCGCCGCCTTTATTGTCCGCAGAGACAAGGACCAGCGATTTGTAGATGGCAGGGGACGAACCGTATCCCTGGTGGATGATGTAATCACTGATCTTGGTCTGCCAGAGGATCTGGCCGTCACGCGATAATGCGGACGTATAGACCGCACCACGATTGGCAAAGTTGATGAATAAACGGTCTCCGTCACAGGCAACTGTTGATGAAGCGTGCGACGCCTTCTTGTTCATTTTCTTGGCCAATCCGTCCTTGTGTACGACGGTTTCCCACAATTTTCTTCCGGTGCTTCGCTGAAAACAGATGACCGACTGCGTCCGCTGGATCTCATCAGCGGTGGCAATATACAGATGTTGGCCCACCACTGTTGGCGAACTATGTCCTCGTCCCGGGAGTCTTGCTTTCCATATAATATTCTCGGACTCCGACCAATTTGTCGGCGGCAGCGGTCCGGCCGCGATGCCAGTTTGACCAGGCCCTCTCCACCAAGGCCAGTCATCTGCTGCCAACTCGAATCCGCGCGCCACGATGGACGAAGCCATTGTTACAAAGAGAACGAAAGCGAACCGGTATTGGTACATTTGGAGATCCTCGGCATCAGTTGGCTTGAGGGTATAGCCCCACCCACATGCGGGTCACACGCTAGTCATTCGAAAACGGTTTGGCTATTGTATTTGAACGCGTTCTCATTTTAGGTCAAGAAGTAACCCGAAGCGTATGCGAGCGTGGCCTTTGAGACAATCCCGGGCCGGCCGACCGTTCGGGTAATCGATTCGATGCGATGGAAATGGAGGAAGAAATGGGCGATCCGCCCTCAACTAGCCCAGCGACAAAGTTCCTGTTCCTTTGCTGTCAGTTGGGTACTGAACAAGTCTGCAAGCAGCAAATAGAGGCTCGTTGGCCCGAATTTCGCTTCTCGTTTTCCCGGCCAGGGTTTTTGACCTACAAGGTTCCCCAGCAAACAGGGATGGCGTTCGATCTCGAAAATACGTATGCCCGCACCTTCGGATTCGCGGTGGATCGAGTCGAAGGTGAGGACAGCGACGCATTGGCAGAGCAAGTTTGGGCGCGTGCGGTGACCGACTTGCCCAATCACTTGCATGTCTGGCAACGTGATCCGAGAAAAGTAGGGGAGTCCTTCGAGCCCTTTACAACCGAGTTGACCAATCGAGTGGTTGAACGGTTGAACGGTTGCCGACCGGCGGCCTGTAAGTCAATTCCGGTGAACAGTGAAGCGAGCCCCAACGACCGCGTTCTCGATTGTATTCTCGTCGAAGAAAATCGTTGGTGGATTGGCGAACATCGAGTGAGCACTACTTTTCAGGCCTGGCCCGGCGGCGTGCCACCTTTCAAGCCGAAATTCGATGTAATCTCGCGAGCCTACTATAAGACTCAAGAGGCACTGTTGTGGTCCCGTCTTCCGATCCACGCCGGCGACCAATGCGTAGAAATTGGTAGCGCACCTGGAGGAGCAGCGCAGGCCCTGTTGGAGTATAAATTGAAGATCATCGGAATTGATCCGGCAGAAATGGATCCAAGCATCGCACAGCACGAGAACTATCGGCACATTCGCAAACGCGGTCGCGACGTCCGGCGACGCGAGTTTTCCGACGCGCGGTGGTTGTTTTCCGACTCCAACGTAACTCCCAAACAGTCACTAGACACGATCGAAGACATCGTGAGCCATGCAAGCGTCCGTGTGCAGGGGATGCTGATCACATTGAAAATGCCCGAATGGAAACTGGCTCACGAATTGGATAACTACCTAGACCGAATTCGGTCCTGGGGTTATCAGTACGTGAAGCCCCGTCATCTCGCGTTCAATCGGCAAGAACTCTGTATTGTGGCCATGCGGCATCGATCGCTAAAGAGGTTTTAGCAGACAGCGCGACCGGCAAGCTGGCCTCGGTTAACTTCCGACGTACCGCGCGTAAAGCGACTTGGCGACGGAGATTTCTTCTGTTCCGGAAATGATCGCTCGGCCGTCCGCAAAGACGGTAAGAGTGTATTCGCCAGCTTGAAAACGGACGAGGAACTCGTTGGACGTAACACTGCCGAGTCCGGCTAACTTCTGTGCCAACTGGGACAAGTCCAACGCTTGCCGTTCGGTAAATGTCAACTGGACAGAATTTCGCCCGCACAGTGCCGCGGTGTGACTTCCCGATCGTCCGGCAAGCCATGGAAAGTCACGGCCCTTGCACAAACAGGACTCAAACCCACTAAAAAGTGCGTCGAGTCCGACATGACGTACACGGTTGTCCCATAAATCGAAAACACCGAGTGACTTGCTAATCGCATCCCGGTTTCCCGTCAGGATCTTCATTGTCTCCGTGACTTCGACGGAGGCAATGACGTTGATAATTGTGCCTAGGATACCAGCCGTGTCACACGTGGGAGATGAGCCGGGTGGTGGCAGCTCCTGTAGCAGGCAACGCAGGCACGCCGTCTCCCCGGGCAACACGGTCATCGTTTGCCCTTCCGCTCCGATGCAGCCACCATAGACCCACGGTATTCGATGTTTCACCGCGGCGTCATTGATCAGAAAACGAGTTTCGAAATTGTCCGTTCCGTCCAAAACGACATCCACATCTTGGAGGAATTCTTCAATGTTCGTATGGTTGATGTCGGCGACGATGGCCTCGATTTCGACATCGCTATTGATTTGCTCAAGACGTTTTTTTGCAACGATCGCCTTTGGCAACCCGCTGCGTACATCGTCTTCGTTGTATAACACCTGTCGTTGCAGGTTGTTCAACTCTAGAAAATCGCGGTCTACGATTCTCAATCGCCCCACTCCAGCACGAACCAGTGAGTTGGCGATCACTGATCCCAACGCGCCACACCCGCACACCAAGACGTGGCTGTGGCGAAGACGTTCCTGGCCCTCTTTTCCAATAGACGCGAACCGTTCTTGCCGCGAATACCGGTCTGGCTCTTGAGAAGGCATGATCAGGTCCTACTGCTGGGTTAAGGAGGCGAGATAGCTGAAGAAGGTAGTGCCAGGAATCCGGCACCCCGCCTCCCCTTGGCCGAACGTGTCTGCATGGCATCGCACAAGCCGCGGAGCTGTTGTAACGGCTGCTGTTGAGCGGAATCGAGATTGTCGGAGAAGATAACCGGTCCAGGTAGGTGCTCAGCTCCACAGTGCTCAATCGGCACAATCCAGCCGTCCGCCCAAGACGTACTGTTTGTTGGTAGCCTGCTGTCGCTGTCGGGTTCCCAGTTTGCCAACAGTGGTAGCCGGTTTTGTCCTGTGTCCAATCGGTCGTTCTCCGCGCCCGCCAACACGACGGCACATACCGAAGGCCAGAGTGCCAACTCATCAAGTTGTTCGGTTGTGGCGCGGACAATTAGCGGCACGCCCAGACGAGATGTTTCATCGAGAAGCGACTTTCCTGGCAACTCGCTGTAGATCCACAGTCTCTCGTCGCGTACATCATACAAAGAACAATGGTCGATCCAGCATTCATGCACCAGTCGCGGTACGATTCGGTTGGAATTCATGTAGAACGACGACTTCGAGACACCGAACGTTTGAACACCCGTTCTCACTTGAACGCGGCGCACTTGTTCTCCCGCCCCCGATACAAGTTCCAATGTGATTTCGTACATGGCCGGGCAATCGGGTGTCCAAATACATCCATCTGGAATTACCGATTCGGCAAGTACTGTCGCACCGGGACCAAGATCTCGAAAGGGCACTTTCGCTGGCAGCGTGTGAGCTCCGTCTATGTAGGGTCCTTCGATTGAGCCCGTCCAAGAGTAGGTGGTCGAGTGATCGGGCCGGTCGGTTTGAACGTAGACTTGGGTTTCGACGTCGGAGACGCGACCGAGAAAGATCTGCAAGTTTTGGCAAGAGTCAAGGGACATGAGCAGATTTGCGCGGCGGCGGACCGCGGCGTTCGACCGAATAATGTGATGCGAATAGAGGCAAACCGCCAACCTAGACGTCTCAAGTCAAAGCGTCAATCGGGGCCTGGATTGACAAACGGTTGTGGGCTCCAAGTTGCCGAAATCTGGAAACGGATCGCATCAATCACAACTGATAGTGCATCGGTACCCGATACCGTCAGGTCAGCCACCGCTTGAGTTGGCGCAATGTACTTGCGACGCATCGGTTCAACTTGACGATGGAATTGCCGCGAGACAGACGCCTCGTTCCGTCCGCGGTGGTGAGTGTCTCGAGCGATCCGGCGTTGAAGGCAAACGTCGGTTGACGCATCGACAAAAATTCCGAGGCCAGCACAATCACGCAGTTCTTGCCAGTAGAGTGCAAAGAGCCCTTCGACAACGAGCACGTCTGGAGCGGCCAGCATATCGACCTGCGATGAACGGAGGTGAGTTGCGAAATTGTATCGGGGTAGCGCGACGACGTCCCCTTGTGCCAACCGATCGATATGATCGAGCAGCAGTCGGTACTCGATTGCCGCAGGCGTGTCGAAGTTCTGCACTTGGCGAACATCGTCGGACAAGTGTCCTAGGTCGAAGTAGTAGCGGTCCAATGAAATGACTGCCGTCGAATACACGTCAGCTAGAGCTTCCTCAAACGCGTGAGCAATCGTGGTTTTTCCGGACCCACTTGGACCCGCAATAGCAACCAGAAACATGCGATCTTCCTGTCTGTTACTGCCGCTGCAGATTAAAAAATATATCGGTTTTTGGCAGGTCCCGCTGAAGGGTGTCCAAGCCAATGCGGCTCAATTCAAGCTCTGCCAAATAGATGTCGCGCAGTTGATGAAGTGTATTCAGGTGACGGAGTCCGTCATCGGTGACTTGGATGGACTCGAGGTCAAGACGAGTCAACGATGTCAATTTAGCCACATGACGTAGGCCTTCATTTGTCACAGGGCAGCCCGACAAATGAAGGTACTCGATGTTTGGTAATCCCGATAATACGGCCAGTCCGGCGTCGGTGATCTGCGTGTCGATTAGAACCAGTTCTCGCAGTTTTTCTATCTTTGCCAGGCTCACCAGCGTTTGGTCATGAACCGGACTATCAATCGCGACAACGCGAGTCAATGTAGGGAGCTGTAACAAGAGATCCAACGAAGTCTCGGAAAACATCCGGCCAGAAATGGAGACTTGAGTCACTCGGCCCCGGTGAAACTTGCAGCTGACGCCTTCGGCCGTTAGCTGATCGACAATGCCCTTGTCTCGCGAGGTTGCCTGCGCACGAATTCCGAGCCAGATGCAGACAGCAAAAATAGCTAGCAACGCCACGAGTGCTAGTTGAAAGGAAAGTCGCATTCCCCACTTACTCCTGTTCAGTCACAATTGGCTTTCCGATTTGCTCGGACGGCGTTGGTACGGGCCGATACCAGTACCAAAAAATGCCCAACAGCGTTCCCGCCACATAGCCCATGGCCAGCCAGACCGACAAGGTCCCGGTGAGAAAATACGTCGGCACTATACCGGATTGCCACAGGTGGTACGCGGCACCAGCAAACCCGCTCAAAGCTGCCACAACAGGTCCCGCAAAAAGGAAGCTGCCGCGAAACGAGCGCCGCCAACGGTCGGGATAGCGGTGCAGATACGGCGAGATCATGAGGGCGAGTAAGAATCCTGGCAGTGGCGTCAGTAGCAGCACCACGAAAATCCGGCGGAATGAAGTCGTGAGCCACACGATCCAATGCACGAAGGATCCTCGCGTCATGGCTTCCAGAATCGACGGTGCTGCATCCATGACCAAGACAGGCAGACCAATGATGACTGTGGACGCGACTGTGGCAATCAACACGGCGCGGATGACAACTCCCGGATCGAACGGGGGCAAATCTCGTGCACCATCGTCTCTGTTGTCCACCGAAATGGTCGTGTCACACCGCGGGCACAGGAAGCGGTCGTCACCGAAGCGAATCTCGAGTTGCAGCTTCAAGTCGCATTTAGGACACGACATCCACACTGGCGCTTTGGCAGTCAATGGATCGGTCTTAGTCTCCACCCGTCGAGTCCTTTTCTTTCTGTGCTTCGACGAACCAACGTTCTAGGGGAGGTCGCTGCTTGTCATACTCAAATTGTCGCTGGAATGCGTGAGAAAACGCTAGTAATTCAGTCTCGCCATAGAGGCGTCCCGTAAAGACCAATGATGATGGCTGCTCGTCTTCGATCTTGCCTCGGCGGCCGAATGGGATCACCACCGAAGGGTGTCCAGTCAAATTTGTAATTGCTAAATCGTCTCCCTGTACGTACAGATCGACGTCCTGAAATACTTCCTCCATCCGCGCCATCCAAAGAGTCCGTATGCGATTTGCGCGGACGTAGTCAACAGCCGATGTGAAGTGTGCCTGGTGAAAAATCCCTGGCCAGCGGTTCAGGCCCTCGGTGACACCACTTCGCGTTAGTTGATCGAATGACGTCGCTGCCTCGACGTGGAGGATGGTGGTCAAGGGCCAGATTGGCAAATCGTCGGGCAACCGAATTGTTTTGACATGGACTCCCAGTGCTCTGACAGCGTCTCCAATCGGGCCATCAACATCTTTTTCAAACATGCCAACGCGCAGCCCTGGCAGGGTGTCCGACGCTGGCCAGTGAAATGGGTGCGTGACCGCTGTTGGATCTCGTCTGTCCCCGCCATGGATTGCGTCAAACACCAACGCACAGGCATCGACCGATCGCGTTATCGGCCCGATCTTGTCCATGCTCCACGCCAAAGGCATGCACCCGTGGCGACTCACCCGCCCGAAGGTTGGACGCAAACCCGTGATACTACACCGCCGGCAGGGAGACACAATGCTGCCCAGGGTCTCGCTGCCGAGGGAAAACGGCACTAGGCCCGC
Organism: Planctomycetaceae bacterium; assembly: GCA_012959465.1. Taxonomy (GTDB): domain Bacteria; phylum Planctomycetota; class Planctomycetia; order Pirellulales; family Pirellulaceae; genus UWMA-0346. The sequence continues at coordinate 89,816 of DUDC01000125.1, forward strand.
ACAAACGGCGGATGCGGGGCCCGCAGACGAGCCGCTCGACCCCTCCTTGGGATTCCACGGGTTTCTCGTCATGCCACCTTGCCATCGATCGCCCATTGCCAACGCCCCCAAGCTGAGCTTGGCCACCAGCACGGCGCCGACCGACTCAAGACGCTCAGCAACCGTTGCTTTTTGGTCGATGATCTGATCGACGAACGGTTTCGCGCCCCACGTGGTCGGGTAACCTGGATAGGCGATCAGATCCTTGGCTCCCCATGGAATACCATGCAATGGTCCGCGGTAGATTCCCTGAGCCAACTCCCGGTCAGCTTGTTTCGCTTGCCGCATTGCGACGTCGTCCGTATAGGTAACGACGCAATGAAGGAGCGAGTCGAAACGCCGTAATCGCTTCAAGAAGAGCTTGGTGAGTTCCACGGAAGATATTTTGCGATTTTTTACGAGTGACGACAATTCTCCCAGCGGAAGGAACGCAATATCCTCTTCGTCATCGGGGATTTGTCCGACATGCTGCTCTGCCGGTACGGCGATTCTGTTCTTCGGCGCGGATCTCGCAGCATCCTTCACCGGCTGAGGGTTGAAATGCAAAGCAGGCGGTGTGTCATATGCGAGGTCAACCGAGCGAATCGCGTCGCACTGGCTGTGAAGTCGTTTTAGTGATCGCTGCGCGGATTCACGTTGTTCGTCGGTGAGCGTGATGCCGGCAATCCACTCGGCTTCCTTGACTGTTTCGGCGGTGACTTGATGCGCGTCTTCGGCCTGAATAGCCAAAGCGCGTTGAAATGCCGGTGTCCCGATTCCTAGGCCCACTAAACATTGAAGGAGTGTGCGGCGAGAGGGCGAGGGTGAGGGTGAGGGCGAGGGCGAGGGCGAGTGATTGGTTGGTTCGGTATTCAAATTCATGAGTGTCTCGCGAATACGAGCATGTGTGGATGAAACGTGTTGGCGTCCGATTACGCGAGGCAACAATATTGAGGCTTGCTCGGATGCTATAGTCTATGCACATTCACATCCTCTTGACGAGCAAGTTTGCAGAATCTCTGTTGGGAGATGTCGTGACGAAACGATGATTGGCCCAGTATCGATGTCTCCGCACGCCACTGGTGAAGCCGGTGACACATCAGTTCACGGTAAGCGGCGCCCCTTCGTGTCAGGTGATATCCAAGACGTCTTGGACACACGGCTCGCCGTAGACAGCTTCGCCGGTCACGACTTTCAGATTTGGCAGGATTTGGACGAGGCCAGAACTGTGAGTGTGTCCGCAGAGCACTGTTAGCTGTTGTTGCTCGTGGGACGACATGATTTCACGTAGCACCGCGCCAACTGCCTGACAGGTAAAATGAGGGGCCCAATAGTCGTCGGAAATACCACCATTATGCCAGCACGTTTCTATGAACGGCGGTACATGGGTCAATAAAACGACGTGACGACTTGTCTCTAACGCACTTGTTAAATGAACACGAAAGTGCTCTGCCGCTTCATCGCCGAGCTTTTGAAGTGTGACTTGCAACGAGTCACAAAGAACCGTTTCGGGGTCGGGATCAAGAGATCCGTGCGTGACTTGCAATTCATCGATCAAGAAAAAGTCGTTCAGTAAGATCGAGCTTCTATATTCACCAGCTCGGCCGTCGCCCCATCCGCCGTGGCCGATTAACGCGGTATCCTTCGTCAATTGGACCACGCCGGCCTGAGGTAACCAGGTGAGATTTGGCACTCGTTGCGAAAGCCGCAACATGGCATTCCGGACTTGGGTTATTGAGCTCCTGTAATAGTCGTGATTACCGAGAACGAAATAGAGCGGTATCTGAATTCCGTTTGATAGCTCGATTAAACGGTCGTCGAGCGAATCCGCCTCGGCAATATCACCGCCGATCAAGACCGCGTCGGCCGTTTCGGCAACGATCGATTTGACGAGGTCGTTTACATCCTTAGGAGAGACAAAATTCAAGTGGATGTCAGTCATCCATATCAATCGCATGGTGAGTGCCGCAGTTGTTTGATGGAAGTAGTTGTCTGAATTTGCTTCATGATTCTGACCTATTTCTGTTTTGCCGTCAGCGCCGATGCGAACGGACGACCGGCAGAACGACCATTCGTGTCAATGAAGTGCATGCGACGAACGTTCTGATACTCCGAATTGCGGCAGATATAACAGTTCGACGAATCCTCGCGAGCGAAAACCATCGGAAGGTATGCTTGTGAGTCCGTAGAAGGTATGCTTGTGAGTCCGTAAGAAAAACGAAGGGAACGACTAAATGACCGCTTGCCGAAATCTCGTGGTCGTGTCCGCCGTATTGCTCTTGATGATCGGTGGATTCATCGAGCCAGTAGATGCTGGAGAGCCGGCTCGGTACGATTTCTTAAGTCAACGTTCGACCAGCCTTGTTCGCGGTGTCCCAAAGTCAATCGCGACCAAATGGCGGCGATTGGCCGATTCAGACCCACGTACTGTCGTTTCAGCACCCAATCTGGTCCGCGACATCGAACTGCTCTTAGATTTAGGCGAGCAGATTCAGACAATTAGCAAGTGGAGTGTCCGTGTACCTGTTGGTTGTTCTGCATCACAGGTGCAGTTGTTGGCATCGACGGTGTCCGCTGAAGCCGGATTTCGGCTCCTGCGTGATGATGTTGCGCCGGCCAACGGGCAGCGAATTGGATTTGAATTCCGACCGACGGCAGCCAGATGGATCCTCATTCGTATTGAAGCACTCGATGGTAAGACACCTTTTTCAGTTGCTGATATTTCGGTTGAGGGATACACGGGGTCGCCGGAAACTCGCTATCGATTCAATGAGACTCCGGCCGCTGCCCTGGATGTACTCGCGGGACTGCGGAGCACAGGATCTGTGCCGATTCACCTGTCGGATGACGAAATGTCGTTATTTCGTGACGCGAAGGACGGAGCGTTGGACGATTGGACATTTGCCGCTGCGTCTCTGCTAGCCTCGGGCGTCCAGGAGGCTGGACGGCGCAAAGTTTACCTCGGTCGCATCGACCAGATCGAACTGGCCGCCAGACGCATCGTCGCTCCGAATATGTCGAAGTTTGCTGCAGGTGAAGCACTGCTTGAATGGATGCATTCTAAAGACGGTCCATTCGCGAACGGTTACCTAGCTCAACAAACCAACGTCTCGACGATTATCGATGACAAGACCTTCAACTGCGTTTCGTCGGCCGTTCTATACAACATTATCGGCCGTCGGCTCGGACTCGACTTGCGAGCCATTGAAGTGCCGGACCACGCTTTTTCGATTTTGTACGACGGAACACATCACGCGGATGTGGAGACGACCAACAGATTGGGATTCAATCCCGGACGTCACGCGTCGATTCGAAATCAATTGGAGCAGCAGACAGGGTTTCGTTACATCCCTGACAAACACCGCGATCTCCGACGCGAGGTAACACCGCCTCAACTGGTTGCGATCATCTATTACAACCACGGCGTGACCCATACGAATAAAAAAAAACACCTGGCCGCATTATTGGATTACTTTCGGGCAATGAGTATGGACAGCCAGTTCGACTCGGCTGTAAAAAATGCGCTTGCCTCGCTGGTAAACTGGGGCAACGAACTATCGCAACAGACTCAGTTCGCCACTGCCGTTGACGTCATTGAAACGGGCCTTCGACTAGCTCCGTCAGACGCTTCACTGAATCACAATCGTCGGGTCGTCTACTCGAAATGGGTTCGTAGTTTGGCCGAGAACGGGGAAAGCGATGAAGCGATCGCAGTATTGCGTCGGGCCCGTCGGCGAATGCCTGACCAGCAATTTGTCTCGCTGCAAGCTTGGGTATTTATTCACGAAGCCGAATCCTTGATCGAATCAACGATGTGGCAGGAAGCTCTGTCGGCTGTGGAACGTGGCGAGACACGGATCGACGAAGACGCGGTTGCCGACTTGTTGCAGTGGAAGGCTGGTTACTTTCTGCGACGGAACAACGACGCCGTTGATCGACAAGAATTCGACGAGGCGATGCAGGCCATCACGGATGGGCTGAAAATGTTCTCCAATGATCGGCGGTTGAGAAACAACCTTGCATTCACCGCGCAAGAATGGGCAAGGTACATCGCCAAAACAAAAGGGAATGCATCGGCCCGCGAGATTCTGTTGGACTTGAAAAAACGGTTTCCCGACAACGCGGGAGTCGCGGAAGTGGCGGCCAACTTTGCCCGCCACGTATTTATCGAGCACCGTAATGCGGGACGTTTTGAAGCGGCGTTGGAGAGTATCAAGGCGAACTCGAAACTTCATCAGCGGCCCCGAGAATCTGAGTCATTGGTTCGCGATGCGTACGATTCATGGGCTCAACGTTTCATGAAAAGAGGCGAATGGTCGCAGGCAGTCGGCATTTACGAGCGGGGACTCGGCCAACTTCCGGCCGACCATCTATTTAAGAAGAATCTTGTCTACTGCGTGCAAGAGTGGACCGACATGATGTCGAAAACACAGGGAGCCGACACGGCACGTCAGATGCTGCGAAAGCAGAAAATTCGATTCGAAAAAGTGGATGGTATTCAGGATCTTGCCGACCGCTGGGTCCGATTGCGAATCCGCGACCTTGCCGCACAAAGTAAGTTCGAACTCGCTTGGAAGAGGCTTCAGTTGGACGCCGACATGATAAAAGAAGATGCTCGAATAAGGGCATCGCACTACTTGATCGATCGATGGGCGACTTCGTTTCACGATCAGAAAAAATGGCAGCAGGCGCTAAAAATATACGACAGGGGACTCAGCCGGTTTCCGGGAGATAGACATTTCGTCCAAAATGCGACCGTTACTTGGCACGCTTGGGCACGGCCGGCGATTGACGCCAAGCAATGGCCGGACGCCATCGCGATTTATGAGCGAGCCTTGGAGCGATTCCCTGCCGATGGCAGCTTGCAAAACAACCTTCGTTTTTGCAAACAACAATTGGACGACGAATGAACGGTCGAGGCGAAGTGCGGATTGCGACTCTTCTTCTGAACCACGACCTTGAAACACCCGCTAGACGGTTGCCGGAAAGCGTTCCCTCGCTTACCCTTCGGGTTGTTTTTCTACGGTAGTTGGTCGCAGTGTCTTGCCTGAGATAGAGGCCCAAGAGATGACGTCCGATTCGGTGCGTCTTGCTCGCTCCGAATTCGTCTCCAAAGATCCCGGTGCCCGCGTGTTGATCACGGGCGGTGTTCACGGTGACGAATTCGAGCCAATGCAAGCGATTCGCGAGCTGATCGCGAGATTCGAGCAGGATTCGTTGCAGCTCCTGAGGGGTAGCTTAATTCTCGTCCCCGTGGTCAACGAGATGGCTTTCTTGCGAGGTCATCGAGCCGCAGACGATGGCAAAGATCTCGCTCGCACTTGCCCGGGTCGAGACGACGGTTCTGTAACCGAGCGAACTGCGGCAGCGTTGTCGCAATTGATCGAAGAGAGCGACTATTACATTGATTTACACACGGGTGGCACGGAATTCTCGGTTTTTCCTCTAGCCGGTTACACGCTCCACCCAGACCAAAACGTGCTCGATAAGCAGCGGGCAATGGCGATTGCTTTCAACCTGCCGATTGTTTGGGGAACGGCTGGAAATTTGGATGGCCGTTCGCTTTCTGTGGCCCGCGACGCAAATGTCCCTGCTATTTACACCGAGTACCTCGGCGGAGCGCCGTGCAGCGATGATGGAATCGCTGCCTATGTCGAGGGGTGTGTGAATGTGTTGATGCACCTTTACATGCTAAAGGGTGAATCGCCCGCATCCAGAGTGAGTGCGATCGTCGAGGATTCGCGAACGGGTTCAGGGCACATGCAAGTTTGCCATCCTAGCCCTATTACTGGCTACTTTCATCCGCAGGTGTCCTTGGGCGATTCGATCGAGGCCGGTCAATCGTTGGGTTGGGTGAGCAGTATTCTCGGAGATAATGTGATCGACGTGCCGGCCGACCGAGACGGCATTGTCTTGGTCCTTCGCACTTTTCCGCGAGTGCGAAAAGGCGAAAGTGTTGGAGTTGTGCTCGATGGTGCTGACGAGTACCAGAAGGAGATTAAATGACGATTTGGAAATGGGCCGATTGGTTGACACCGGTGCCTGTCGACGCACAAACGACGCTGGGCGAAGGTGAAACACCGATTGTCCGATCAAAACGGATAGGGCCAGATGCGGGTATACCGAACTTGTATTTCAAGTTGGAATCAACGAATCCTACCGGCTCGTTCAAAGACCGTTTCGCGGCTGCCGCCGTATCCCACATGCGAGCCGCCGGAGTACAGCATTGCGTGGCCACCTCAAGCGGCAACACAGGCGCGTCACTGGCAGCATACTGCGCCGCGGCACGCATCGCCTGTGATATAGCGATCGTCGAGACAGCGCCGACTAGCAAACTTGCGCAAATGATGTGTTATGGTGCCAACATATTTCGAGTGCGGAAATTCGGACTGGATGCCGAAGTCACTGCGAACATGTTTGCAAAGCTGCAAGTCTTGGGACGACGCCCTAAGTCTTCGCTGCAGATTAGTGGTTACGTTTATTGCCCGCAAGGCATGAGCGGCATCGAGTCGATCAGCTTTGAACTGCACGAACAGATTGCAAGCATCGATCACGTGTTTGCGCCGGCTGGTGGCGGTGGACTTTGTGTCGGTGTGGCCCGTGGGTACCAGACCCTGATCCGTGAAGGGCAATGCCAACTTGGCCCGGCGGTTCATTGCGTGCAACCCACCGGTAACAACACGATTGCCGGGCCCTTGCGTCAAGGAAAACACGAGGCCGTTGATGTGCAATGTACGACGCAGATTAGCGGCCTCCAGGTCGCCAGTGTCGTTGACGGTCATCTGGCCATTGGGGCGTGTCGCGCCTCGGGTGGAACGGGTCATGTCGTCGAAGATGCCGCGACTTGGCGCGCGCAACAGGACTTGGCTCAGAAGGAGGGAATCTTCAGTGAACCGGCCGCCGCCATCGCGCTCGCCGCTGCCTTGCAGGCAGTCGACGCTGGCACCGTGGATCGTCAATCGTCGATCGTCTGCCTAGTTACCGGGAGTGGATTTAAGGACGAGCGTTCCCTACAACGAATGCTGGACGGGGCCGAGTGCCCGACGATTGATCTCGATGAGTTCGGGGGAACCAAGCCAAATGCTCTCCACCGTGATGCAAACGACGGTGCAGGCCACCGTGCGCCGCTCGGAGAATATTGAATAGGGCCAATGTAGCGATGATTCAAGTCTGCGATTTTTCTCGATCATTCTTGACGTTTCGGATCGACTCTCTCGCGCAGCCGTCGATCACTCAGTCAAGTAAGCCCAATCATTCGGTCAATAACGCGCGTATTCAGCTCGATTGTATTTGCGAGTTGACGAGACCGGACGGAAGAAAGTCGACATACGTGCTTGGAGCCGCGTGCAAGACGGAGCGTGTGAATGTTGCCGAGGATATTTGGACGCAACCGAATGCGAACTTCTGCTTGACTGTTTCGGATGATGAGTTTCTGGTGATAAAAAAATACGACCATTGTGGTCGTCGAGTGATGGCATTTCCGTCCTCACAGGGTGAACAGCCTCATCGGCAAAGTGGGTTCGTACGCGACGCTTACGCCAAATTGTCCGTCGATATCCGTCGTCGACCCGGTCGCGAGTTGTCGGAGATCGACACTATTATTGAGACTGCCTTCGCAAATAAACCACTGGTCGCGGTAACTAGCTGGACGACCGACGATGGCTATGACGTTCGATTGGAGTACCCCGTACGAACGATCAACATTGGTGATCGCGAGAAGTTCTACCAAACCGATACCGGCCCCATCTTGTTTCCTCAGACCAACACTGAATGCGAGCTACTGATCGAGTGTTTCCAATTGGCGTTCATTGCCGTCAATTCGCCTGATTGGGCTGAACTGTTAGTCAACGACATCGTCACTGTTGATGAGACCAAGGTTCAGCATTACTCGAGACCGCATCGGATCGCTTGCCAAAACTCGTTGCTAGCGTTTGCTTGATGGTGCCTTGTGGGAACCGAAAGCCCAGCCCATCGGGCTATTCATGGACTGGATTTTTCCAAGTGAAATGCCAAGGTTCGAGTCAGTTCCAGAAAAGCGGTGACAAGTCACCGTACTCCAAAACCCGAGAATTTCCGGTATTTATTCATGCTCGAGCGGTGATGACGTGGTAACGACCCACCGCCTTGATCTCAGCTTGTTGAAACCACCGCAGCAGGTTTTCATCGTACCATTGTGGGAACTTTGTCACGAGATAAAGTCGCCCACCGGGCTTCAAGGCCCGTTTCGCGGCGTCGAGAAACAACTCGGCAATCCGGAATTGTGCATAGTAGGGTGGATTTGCCAAACAGACGTCGACTCGCCGCTCCGCTGAGCCACCGTCGAAAGCGACTTCAGCATGAATATTCGCTAGGTCGTTGCGTTGGGCGGCCATCTGAACGCATTCGACGGCCCGGTGGTTTGAGTCGATGGCCCAGACACCGCCCTGGGGAGTCAATGATGCTGCGGCCAGACTAAGCACTCCGGAACCACAACCGATATCCATCACGCGCTCCCCGTCGGTGACGTTGAAGGTCTTTAGGATCGCGCGGGTACCCGGATCAACTCGTCGGTGGGAGAACACACCTGGCCGAGTTACGACGCGAAGGAGTCGATCACGGAACCGAAACGTAAACTCGCATTCAAAGGATCGCATTCGTCGAAGAGGTCCCACACGGCTTGACGTGTAGACAACTCCCTCTGGCAGCGCACGGCGGCTCACGCGGCCGAAAAGAGTCTTCACTTGTTCACCCAACCAAGTGTCGTTCGGATTGTCCGTCGCTGTCCAAAGCGAGCCTCCCTCGCGCAAGCAAAGGAACGCCTGCTGTAGGTAGTCACGGACCAATTCCGCTTCACCATCCTGCCGCACGGGTATGAGTACGGCGTCGCGCGTATCGTCTGGTAGATCGGAACGGCACATCGTCACGATCTCGTTCTGACGACATTTCGATTCCAGGAAGGCATCGAGAAAAAACGCCACGACGTCAGCATGAGGGTGTTCGAGCCGGATTCGTTGGCCGAGCTCACCGACGCCAAGAGATGTGACAAGGACGCGCGCAGATTTTGACAATTTAACATGTTCGGCCAGAAGTCGCTCCGATAGCCAGCCACGCTGGGACGAGTGCGGCAAGTCTTTCGCTCCGTGACAAAAACGACGAGGTGAGTTGTTCTAACCGTCGGGCAATGCCTTGGGCACGAAGTTGCGCAAGAAGGTGTGACTCTGAATCAGTGCCGCTTTGCGTTCGTTCAAGCTTCCCTCATAGGCTCGATCTTCAACTTCAACGCAGACAGCACCCTGGTACCCAGTGTCGGTCAGGATCGAAAAGAACTTGCCCCAATCAACGTCGCCCATTCCGGGGAGTTTCGGGATGTGGTACTGATTGGGGTGCGCGAGTATTCCGACGTCATTCAGCTTGTCTTGATCCAGGCGAACATCTTTTGCGTGGACGTGAAACATGCGGTCTTTGAAATCGTGCATTGGCTGCAAATAATCCATTTGCTGCCAGATCATGTGCGAGGGATCATAGTTCAGGCCGAGATAATCTGAGCCGACATCGGAGAACAATCGCCGCCAAATCTGTGGTGAGGTGGCGATGTTCTTGCCTCCGGGCCATTCGTCTTCGGTAAACAACATCGGGCAGTTTTCGATACCAACGTAAACACCAACAGACTCAGCGTGTTCGATCAGCGGCTTCCAGGTTTCCAGCAAACGGGGCCAGTTGTCATCAATAGATTTGGTCCAATCACGTCCGATGAACGTGTTCACTCGACTCAGACCGAGGCTAGCAGCTCCATCGATGACGCTTCGGATATGGTTTGCACTTAACTTCGCCTCCGCCTCATCCGGACTCAAGGCGTTTGGGTAGTATCCAAGCCCACTGATCGCGACGCCCAGTTCGCCGCAGAGCGAGTTGATGCGAGCAACGTGGGAGTCGTCAAGTTGCTCGACATCGATATGGGTAATTCCGGCGTAACGGCGTTCCGCCTTGCTCGGTGGCCAGCACATGATCTCGACACAGTCGTATCCCGTCTCAGCCGCAAATTGCAGCACGCATTCCAAGGATAAATCAGGGAGGATCGCGGAGACGAATCCTAACTTCATGCTATTCTCCTTGCACCGCGCCACGCGGTGGACAGCGGATCCTGATTAAGTGTTTGAAATCGTCATTGTATCGAACGTGAGCTAATCCAACATGAGCTAGTGGCGTGCCAAAGTTGGATTTTGCGATAGAGCCGCAGTTCGTAATCCGATGCGTAAGCGAGCCTGCAATTCGCGTCATCCCTCGCCTACGCTTTGTTGGCCCTCTAGAGAGGTCCGTCAGCTGCCCACCGGTTCCTCGATAGGCGGTTGAATAATGACGGGTGGCGGCAGGTCTTCTACGTCTTCAACTTCGCCGTGTATTACCGACTCGCCGACCGGCACACAGAGCATTTGGAGCATTTCATCGGAATACCAGACATCGGGAAGGTCACCGTATGGCGAATCACCGGAATGCTCCAAATGTTGACTGACCCGAGGAGCGTGTTCTTCGTCGTAAAGCTCTGGCCAAAAACAAGTCTCATCGACTTCGAGCTGTTCTAGGTCAAGGAAAAGTTGAATTCGGTCGTTCAGGTAGCCAATGTGTTCACTTGCCACAGCGCTTAGTGAAGTTGTATATGCTTGTTGAGCTTCGAGGAAATCGCGGGCGGCAACGTTTTCGATATCGAGTTGTAGTTGCAGTCGAGTGCTAATGACGCGCTCGTAGGCCAAAGCTGCAGACGCGACCGCAATGTCATATTGCGTTCGATCGAGACCGAGTTGCCGTAGGTCGTCTCGCACGTCGAGCTTGATTTGGTCCTCAGACTGCATCAGTCCTCGAAGTGCGCGGTGATAGCTGATGAGAGCGTTGCGGAAGTTATTGCGTTGAGAGAATCGATTCAATGGCGTGTCGAACGATAATCCGATATTGGTCGAACTATCGTCGAACGTAAACTCAAATACGCGGTTCACATCGCTTCGAGTTTGGATCCTCTGACTGACATTCCAATTGAGAATTGAGCGGAGGTCATCCGATGCCAGCTTGATCTGTCGCCACGTATCGGCCAGTCGTTCACGTTGATTGGCCAGGTCCCAACGCAATGTCAGGGCCGTCATCAGTGCATCGTCGTGGGAAATCGTAACGGGTTTCAGGCCCGCATCGCTGGCTTCCAATGCGAGTTTTGCGTCCTGCCGAACAGATTGAATGCGGACGAGAATCTCATCATTTCCGCGCTCCTGCATGAGGTCTTGGAGTTGATTGTCCAGCTGATCGACGTCAAGCAGTAGTAGGGCAAACCGCTCAGTGAACTCGGGAATCTTGTTCAGCTCTCGATTTTGGACGGCCTCATCCGTAACCACTGTAATTTCGTCATGCACTTGTCGAAGACGATCCAGCTCTGTGCGATGCGGCTGAAAATGATCTTGATCGTCCGATAACGAGAGATAACGCAATTGCTTCTCAATGGACTGCAGTGTCACACCAACCGTTTCCATGGTGCGTCGGTAAAGTTGGACCGGGGTGACCGGTGGGACCGACACGCGGGCATCATCGAGCACTTCGTGCATTTCGCGGACGATAATACGCGCCTCATCGACCTCCAACTGGGCCAATGATACGTCGAGTGTTTTGCGGTCGAGACTCGATTGACCGAATGCTCGTTCGATTTGTTCCAAGTCAGACAGGCGGTTGACCATCTTAATGCCAACGTTGAGTACGATACTCACTTGTGGATTTGGTGTTGCCAATTCGCGAGCCAACTCATCATTCGCCCTTGATACTAATTGCCGCGCGACCGTGGCCTTGTCGCGGAGGGTAAGCACTTCAAGTTCACGAAGGTCGATGTTGATCGGTGTTTCGGGCGGAATTCCAATCCGGAACTTCAGGTCGTCCAAAGACCTTTCCATGTTGTTGCAGCTCTGCATCAAGTCTCGTCGGCTGCGCAACGCAGTCTGCTCGAACTGATCGACCTGAAGGCGAGGTAGTCGACCGGCTCGATACTCTGCCTGCCCCTGATCGAACGCTCGCAAATTGGCGAAAAAGTCCTGCGTATCAATTTCAATACGACGATACGTGAGTAGCAATGAGTAGTATCTCACGGCGAAGTCTCGGAAAAACGTGCGGCGAAACCTCGCGTAATCACGCGCGGCATAGATCACGTTTCGCTCCGCCTGAGTCAATTGTTCGAAGATCACATCTCGCTGCAGCACGCTCTGAGAGACTTGCAGCAGAAGATCGGAGCCAGCGCTGACAGCAAAGCCACTTGGTCCGTTGAATGTCAAAACGACGTCATTTGCAAATCGCGCAAGTAGGTCTGCTCCAGAGCGAGTCATTTTCTGTATCCCGACGGTAGTCGGCACACTGAGCCCATTCACCGTCGTCCCGGCAGTGCGTGAATGCGAATAATCGACATCCGTACCGTTCCCGAAGGGAGAATACGTCAACTCGTAATCGTAACGTTCGAGTGAGAGACGCAATGCAACCTGGTATAAGTTCTCTTTTTGTGTTTGATATTCACGGCTGTTGATCAAGGCCAGTTCGACGATGTCCGAAAGCGTAAGACGCTCCGCCGTGTCAAGCTGGTTGTTGAGTGGAGGTCGCTCGAACGTACGGTTGTATTCGTCAACGATCGAGTCGAACTCCAGCATCCGCTTTAGACATTCGGGGGGCAACGAGTCCCACACTGTCGGTTCGATCGGTCGGACGCGTAGCAGTACGCTCTGTTCCGATCCCGATTTGTTGATCGGCGATTTGTTGGCATCAGTCTCTGTTCCAGCGAGTCCACTTGTTCCAAAACGATCGACATTGGCTAGTTCGGGAAGCTGATACCGGTAGAGCTGCGGCGCTGGAACTGGGAGCGTGGGGCATTCCGAGCTCTGCTGATCGTAGAAGCGAGACCTTGAATCAGCGGAAATGTCGAACGCGTCCATGGCCTGCCATGGCTTCCCAGTCACTTTTTGGGCCAATATGCCGTATGCATCGCGATCGGCTCGCTGCAAGTGTTCTTGCCGCGAACAGCCGGAAAACAACACCATCAATACCGCTAGACACATCGTTGAGGTTGGAAAACCCGTGTCCGTATTGTGAATCCCCTTCATGCATCTTCCCATTCGACGTCATACGGGTCGCCCTAGAGACTCCCTATAATCCTTACAATCCCTAGTTCTTATCGGAAGGAAGCTACGGCAACGGTCAGCGAAAATACCCCCGAATGAAGGAAACCACGGACATATCTGAAACTCTCTATGGCGTTGGAAGTGGCATTCAGCCGCGATTTCGAGTGGCGGCGAATTCTCGTTGGGGACACAACCGCGCAGCGCAAATGAACTTGCTGCCGTATGACTGAGCTTGCGCTAATGCCGCAGGGCCTCGACCGGGTCCATCAATGCAGCTCGGCGGGCCGGATAGACACCGAAAACGATGCCCGTGAGTACGGAGATGATGAAGGCCAGTCCGACGCTCCACCAGGCGATGGCCGTTTCAATGCCAAAGATCCTCGTGACGGCGACCGGGATTACGAGACCAACACCGATTCCCGCGATTCCACCGATGGTTGAGAGCGCAGTTGTCTCGACCAGGAACTGGAACACAATGTCGCGTTGCCGCGCGCCCAATGCGCGGCGAATCCCAATTTCCTTCGTGCGCTCTGTCACGGTGGCCAGCATGATATTCATGATGCCAATGCCGCCGACCAGCAAAGAGATGCCGGCAATCGAACCGAGAACCATGTTCCAGATTTGCTTTTCTCGTTCCGCTTGTGCCAGTAGTTCGAGGGGAACCTGAACTTCAAAGTCATCTCCACCCGGATGGTGCTTTTTCAGCAGCCGTCTCGCCATAGCCGCTGTTTGGCTTACGAGCAGCTCATCCGATACGGCCAGTGTGATCTCACTCAATTCCACACGTTCGTATTCACGGCTTCCAGCACGGACGATCACCTGCACTTCCCCGAAACGATTACGGGCGCATGAAAGTGGAATGAGAATATCCTCATTCTGGTCGCTGATACCAACTCCACCAGCCGATGAGGCGGCGGAATGTTGTGATCGAAGGACGCCGATTACGCGGTATGCGCCTTCACCAAGCAAAACTAGTTTTCCCATCGGGTCGTCAAAGCCGAAGAGTCTTTGGGCCGCTCCTGGTCCCAGTACGGTGACGTTGACCGTTGCCTTGATGTCGTCAGGAGAGAAAAAACGACCGCGACGTACACTGAGTTTTTTGATTTTTAGGTATTCAGGAACTGTTCCGACGACGCGAGCATTGCCCATTTGCCGCTTGCCGTTGTAGGCCGTTTTGCGGAGTACAACGAGAGGAACGCTCATGTCTAATGTTGGCAGCGCGCTGACCAGTCGAAAGTCGGCGTATTTTAAGCCATAGTTCAGGACTCGGGAGACTTGTTGTTGACTCCCGCTGCTGGAGCCATTCGATTCGTTCTTTTGCTGCGGCTTGACGCTACGGAGTATGACGTTGGTGGAGCCCAGCTGTCGGATCTGTTCGACCGCGTGACGTTTGGATCCCTCACCCACGGCAATCATTGAAATCACAGATGCGACACCGAGGATCGTTCCTAGCATCGTCAAGAAACTTCGCAACTTGTGTAATGAGAGGTTGCGAATGCCGAGCCTTATGGTCGCCAGAATCATCCGCTGCTACTCTTTCCCTTGGCAGCTTTTGTGCTCGACGCCGGAGGTTGTAAGTCGCCCGACTGCATCTGGTCGAGCAAAACGGTCGGGTTGAGGACGACCTGCTCACCCTCTTCAACGCCAGAAATGACATGAACCTCTAGCTCATTCGAAACACCGACTTCAATCGTACGTCGCTCAATTCGGCCGTCAGGCGTATTCACGAAGCAAAACACCTGTTTGTCCTCTTTGGTCACTGCTTGAACAGGCAGGGTGAGAACTTTCTCGAGACGATCCACGTGAATCTCGACGATCGCCGTCATTCCTGGTTTAAGTCGCTCCACTTCGTCGGTAATCAGGACGACCGTCTGGTAGACCTTAGATTGACTGTAGCTGTAATAGCTAGTGTGTTCCGGCAACACGGCCACCGACTTTACGGTCCCAGCGAACGACTGATCTGAGAAGCTCTCAACGGTTATCGACGTTGGCATGCCAGGTTTGATTTGGTCCAAGACCGATTCATGAACCGAAGTCTTTACTTGCATGTGTTTAAGATTGGGAATCGAGAGGATTCTCTGACGCATCCTGACGTTGGCACCCTCGCGAATCTCACCTTCGCGGGAGACAGCGTAGGCTACCATTCCTTCCGACGGCGAGTAGATCTTGCATTTGTCGAATTGCTTTTGATACAACGCCAACCGCTCCTGCTCCTTCTTGAGCATATCGGTGCGGGCTTCCATGGACGCTTTCGCCTGTGCTATTTCCGCCTCGTTGTTGCGGACAACTTGTGTCAGGCTCCGCTCTGCCGTGTCAAACTTCCCGTCGAGCTTCAATTGCTCCATCTCTTTTTCGTAAGTTTCTTTTCTTGTCAGTTTGGCGAGCAGTGTTTTCATGCGGTTGATGTTAGCGGCGTAACTGCTCTCTGCTTGGAGGAAATCCAATCGACATCGTTCGCACTCACTCTTTCCTGCATAGCCAAGTTTGAAAAGGGATTCGATTCCATCGCGGTCGTTGCGCTTCAGTTCAAGATTTGCTTGAGCTGCCAGGATATCGTTGTTCAGGTCGTCAATACTCCGTTTGATCTCCTCAACTTCCAACTTATGTGTGCCGCTTTGAGTATCCTGAAACATCCGCAATTCAAGTTTCGCCAACTGCACCGTAAGCTCGGATTCCGCTTTGGCGGTTTCGTTTCTGCTCTTTTGATTGTCGTATTTTGCCTGGGCAAGCAGGCACAGTTCCTCTGCCTGTTGCGTCGCCAGTGTTTGCACGTCAAGGTACTCGCGAAGCGCCGCGGAATCGAGTTCGACCAACAAGTCGCCTTCTTTTACCGACGTTCCGTTGGGAATGATCGATAAGATCGGAGTTCCGTTGATGCCATCCTTGCGAACGTCGTCCACTTCGCAATAGACCTTAATGTTCGCTTGGCTCTCCAGGTTCCCCCGTTCGCTGACATTAATTGCCAGATCCTTGCGGCTGACCGTGTGGAAAATAAGGTGAGCACGATTGGGCCCATGCTCTGCAACGAAGTACTGTTGCGCCGACCAAGCTCCACCGGCCATTGCGGCAAGAACCAGCCCCCAGATGAATATACGGACCAACCGCGTTCTAGTCCGATTCCATTGCGATTCTACCGGCATCGACGTCGCTTGGACTTCTTGTGCATCGTTCGGAGCGACGCGACCCCTGCGACGATTACTTCGCCGTTCGGTTGCAATACTCATTGAGTGCCCTTCGATACTTGTAGTTGGCGTTGCTCACCGTAGTAGGCGAGTTTGTTTTCGTGGCGAGTTGGTTTTAGGCGGGCCGAGCATGTCATTGTTACCGGGAGTAAACTGACATGATCGGTTGAATGACGGGGGGTGTAAGTAGCAGTTTCATACCCATTTAGGTAAGGGCGAGATAACAGCACCTAACTACCCATTCTACCCACCGTGTCCACCGCTGGCCACCTCAAGCCACAATCATCGGCAGTGTTAAATGGCGGCCTCTGCATTACCTATACTACGAATCGGCAGTCGCTCGTTGTTAAGCCAATCTTGATTCCCAGTTTACGCCCGTCCCGATTCCATTCGGATGTTGTGCTGAAACTGGTAACCCACTGACATAGAAAGAGTTTGGGCCATGGACCCGCTGTGTAAAGCGATCGAGGCAACTCGAGCTCACATTAAAGAACGGTTCGCCAGCGACACGACTGGACACGACTGGTGGCACATTTGGCGAGTACGCAACAGTGCCGTTTTTATTGCCCGGGAGGAGGGTGCCGACGTCGACATTGTCGAGCTGGCGACGCTGCTTCACGATATTGCCGATTGGAAATTTCACGACGGTGACGAGGCAGCTGGCCCTCGTGTTGCCGGTGAGTGGCTGTCGCCGTTTGGGTTGAGCGACGAGACGGTGGCAGCCGTCGTCGATATCGTCGGCCAAGTCTCCTTCAAAGGAGCGGGTGTCGAGACGCGTCCGTCGACTTTGGAAGGGCAGTGTGTTCAAGACGCCGACCGATTGGATGCCCTGGGAGCAGTCGGCATTTCGCGTGTATTCGCCTACGGTGGCCATGTCGGGCAGCCGATTCACGATCCCGACGCCAACCCATCGATGCACGATACGTTTGAGCAGTACAAGGCATCGCGGACGACCAGCATCAACCACTTTCATGAAAAACTCTTGTTGTTGACAGAACGCATGAATACTGCCTCTGGTCGTCGACTGGCCGCCGAGCGACACCGCTTCATGGTCGCATTTCTCGAACGATTTGAACTCGAATGGAGTTTTGGGACTTGAACCCAGGAACCCCATTGGCCTTGGAGCCTGTTGATTTAGTCGTTTTGTGGAGTTAACCCCACCGGCCCCTTGTGCCGGTGGGAATTGTCTGGCTTGCGTTGTCGTGTCATCTAACGAATAATCGAGTAACGCCGCATTTACCCTCGCGTTCAAAATCGACCGCGAGAGAACTTGAATCGAGGTTCGACTTATGATGCCCCGGCTTTCGTCTTCACCGTGCCGTGGTCCGATGTCGCGACGGTCATTCTTGGAGTTCGGCGCCGTCGCAGGTGGTGTTGGACTGGCAGATCTACTGCGTGCTCAAACGGCTGCCGCTGCATCCGGTGGTGGTAACAAGGAAACGGCCGTGATCTTCGTATGGCTTCCAGGAGGTCCACCTCATATGGAAACGTACGACATGAAGCCAGACGCTCCCAGCGACTACCGCGGTGCATTCTCTCCCATTCGTACTAACGTCCCGGGTATCGACGTGTGTGAGTTGTTTCCAAAGCACGCGCGGATCGCAGATAAATTTAACATCATTCGCTCCATCCACCATACGTTTGCTGACCATGGTGGTGGCCACAAGCGTTTCTTGACAGGACGGAAACCCGCCACGCCGACCGGTTTTGTCAACGACGCTCCCTGTGTTGGATCGATGGCATCGCTTGACTTGGAAAACAAGCGCGACACAGGTGGACTACCGAATTACCTCGTGTTGGGGTCAGGGCGAGTCAACAGTGTTGATACGTTTAGTTTCGGCTCGGCCTATCTAGGCAAGCATACGCACCCCTTTCGAATCTCGTCGGATCCAAACGGGAAGAACTTCAAGGTCCAGAATATCGAAATGGACAAATCGATGGGCGACCGGTTGGATGATCGCCTCACACTGTTGCGCAGCTTTGACAGGTTGCGGCGTGAAGTTGATTCACGCGCGGCGATGACGACGATGGATGTCTTCCACGACCGAGCGGCCCGCATGCTGACGTCAGCCAGAGTGCGTGAGGCGTTCGATATTGCGCAGGAGCCCGTCGCGGTCCGCGACCGTTTTGGTCGACACGGTTGGGGGCAACGCGCCCTGCTTGCTCGACGCCTCGTCGAGCGAGGTGTTCCGTGGGTTACGGTTGTCATGGAAAACCCCTACCAGTCGGGAATTAAGCAGCCAAAGACGGGCGTTTACAACTGGGATTCGCACGCGGTCAATTGCCACATCTTTGAAGACGCAAAGATCCGTTTTCCGATTTACGATCACACGATCACGGCCATGATCGAAGACCTTTACGACCGTGGATTGGACAAGAAGGTCATGTTGGTCGTGACGGGCGAATTCGGAAGAACGCCGCGACTCAATCATCAAACCGGCACGCAGAGCAAAGTGATGCAGCCGGGGCGCGACCATTGGCCGGGTGCTATGAGCATGCTCGTTTCCGGCGGCGGGATGCGAACAGGTCAGGTGATCGGCGCAACCAACAGCAAAGGCGAAGAACCGGTCGAGTATGCGCTATCGCCCAACGACTTGTGGGCGACGGTTTTCCGTCACCTCGGCGTCGACGACACTCGTAACTTCCTCGATTTCAGTGGACGTCCGATGCCAATGCTCCCATTTGGCAAAGCGATCCCCGAGTTGCTATAGGGGAGGTCGACGTTAGGGGAGCATCACGCGGCCGCCGTCGGCGACGATCGTCTGTCCGGTGATGTAATTCGATTGGTCGGACAGTAAGAAACAGGCAAGATCGGCGATCTCGCTCGACTGTCCGATTCTCTGAAGTGGCGTGCTGTCGATGAGCCGCTGCCTCGCTTCGATGGAGACGCCATCGAGGATCTCAGTATCGACCAAGCCTGGAGCGATCGCGTTCACTCTTATACCCGTGTTGGCCCAGGCTTCCGCTGTACTCTGTGTAAAGCTGACGACTGCCGCTTTGCTAGCCGCATAGGCAATGCACATCGGACGCGGCCGCAGGCCGGCGATGGAGGCAAGGTTGACGATGCGACCGAACCCCCGCTCAATCATCGAGTCCTTGACGGCCCAAGTGACCATGTAGAGCCCAGTTAGATTGACATCCATTGTCCGTTGCCAGACGGCCAAAGTGGTTTCGTCGTGCGAGATGTAGTCAAAAATCCCAGCATTGTTCACCAGCAACTCGACAGGCCCAAAGTGCCTGACCGACCGTTCGACAAGATGTGCGACTTGCGATTCATCCGCTACATCACCGCCAACGGCAATTGCCTCACCCCCGGCATCGAGAATGTTCCGTACCGTCTCATCCGCGGCCGCTTCATTGGAGCGAAAGTTGACGACAACCTTCGCACCTTGTTCCGCCAGCCGCAGACAACATTCTCGTCCTATTCCGCGACCACCGCCGGTGACCAACGCGGTGCGTTCTTTGAACTGACTCATATTCGTTTCTCCCGCGAAGGGCGCGAATTCCGCATCTGTGATCGCCACAGCAGGGAATTCTAGCCCCTCTCTGTTGGGTCATGTTGGCGAAGGTTGATTTTCACACATTTGGAAATAGGTTAACTCGGCTGTCTGTTCGCCTCGCAGCAAACTTGATCTCGATCATCGTTTGGGTAAGATTGGTCGAAAAAAAAGCCTCGCGATTTGTATCGCGAGGCTCTTAAATTTCTGTCATCTGCGTCGATGGAGATCAATACATGTCGTGATCGCCACCGTGACCCTTGCCGCCATCGTCTTTTGGCTTCTCGGCGATCAGGGCATCACTGGTCAGCAACAACGTGGCAACACTTGCTGCATTGGCCAACGCGGTACGCGTCACCTTTGCGGGATCGATGACGCCGGCTTTGACCAGGTCTTCGTAAGTGTCTGTCAGTGCGTTGTATCCCTTGTTTCCCTTCGATTCAGCGATCCGCTCGCACACGATCCCACCGTCCTGGCCTGCATTCTCGGCGATTACGGCTAGCGGAGCGCGGCAGGAACGCAACACGATGTTATATCCAACCAATTCGTCATCGGTGAGGGAATCGCTTGGCTTGACCGACGCAGCACAGCGAAGCAGAGCAACGCCACCGCCGGGGAGGATGCCTTCTTCAACCGCAGCGCGGGTGGCATGAAGAGCATCTTCGACACGTGCTTTCTTTTCTTTCATTTCGGTTTCGGTGGCGGCACCTACGTTGACTTTGGCGACACCGCCTGCCAACTTTGCCAACCGCTCCTCGAGCTTCTCGCGATCGTAGTCGCTTGTCGCGTTGTCAATTTCGCGACGAAGTTGATCGATACGAGATTTGATATCTGCACTCTTGCCAGCACCTTCGATAATGGTCGTGTTGTCCTTATCGACGATCACCTTCTTGGCCATGCCCAAGTCCGTGATTGGGAGCGACTCGAGCTTGATACCCAACGCTTCAAAGACGGCAGTTCCGCCAGTGAGAATTGCAATGTCTTCCATCATCGCTTTGCGACGGTCGCCGTAACCTGGTGCCTTGACGGCGACACACTTGAAGGTGCCTCGCAGGCGGTTGATCACTAGAGTCGCCAAAGCCTCGCCCTCGACATCCTCAGCGACGATCAACAGCGATTTGTTTTGCTGAACGATCGCCTCGAGAACCGGAACTAGATCCTTGATGTTCGTGATCTTCTTTTCAAAGACCAAGACGTAACAATCATCAAGTACGGCCTGCATCGTTGTCGAATCGGTGACAAAATAAGGTGAGAGGTAGCCGCGATCGAACTGCATCCCTTCGACCCACTCGACTTCCGTCCCCAGGCCTTTGCCTTCGTCGACCGTAATCACACCGTCCTTACCAACGCGTTCCATGGCTTTCGCAATCAATTCGCCGATTTCTGGGTCGTTGTTTGCCGCGATGGAAGCCACATTGGCCATTTCATCTTTGTTCTTTACCTTGATCGCCATTGACAACAGTTTAGCGGACAGGTCGGCGACAGCTTTCTCGATCCCAGATTTCATTTGGACGGGGTTAACGCCCGCCACGACCGCGCGAAGACCTTCGTTGAAGATCGCTTCGGCCAGGAGCGTTGCCGTCGTTGTTCCGTCACCAGCGACGTCGCTGGTCTTGCTGGCGACCTCGCGAACCATACTGGCGCCCATGTTCTCGTAGACGTCTTCTAATTCGATCTCTTTGGCGACCGTCACACCGTCCTTGGTGACTGTTGGAGAACCAAAGCTCTTTTGCAGGATCACGTTGCGGCCCCGCGGGCCAAGGGTCACCTTAACGGCACGTGCCAATTTGGACACGCCACGTCGAATGGCTTCACGAGCCTCTTGATCATAAGCGATAATTTTCGCCATCGCTGTATTTCTCCTCAATTGTTTCTCTATAAGACCAGGTTGGATTCACGACCTGTCTAGTCTTCGATAACGGCCAGGATGTCGTCTTCCCGCATGAGCAACAGCTCATCATCACCGACCTTGAAGGTCTCGCCGGCATAACTACTAAAAATCACACGATCACCTTCCTTGACTTGGATTTCGCTACGGGATCCGTCGTCAAGTAAACGACCGGTTCCGATGCTGACCACTCGCCCACGGGCGGGTTTGTCTTGGGCCGAGTCAGGAAGCACGATTCCACCGGCCGTCGTCTCTTCCGACTCTTCTCGCTGGACGACCACACGGTCACCTAGAGGTTGAAGCTTCAGACCACTCTTCTTCTTACTGGTCTTCTTGGTCGCCGTCGCCATTCTGGGTTTCCTCCAAAACTAAATCTGTTACTAAATCGCAAGCCACGTATGGCTAAATAATTACCCGGATTTGCTGAGAACCGCTGTCAATTCGGCGGTCGAAGAGCAAGCCACCGTAAAGGGCAACTGGCGCGCCAAACTCTAACTTTCTGGCCATCTGGCCCCGCTTAGTGGCCACCGCATTGTACGGGCCACGGGATTTCGCCGAAATGAGGGGCAGATTCCGCCTTGCCCATTGGAGATCCACAGCGAGGGACCTCCGTCACCTACGGCTGCTGCCATATTGACAGACTTGACCGTTGAGGATGAAGTCTTGAACCGAACAAGAAGATCGGGGCGATCGATTAGGCCAGTACGCGTAATAACATAAAGCGTGATTCTGACATGGCTTAGGCGGTAAGATCACACCTGTCCGTCATCGTCGTCGGAAGTTTCCTGACTCGGCGCGTAGATCACGTGGTAGTAGTACATGCCGCCTAACAGATTTCCGAGCAGCACGACCATCACCAAGGCAAACAACCACGACTGCACGCCTGTTCCATAGCGTTCGGTGTCGTCCATGTCCTGTTCTTCATTCTCACTCTCGGCTGCCTTGCGAAGTATGGATTTGACCTCGGCACCCGCCTCATTTTCTTCCGGCGTAGCTATCTCCTTGCGCTTCGTTTCTGTACGGCTACGATTTGTTCGGGTTTTCTCTCCCATCTCGAAGTTGTAGCCACACTGAATGCAGAGCACAGCGCCCTCGTTGACGCCCGTTTTGCAGGATGGGCAGACCGGCCCGTCGGTCTGGGTGAGCCCCTCCTCGTCGAAGAGGCCGGCGAACATGTTATTCTCGGCCTGCACGGCCGCCGGAATCTGCAGTGGCTGACTGCAGTTTGGGCATTTGACCCGCTTTCCTGCCATTTCGTCTTTGGCCTTGAGCCGTTTTCCGCACTGGCAAGTCACTTCAATTGGCATGAGGAGCCTCGAATCGCGAGAGGTATTGAAGCGAGCGTGAAACGATCTCCACGCACGTATATTTTATTTTGGCCTTCAATCGTAGCATCGACAAGCCAACGTGGTTTGTAAGCAAAGAAAAGGCCGTCGGAGGATCCTTAAGACCCTTGCCACTGGTCGCGAATTTGTCCGTCGTTATCGCAACGAACCCACCTGGATTGCCTCGGCTCAACCGCACCCTAGTATTTATATACGCCAATGTGTCAATTTTTCCCACTTTTTGCGGTTTTTAATTATGCTCCTTGCTTGCATCCTCGGACTATCGACTATCGCCGCCGTTCCCGCTGACGTGGAGGACACAGCTTGTGGCTACCGTGTCGAAATCTACGCACAGTGCCACGGCGATCGTGAAGAGTATGACCGCCGTCACGAGACGGCTGATGCACTATTGCGAGCTTGGATGCAACGAGGTCAGATGGCCGACGATTCCGCCGAATTGGCCGGCTGGTATGAAGATGCTCGCGAAGCGCTTCGCAACGGACAGAGCGAGCCCGTGACTCCCGTGGCATTGGACGCACACGTCCGCAATGAGT
This sequence comes from Planctomycetaceae bacterium, assembly GCA_012959465.1. Lineage (GTDB taxonomy): Bacteria > Planctomycetota > Planctomycetia > Pirellulales > Pirellulaceae > UWMA-0346. The sequence continues at coordinate 113,389 of DUDC01000125.1, forward strand.
ATTCCGATGAACAACTCGATGTGACCAATTCGCCTAGCGACGACCAGCCGGGAACGTTGGACGAGTACCGACTGCCAACGATCCTCGGGTCGGACGGGTCGGACGAGTGGGGCGAGTGGGACGAGGTCGGACGAGGTCGCGCTGAATGAAGAGAAAGATGGTGGCGCGTTGTCGGAGTTAGAACGCGTATGTCGAAGCTGGCCCGGAAAGTAACGTCCGTCGAATGTTCTTTTCGATCGGGAATCGCACGCTAACTCCGTCGGCATCACCTGTACCGAACACAGGCACAATATGGGCAAACCCGTGCCGGCTGATTCACGATTAAATCACGTCGACGCTCGTCACATTGGTGCTGCTGATTTCACCGGCCGCCCGCAAGCATCGATGGGCCGGTTCAAGTAGACGCCTGCGCGCGCGACCGAGGGCCTAAAGGAGCGTGAACTGCCAATAGATAGGAGAGGATCTGCGGGTTAACGCCATTCAGTAACCCGGCGGGTAGGCTAATTCCCAGAGTGACAAACTGGATCCGTTTGACTCCGAACGGA